>CAIYYI010000285.1 GCA_903930345.1 uncultured Verrucomicrobiota bacterium
GCAAGGAAATCGGCGTGGCCGAGCAGGAAATGCCGGGCCTGATGTCGGTGCGCGAGAAGTACGGCACGCAGAAGCCCCTCAAGGGCGTGCGCATCACCGGCTCCCTGCACATGACCATCGAGACCGCAGTGCTGATCGAGACCCTGGTGAAGCTGGGGGCCTCGGTGCGCTGGGCCTCGTGCAACATCTTCTCGACGCAGGATCACGCCGCCGCCGCCATTGCCCAGGCGGGTGTCTCCGTCTTCGCCTGGAAGGGCGAATCGCTGGAGGAATACTGGGATTGCACGCTGGACGCACTCACCCATCCGGGCATGAAGGGTCCGCAGTTGATCGTGGATGACGGTGGCGACGCCACGTTGCTCATCCACAAGGGCTGCCAATTGGAAGACGGTGACAAGTGGGTGAACACCCCAAGCGCCAGCCACGAGGAGGCCGTGATCAAGAAGCTGCTCAAGCGCGTGGCCAAGGAGCGTCCGGGCTTCTGGCACCAGGTGCTGAAGGATTGGAAGGGCGTGTCCGAGGAGACCACCACCGGGGTGCATCGCCTCTACCAGATGCTGCAGGCGGGCAAGCTGCTCGTCCCGGCCATCAATGTGAACGACTCTGTCACCAAGTCCAAGTTCGACAATCTCTACGGCTGCCGTGAATCCCTGGCGGACGGCATCAAGCGTGCCACAGACGTCATGGTGGCCGGCAAAGTGGCTGTGGTGTGCGGTTACGGGGACGTGGGCAAGGGCTGCGCGCATTCGCTGCGTGGGTTTGGCGCCCGCGTCATCGTCACGGAAGTCGATCCCATCAACGCCCTCCAGGCGGCGATGGAAGGCTTTGAAGTCACCACCGTGGAGGATACCCTGGGCGAGGCGGACATTTACGTCACCACGACCGGCAACTGCGACATCATCACGGTGGCGCACATGCAGAAGATGAAGGACCAGGCCATCGTCTGCAACATTGGCCACTTTGACAACGAGATCCAGGTGGACTTGCTGAACACCCAGAAGGGGGTCAAAAAGATCACCATCAAGCCGCAGGTGGACAAGTACATCTTCCCGGGCGGGAACTGCATCTACATGCTGGCGGAAGGCCGCCTGGTCAACCTCGGTTGCGCCACGGGGCATCCCAGCTTTGTGATGAGCAACAGCTTCACCAACCAGGTGCTGGCCCAGTTGGACCTTTGGTCCAACCGTGAGACCTACAAGGTGGGCGTCTATCGCCTCTCCAAGAAGCTGGATGAGGAAGTGGCCCGGCTGCATTTGGAGAAGATCGGCGTCAAGCTGACCACGCTCAGCCAGAAGCAGGCGGAGTACATCGGCGTGCCGGTGGAAGGCCCGTACAAGCCGGACCATTACCGCTACTGAGCGCCATTGCTTCCGAAAGATTCTCACCGCCCCGGGGCCACTTTGAACCGGGGCGGTTTTTTTATTTTTTCATCGGCGCAGCGGCCAGCAGCGCTTTCAAATACCGCCCGGTGTGCGAGCCTTTTGCCCGGGCCACCCGTTCCGGAGTTCCAGACGCCACCACGCGCCCACCGGCCGCGCCCCCCTCGGGGCCGAGGTCAATCACCCAGTCCGCCTCGGCAATCAGATCGAGGTTGTGCTCGATCACAATGACGGAGTGCCCGGCATCCACCAACCGTTGCAGCACCTCGACCAGGCGCCGGACATCCGCCATGTGCAGCCCGATGGTCGGCTCCTCCAGGATGAACAGGTTGCCAGGTCCGGCCGGGTGATTCACCACGGGAAGCCGGTCCGCGCCGGGCTTAAAGCCGGAAAGCAGGTGCGAGACCAGCTTCACCCGCTGGGCTTCGCCACCGCTCAGGGTGGGGCTGGTCTGGCCCAGCTTCAGGTATTCCAGACCGGTGTCGCGCAGCGCCTCCAGGGGCCGCCGGATGCGGCTTTGGGCGGCGAAGAATTCAATCGCCTCCGCCACGCTCAGCTCCAGCACCTGGGCGATGTTGCGGCCATTGAACAGCACGTCCAGCGTCTCCGGGTTGAAACGCAGACCGAGGCAGGTCTCGCATTTCACATAGGCGGGCGGCAGGAAACTCATCTCCAGCTTGATTTCCCCCGCACCCTCGCAGGCGGGGCAGCGGCCCTGGGCGCTGTTGAAGGAGAACCGCCCGGGGCCGTAACCGCGCAAGCGCGCCTCCGGCAACTGGGCGAACAGCTTGCGGATGTCGTCAAAAAAACCCACGTAAGTGGCGGGGATGGAGCGCGGCGTGCGGCCGATGGGCGTCTGGTCCACCTCATGCACGGTACGCACCTGGTCGCGCCCCCGCAGGACCGGCTGCCCGGGAACCGGTTTGCGGGCCGGGGCATTGAGCGCCGGCAGCAGGCACTCGCGAATGAGGGTGCTTTTGCCCGAGCCGCTGACGCCGGTCACCACCACCAGGCGTTGCAGGGGGAAGGCGACCGTCAGGTCTTTCAGGTTGTGCAGTCGGGCCCCGCTCAATACCAGCCATCCGGCGGTTGGCTCGGTTACGGATGGAGGTGGCGTCACCGGACGGCGCTGGCCGCGGGCGGGGAAGGTTTTGTGCGCGCGCAGGCACTGACCGGTGAGGGAATCCTCGTGCCGAAGCAATTCGGCAAGCGTGCCCGCGGCCACCACCTGGCCACCGTTCACACCCGCCCCCGGTCCCAGGTCGATGATGTAATCCGCTTGTCGCATGGTGGCCTCATCATGCTCCACCACCACAAGCGAATTGCCCCGCCCCTGGAGGGTGGCCAAGGTGGCCAGAAGCTGGTCGTTGTCCCGGGCGTGCAGGCCGATGGTCGGCTCGTCGAGCACATAAAGCACACCGCTGAGATTGGAGCCGAGCTGGGCGGCCAGCCGGATGCGCTGCGCCTCCCCGCCTGACAGCGTGGTGACGCTGCGGCCCAGGGCCAGGTAGCCGAGGCCCACCTCCTCCAGAAAGCGCAGCCGCTCGCGGATTTCCGGCAGGATGTCCCGCGCGATTTCTGCGGCTGTCCCTTTGGGCTGTGCTTTCGCAAAGCTGGCCAGCGCCAGCGCCACCGGGGCGTCCGCCATTTGCTCCAGCGTCACGCCGCCCTCCACCTCAGGCAAACGGAAGCCTCCCAGGTCCAGCCTCACCGCACGGGCCAGCGGGTTCAGCCGGGCACCGTGGCACTCCGGGCAGGTCTCCCGCTTGCCTTCCTGCCATTCAAACCAGGACTCTTCAATCGCCTCCGCTCGCGCGCCGCGCTCCACGTCCGGCAGGTAAAACAGCTCGCCGAACCCGCGGCATTTTTCGCACCAGCCGGAGGGCGAATTGTAGCTGAGCATCTTGGGATCCAGCGCCTCAAAGGAGCGTCCGCAGCCCGGGCAGGAGCGCTCGGTGGAATGCACGGTGACCTTGCGGTGGTTGTCCAATGCCAGCAGCGTGCCGCCGCCCAGCGCCAGGGTTTTGTCGATCAGTTGCTGGGGGGTCTCAGGGCCCGGGGTTTTTCGGGTTTTCTTTTCCAGCACGCCGGTGACGATCTCAACATTGTGCTCTTTGAAGCGGTCCAGGCGCAGCGGTTGGTCGGTGGCATGGATTTTGCCATCGGCCCGGATCTCGCGGTAGCCATGCTTGGCGGCCCAGATGGGGACATCCGAGTGGAAACCTTTGCGACCCTTGACCACGGGTGCGAGCAGCAGGAGATCGCCCCGCTGCCGGAGTTCCGCCTGCAATTGGCGGCCCGCCTCGTCACGCGTCTGCGGGCGCACCGGCAACTGGCAACCCGGGCAGTGGATGGTGCCCAGCCGGGCATAGAGCAGCCGCAGGAAATGATAGATTTCGGTGACGGTGGCCACCGTGCTCTTGCCGCCGCCCCTCGAATTGCGCTGCTCGATGCTGACGGTGGGGGGGATGCCGGTGATGAGGTCCACGTCCGGGCGGGACATCTGCTCCACAAACTGCCGGGCGTAGGCGTTCATGGAATCCAGGAAACGCCGCTGGCCCTCGGCAAAAATCAGGTCAAACGCCAGGGTGCTCTTGCCGGAGCCGCTCACTCCGGTGATCACCACGAACCGGCCCCGTGGAATGGCCACGGAGAGGTTCTTCAGGTTGTGCTCGCGCGCGCCGTGGATTTGAATGCAATCCGCCGGGGCAAAAGCCGGGTTGTCAATATCATGCAACACGTTTCACCAATACCATGGAAACCCGGTTTTTGCGACCCGGCTGGTTCAGACGGTTGCCAGCGCGGCGGCCAGCTTTGGCCAGAGTTCCTCCGGGGGTTCCAGCCCCACGGAAAGGCGGATCAGGTGGCGGGAAACCCCGCACGACTCTGCCCAGTCCAGCTCGGTGTAGTGGGCCAGGAGGGTGAAGGGGCAGGCGAGGGTGAAAATGGTGCCTAGGCTGGGACCCTTGCAGACCGGCAGGTTGTCAAAAATGCGCGGGGAAGTGCGGACGGCATCGCGCGGCAGGAAGGTGACCAGCGAACCCCAGCCGCCGTCGGGCCGGCGCACGGCCTCATAGACGTCGTTGAACTCCCATTTGGGATACCAGACCTTCTCCACGGCAGGGTGCTGGCGAAGCTGCTCGGCGATGTGGAGGCCGTTGCGATTGTGCTGGCGCATGCGCTCGGGGAAACCGCGCGCCTGCTGGTCCACCACCCGGGCCTCTCCTCCCCAAAGCAGTTCCTCGTGCTGGGCCTTCACCAAGGCCTTCAGCTCAGCGTAGTAGGGGGAACGGGGGTTGCAGATCAGGGCTCCCCCCATCGCATCGCCGGTGCCGACGACGTACTTGGTGAGACTGGTGGCCACCAGGTCGGCGTGCGCGCTCAGATCCACATTGATGGGGGTGGCCACCACATCATCCGCCACAAACGGCACCCCGTGCTGGCGCAGGATGGGGGTTACCTCGCGCAGATCGGCGGAACCGAGCAGGGGATTCCCGGGGATTTCCCCGAAGCAGGCTGCCAGCGGCTCCCGTTCCAGCAGCGCATCAAGATCGACGGCGATGCGGGACAGGTTGTGCAACAGGATGCCGCCATGGCCCAGCTTCTCCTGGATCTTCAGAGTGTCCACGTAAGGGAAGCCCAGTTGGGCGGTGCGCCGGCCCGGCTGGCGCTGCTGCACCGCCTGGAGGGCCGCGAACTGTGCGGCCATGCCGGTGGGGGTCAGAAAGATGTCATCCTCGGCGCAATCATACCAGTGGGCGAGCTGGCGGCGCAGGGAGAGCCGCAGGGCGGCGCTCTCGGGATCCTCCGGGCGACGGGTCAGGAAGGCCTCCGCCTGGCGACTGCACACAATCAGGCCGGTGTGCTGCCAGAAGGACTTGAGGGTGGCGGCGGCGGCGTTTTCGGTCAACACCGCAAACAGGCCGTTCTTGCTCACCAGCGTGGCGGGCACACCCGGATGGTTGGCCGCCAGGAAGCGGAGGCAGCGTTCCGCTACGCGCCGGGAGGGGAACGGCAGACAGGGATGGCTGCCGCCCAACTCGCGGGCAATCTGCTGCACGAGGGGATGGATAACAAACCGGGGATAACCGCTGGCCATCCGGCTCATCACCGCCGGATCCTTCTCCTCGTAGCCCACCACATCCGCCCAGCGGGGCAGCGCCACCGAGACACCATGGACGGAGTTGGGCTTGGGCTGGCCCAGGGTTTCCGCTTGCCAGGCGGGCTTGTGCATCAGGGTTTCCGCATTCACAACAGCACCTCCTTCAGGGCCGCGTCCACATCCGCAATCAAATCCTGTCCATCCTCAATGCCCACGGAGAACCGGAGCAACCCGTCGCCGATGCCCACCCGGTGCCGGACTTCACGCGGGACCGAGGCGTGGGTCATGGTGGGTGGGTGGCAGATGAGGCTTTCCACGCCGCCCAGGCTTTCCGCCAGGGTGAAGAGCTTCAGCCGGCGGCAGAATTCCAGGGCCTTGTCCGCCGCGCAGTCCAGCTCGGCGATCACAATACCGGAGCCGCCGGACATCTGGCGGCGGGCCAATTCATACTGGGGGTGGCTGGGCAGGTACGGGTAGCGGACCCGGCGGACGCCGCGCCGCTGCTCCAGCCACTGGGCCAGCAGCAGACCGTTGGCGCAATGGCGCTCCATGCGCAGCGCCAGGGTGCGCTGTCCACGGGTGGTCAGCCAGGCATCAAAGGGGGAGGGCTGCAACCCCAGGGCTTTCTGGGCAAAGATCATCTTCTCCTGCCAGGCCGGATCGTTCGTGGCCACCAGGCCGCCGAGGCAGTCGCTGTGGCCGTTCACATATTTTGTGGTGGACGACAGGGAGAGGGTCGCCCCCAGGGCCAGCGGACGCTGGAGATAGGGGGAGGCAAACGTGTTGTCCACCAGCACCGGCGCACCCACGGAGCGGGCCACCGCGCTGATCCCCGCGATGTCCACCACCTTCAGCAGCGGGTTGGTGGGGCTTTCCAGCCAGACCAGCGCGGGGCGCTGGGTGGCGATGGCCGGCCAGTTTTCCGGCCGGGAGAGGTCCAGGTAGCAGGTTTTCAGGCCGAATTTGGCGAACACCCGGTCCAGCATCCGGTATGTGCAGCCATACACATTCTCCTCCGCCAGGATCAGGTCGCCCGACTGCAGGGTGGAGATCACCGCTGTGATGGCGGAAACCCCGCTGGCAAAACAGGTGGCGTGGGCCGCACCTTCCAAGGCGGCAGCACTTTGTTGCAGCAGGCGAAAATTGGGATTCCCTGAGCGGGTGTAATCAAAACCGTCCGCGTTGCCCTGCTCAAAGGTGGAGGTGAGGTACACCGGCGGCATCACTGCTCCGGTGGACCCCACAAAGCCGCGTCCCTCATGGACGGCCCGGGTGCCAAAACCATAATTTTCAGAACTCATGCGATAAAACGCCATCACGCAAGGCGGTCCGAACCAACGGATTGACACCAGCATGTCAGCGGGTGGTACTTTAGAACGTCAGGCGGCGTAAATCCACCGCAGATTACTGTTGGAGGACATTCGACGGGCCTGGGACCAAGCCTGCCGCCAGTCGCACCGGAAGCCTTTGGCTGCCCCAATGCCCTGGCTGAGCGGCAAAATGGCCCGCCAGCTGGGTGCCACAGCGCTGGCACAAGCCATTCCTGGTCAAGCCCCAGAAGCCCAATGCGTACTGGTCCCGACCGATCAGGACATCGTTGCAGTTCGGGCAATAGGTGGATTGCCCGGCGGGATCCGACAGATTCCCGGTATAGACATGCTGCAAGCCCGCCGCCCGGGCCTGGTTGCGCGCCCGGATCAAGGTGGCGGCAGGTGTTCGGCCAACTTCCAGCATTTTGTAATCGGGGTGAAAAGCACTGAAATGCAGGGGTGTTGCCGGCCCCAATTCGGTCCCGATCCAG
The DNA here is from genome assembly GCA_903930345.1 of uncultured Verrucomicrobiota bacterium. Lineage (GTDB taxonomy): Bacteria > Verrucomicrobiota > Verrucomicrobiia > Limisphaerales > CAIYYI01 > CAIYYI01. Next base: position 7,283 of record CAIYYI010000285.1, read on the forward strand.
GCACACAACCGATCAATTTCATCGGGGGAGTCATTGTGGCCCGGAATCAGCAGGGAGGTTATTTCCAACCAGACTTGGGTTTCTCGCCGCAGCCAGACCAAGGTCTCCAGCACCGGAGCGAGTTCCGCCCCACAAATGCGCCGGTAAAAATCCGGGCTGAAAGACTTCAAGTCAATGTTGACCGCGTCGATGGGACGGAAGAAATCCGCCCGGGGGAGCGGGTTGATGTAACCGGCGGAAACGGCCACGGTTTTCAGGTCGCACTCATGGGCGGCCTGGGCGCAATCCATGGCGTATTCGGCAAACACGACCGGATCGTTGTAGGTGAAGGCCACACTGTGGCAACCGTGGGCCCGGGCGGTTTCCGCGATCAGGAGCGGCGGGGCTGATTGCGCTTTGCGGTCGTGCTGCCGGGCTTTTGAGAGATCCCAGTTCTGGCAGAAGCGGCAACCCAAATTGCAACCCACCGTGCCAAAGGACAACACACTGGTGCCGGGATAAAAATGGGCCAAAGGCTTTTTTTCAATGGGATCGATGCACAGGCCCGCCGCCTGGCCGTATTGGGACAGACGCACCCCTTTGGTATCGGCCTGGCGCACAAAACAGAACCCGGGCTGCCCCGGAGTCAGTTTGCATTCCCGAGGGCACAGGTCGCACTGATGACGGCCATCGGGGAGAGTGTGCCACCAGGCGGCCCTGATGGCGGCCGGGCCGACTTGCTCGCGAAGCGGACTTTTCATAGGCAACACTTTGCGCAAGATCCAGTCACACAAAAACCGCGCCTTTCACCACTGGTGGTGGCATCGGCGGGGAAGGCTGTTACCTGTGATAGTATTCGCCCAAGGCTTCACAAAACACCGCGTCACTCACCAACGAGGGATCCCGGTTGATGGCTTCCTCGTCCAGTTCCAAAACCGGCACCACCTCCACATCCGGCACCTTGCCTTGCAAAACCTCACAGAAATCCTCCAAGTCGAAATCGGGAGGAGTTTCCTCTCCTCCACACATTGCCAAATCCACGTAATACATCTTGCGCATAAACCGGTGTTCCTTGATGCAACATAATGGGGGAGTGTGCCGAGCGCAAGCGGAAGCCGTGATTTTGGCGAACCCCTTGCTTGCCCTCCGGTCGAAGTTCGCAAAATGGTGAAAATAATACGCAAAGTGGCGTTTTACTTTGCGGTGAATTTTTGGTATAGGTATGGCTAGTCACTAGCCCAAGCAATGAACCAGTCAAACCAATCACGGCACTGTTGGCGCGGCATGCACTCAATCCCGCGCTTGTACCCCGCATTGGCTGCGGCTGAAACACAGTCCATTCCTATGAAAAAAACAATCGCGCCAAACCTGAGCAAACTGGCCCTCACCATCGCCGGGGCATTGCTTTTAGCAACGGCATCCCAAGCCAGCGTGCAGCCTGTCCACCGTTATTCCTTCAGTGAGACCGAAGGGACGGCGGTGACTGATTTGGCGGGTACCGCACACGGAACCCTGATCGGAACCAATTTCAGCGGCAGTGGTCAGGCGTTTTTGAATGGCATCGCATACATTGACTTGCCCAACGGGCTAATCTCCACCCTGACGAACGCCTCTTTTGAGGCGTGGACCACGTGGCAGGGGGGGGGCAATTGGCAGCGCATTTTTGATTTTGGCTTCACCACCGCCACGGAGGGGTTGCAAGGCACCGGCACCAACTACATTTTCCTGACCCCCAAAGACGACGGCGGCCGTGCCCGCTTTGAATCGCGGCCGATCCTGAACACCAGTGATCTGGTGCTGCAGGGGCCATCCTCCTTCCCCACCAATGTGGAACTGCACACGGTGGTGACCTACGACTGGAGCAAACGTCTGGCGCGTTTGTTCATCAACGGGCAACTGGTGGGCTACAAACCGGTGTTGCGCCCGCTCAGTTCCATCAACGATGTGAACCTCTGGCTGGGACGGTCGCAGTTTGCCTCCGATCCAAACTACAACGGTTCCTTCAATGAATTCCGGATTTATGATCAGGTGCTGTCGGCGGGACAGATCAACGCCAACATTCTGGAGGGGGCCGACGTGGACTTCGCGGAACCGGGAGCGGTCATGAACATCGCGCTGTCCATCACCAACAATCTCTATGCCTGGCGCTCCTCCGCGCAGGCCACGGTAATGGCCAATTTCGAGGTTCCCACCGGGGTCAATGTCACGGCGGGCGATGGGGTGGTTTACACTTCGGGCGACACCAACATCGCCCTGGTGGATGCCAATGGCATGATCTATGCCCGCAATGCCGGGGTGGTGACGATCACGGCCGATTTTGAAGGGCAGACAGATTCCAAGGTGGTCACCGTGCTGCCGGAATTCAGTGCCACCCTGGTGAACCGGTACGGATTCACCAACGACGTCACCGATTCGGTTGGCACCGCCCACGGCACTTTGATGAACGCGACCAACACCGTCTTCAGCGGTGGCAAACTGTTTCTGAAAAACGTGGGCACGTCCCTGTCGTATGTGGACCTGCCCAATGGCCTGATTTCAAGCCTCACCAACGCCACGATCGAAGTGTGGTTCACCTACACCAACACGGCGGTCAACTCGCGTGTGTTTGACTTTGGCTATGGGACGGGAGGGGAAAATCCGACCGGCACATCCTCGGGCACCAACTACCTTTTCCTGATCCCGCGCGTCACGGGTGGCAGCGGGGCCTCCGCCCGGTTCGCCTTGAGGGAGATTTCGGCCGAGGCCTCCGTGATGGATACGCCCGTCATCTTCCCGGGTTATGTGGAAAAGCATGTGGTGATTGTGTATGATTCGCTCATCGGATTGGCTTACATGTACGTGGATGGTGTGTTGGTGAACACCAAACCGGCGGTCACGCCTTTGAACCGGATGTTTGACCTGAACAACTGGCTGGGCCGTTCCCAATTCAACGCCGATCCCTACTTCAAGGGCTCGCTCAATGAATTCCGCGTGTATAAGGGAAGCTTGTCAGAGGCGGAGGTTGCCCAGCGGTTTGCCGCCGGTCCCGACGTTCTGCCCGAAGTGGTCCCGGGCAACCTGACCAATTTGCAGTTCGCTCTGCCCGCAACGCTGCAACAGCAGGGCGTGCAGCTTCCACTACTGGCAGACTACGACAATATCCAGGGGGTGAATGTCTCCCTCAGCCCGGACGTCCTCTGGGTTTCAGGCGACACGAATGTCGCCACCGTTTCCATCACCGGCTACGCCTCCTTTGCCAAGCCGGGCACCGTGACCATCACCGCCTATTTCCGCGGGCAGACGGCCTCCAAAACCGTGACGGTGACCGGGGGGCAGGTCACAATGACCCATCGCTATGATTTCAACCAGGCCATTGGCACAACGGTGAATGACTCGATTGGCACCGCCCATGGCACCATCGTCAATTCCGCCAAGGCGGTTTGGAACGGGTCCACGCTCTTCCTGAACAACGATGGAGCCAACACTCCGGCTGCCAATGCCTATGTGGATCTCCCCAACGGGCTCATTTCTGCAGGGACCAACATCACCCTGGAGTTCTGGGTGACCTGGACAGGTTCAGCCAACTGGCAACGCATTTTTGATTTCGGCAGCACGGCCGTTGAAAACACGGCGGGGACAGGCTTGAACTACCTGATGGTGACCCCGAAGACAGGGGCGACCGGCAACCGTTTGCGCGCGGTGGTCACCACCAATTCCAATGTCGCTGGCGCTGAGCGCGCGGCCGAAGCCGGTTTCACGATGACCGCCAATGTTGAGCACCATCTGGTGCTTGTTTACAACGCGGCGGGTGGCAACACGCTGAACAGTGGGGGAACGATGAACCTTTATCACGATGGCATCCGGGTGGCCAGCCAGAGTGTTTTTGCCCCGTTGACCCTGCTCAAAGACATCAACAACTGGCTGGGACGCGCCCAATACAACGACCCGCAATTCCAGGGCCGTTTCAATGAGTTTCGCATCTATTCCGGCAACCTGCTGGATTCTGAAATCGCCGCCAACTACCAGGCGGGCGCGGCCGGCGCGACCGTGACAGCGCTGACTCCGACCAATGTGGTGGGAACCAGCGCCGCCCTGCGGGGCCGCTTGCAGGGGGCGAGTGTGCCGACCGAGGTCAGCCTCTATTATGGCCCAACGGAAGCGGGCACCAACAAAGGCGCCTGGGCCAGGAGCGCCGTTCTCGGATTGATTCCGACGGGGAATTTCTCGTTCGATGTGTCGGATCTGACCCCTGACACGTTCAATTACTACCGGATTTACTCCACCAACTTGATGGGGGAATCCTGGTCCGCTGCCATGGTGCTGGGACCGGCAGTGGTCTCCAATGTGCCGCCGACGCAGGTGACACCGGCCTATGCGCGCATCGCTGGCATTCTGGCCACCTCCAACAACGTTCCCACCACGCTTCGCTACTACTGGGGGACAACGGATGGGGGTTCCAGTCCCGGGGCTTGGGCCAACGTTGTGGACCTGGGGCTGCTGCCCGAAGGGGATCTGCCGACCGCCAAGCTGACCGGATTGTCGGCGGGGACAACCTATTATTACACCGTGCATGCCTCCAACGCCCTGGGGCAAAGTTGGGCGGCTCCGATTGGGACGTTCACACCGGCACTTTTTGACACCAATGGCTATGCTTTCAGCATGCCGGTCACCTTCAACGGATACACCAATGTGGAAACGCTGGTCAATTTTCCGGCCCTGGTCGTGCTGAACACCAATATTCCGGGCTTTAGCTACGCGCAAATGCTCTCCGGTTATGCCGACCTTCGGTTTGTGGAGCAGGGGGGTGGCGAGCTGAGTTACGAAGTAGATGAGTGGAATCCGGCTGGTAACTCCTATGTGTGGGTTCAGATGCCCGAACTGGCTGCGGGTGACACCAAGGTTCAGGCTTATTGGGGCAAAGCGGGTTTGCCCATTCCGGCGTACGCCACCAACGGTGCCCCTTGGGCGGATGGGTTTGTTGGCGTCTGGCACATGACCAATAAGATCGTCCGGGACAGTTCTCCCAGTCTCCGCAACGCAACCACGGTCACCACTCCCACCGCCGTCAACCCGGTGGCGGGCCTGATCGGCACCGCCCAGGATTATAACGCGGTGACCGGCAATGGCAGCACGGCCGTGGGTGACATTGATCTGACCAACCTGACCCTTTCCGCCTGGGTCTATATCAAGGACGGCACCCGCGATGAGGCGTTCCTGGCCAAAGACGGCGTGATGTTCCTCTGGCATCAGGGGACGCAGTTGCGTTTTGAAACCTCACCGTTCGGCGGGGATACGACTGTGACGGTTCCGGCCACCAACCAGTGGATCCACTTTGCCGCAACGGCGGACAAAGGTGGCACCGTTCAAAAGATGTATGTGAACGGGGTGTTGCTCAACAGTTGGGTGAAAGCGGTGCCCGCCCTGAACAACAACCAGTTCACCCTGGGTGGCTACGCCAGCGGGCGAGCCCTCAACGGGCGCCTGGATGAGGCCCGCGCTGAAAAAGTGGTGCGTTCCCCGGTCTGGATTCAGACTTCCTATCAGAACCAGAGTGCTCCGGCCCAGTTCGTGGCATTTGGTTCCATCAGCCAATTCTCGCTGCCGCTCGCCTTCACCTCCCCGGTGGCGACGAATATCACGCAGGAGTCGGTCACATTGGCGGGCCGCATTCTCTCTGACGGCGGTGTTGGCGTGAAAAGTTGGGGTTTCGTGCTGGGAAGCACTCCCGGCAACACCGATATGTCCGTCGCGAACAACGGCCTTTTCAATGCGCCGCTCAATCTCTCACAGGATCGCAGCAACCTGACCTTCGGCACCCATTACTACGCCCGGGCGTGGGCGAGCAACGAGCTGGAAGGGATCAAGTATTCTCCGGAAACCGAGTTTTACATGGAACCGGCCGCAGTTTCCGCCGTGACTGCAAGTGCGGTGGCCAATCACACCCTGGGGCTCGGTTGGACACCCGCGCAAGGCGCGGTGGGCTATGTGCTCGTCGGTCGTCAGGGCGGGGCGGTGACCGCCACTCTGGTGGATGGGCTCGGCTATGCCGGAAATGCCGAGTTCGGCATGGGTCAGGATCTGGGCGGTGGCAATTATGTGGTCTATGCGGGTTCGGCGACGAATTTCACGGTCGTCGGCCTGGCGCGCAATGCTGCCTATGAGTTTGCCGTCTTCGCCTATTCCGGCCAGGGTGCATGGTTGAATTATCGTCAGACAGGGGCCACGGTTTCCCAGTCCACCGGCAATGCCACAGCGTTTGAGATTGCCGGTCAGTTGCTGGTGGATTTGAACGCCTCGCGTGGCTTCCAGCGTTCAGCCAATGGCAGTGTCACCAACATCGTCAACTATGGCACTTTGGGCGGCTATTTTGCGTCCGATCCCAATGTGGTGGATTCCGCTCCGGCTTTCACCTTCCAGCAGGGGCGTCCGGCCATCACCTTTGACGGCGCCAATGATGTCCTGCGGGCCAGTATGCCTGCCCCGGCGGAAATCACCGGTGTGGATAGCTCGGGTCTTCCGGATGATTACAGCGTGGAAATCTGGGCGTTAAACCCAGCGGTTGCCGTGGAGGAGTGCATGTTCGCCTGGGCTCAGCGTGGAACTTCGCCGCGAGCCGCCCAGTTCAACTATGGCAGCAGCTTGGACTTTGGCGGCACCACGCACTGGGCCACCCCGGACATGGGCTATACCAATGGCGTGCCCGCCGCCGGGGTCTGGCACCACCTGGTGGTGACCTATGATGGTGCGGTGGAAAAACTGTACGTGGATGGGTTGCTGAATTCCCTCGAGCCCAAAGTCCTGAGTCTCTGGGATGGCAACCAAATGCAGTTGGGTGGCAGTTTTGACGCCGGCACGGCATTTCTGCTCGGCTACAGTGGCTCCATGAGTTCTGTCAAGGTTCACTCCCGGGCATTGACGGCGGGCCAGGTGGCCAATAACCACCAACTCGGCACCGCGCTGGGTGCGCCGGTGACCCTTGTCACACAGCCGCGCAGCCCACGGGTGGGCGTGGGAGCCAACGCCCAGTTGAGCGTGCTGGCGACCGGTCTGGAACCTATCACCTACCAGTGGTATGAGGGAGCCTCGTTGCTTGCGGAGCAAACCGGACGCACGCTTTCATTGACGAACCTCTCGCTGGCCGATCACGGCAAGTCCTTCACAGTGGTGGCCCAGAACGTGGTCGATGGCGTTCCGCAGGTGGTCACCAGTGCGGTCGCTGTGGTGGAGGTTGTGACCTCTGGTTCGGCCCTGGCCCATGCGTATTCCTTCGACGGGGATGCCAATGACTATGTTGGCACAGCCCACGGCCAAGCCCAAAACGGGCCGCTCTTTGCAGACGGCGCCGTGGTCCTTAATGGCGTCAACCAGTACGTGAGCCTGCCCGGCGGCCTGCTCAATGGCTTGCGTTGCGTTACTTTTGAGGGCTGGGTGACTTTTGGCACGCTTGGTGGCTGGTCCCGCTTGTATGACTTCGGCGACCAAAATGCCCAGGGTCTGGGCCGCCAGTATGTCATGATGACCCCGCATTCCGGTGCGGGGGACCACCGGATATCCATCACCGATAGCGATGTGGGCAACATCAACGAGACGGCCGTCACCGGTGCGGGTGTGCTTGATAATCGCGGGCTGATGCAGGTGGTTGGCGTGTATGACACCGCCAGTGGCGTCCTTTCACTCTACACCAATGGCGTGCTGGATGTCACGACGACCTCCACGGTGCGGTTGGAGGATGTGAAAAATGTCAATTCCTGGATTGGCCGTGCGATGTTCAATGGGGATGCCTATCTGAACGCATCCATCACGGAATTCCGCATCTACAATGCCGCCCTTTCAGCCAGCCAGGTGGCGGCCAGCTACGCTGCGGGCATTGATGGTCAGGGGCCTGTTGCCTTTACCCGTCCCTTGCCGGGAAAACAGGTCTTTGAAGGAGGACCGGTGGGGTTGACTGCCGACCTGCGTGGCGAGGCTCCGCTGACCATCAACTGGTATCGCAATGGCGAATTGATTGCGGAGGCGACCGGCGGTGTTTACACCATTCCAGCGGCCTCCATGGCCGATAACGGAGCCCAATTTGTCTGTGTGGCCTCCAATTGGTTCCAAGGGAGTTCATTCGTGGCGACGAGTTCCGTGGCGGTGGTGACGGTGCAGCGAGTGGAGCGTCCGACTTTGCCGGTGGCGACCTGGCAGGGCGGCAACGTCCAGTTCTCGATTGCCACCGAGGTGGGACGCACCTATTCGCTGGAGTACACCCTGGAGATCCTGCCGCTGGACTGGCAGCCGCTGGGCACGCCCGTTTCAGGCACTGGCAATCCCGAGGTGCTGGCGGATATTGCTCCGACCAACCAGCACAAGTACTACCGGTTGAAAATCCAGTGATCAGAGCACGTCAGATTTTCAAGGCGTCAGCCTGTAAAACGATGACGTTGATGGTTTTCGGTTAAGTGAAGGTTAAGTGGGCAGGGTCGGCTTGGCAACAGGCCGGCCCTGCTGATTCATTGGCCCCCCTCGGGAGTGGCCGGTGGAATGCGTTAAACAGATTCGATTTATGAAGAAGCTTCTCTTGGTATGCGGTTGGTGGATGGCCTTGGTCTGGCAGGTGAACGCCGGGCTGGTGCATCGTTATGCTTTTGCCACGGACGCATCAGACTCGGTCGGCACCGCGCATGGTGTTTTGAAGAACGGCGCCCTGGTTGCCATTGGCTCCGTCACCCTGGATGGCACGGACGATTATGTGGACCTGCCCAACGGTCTCCTACTGGGAATGACCAACCTCACCATCGAAACATGGATGACAGACAACGGCAGTGGCAACTGGGGACGCGTGTTTGACTTTGGCACCGGCACTGCCGGTGAGGATTTCGCGGTGGGCACCGCGGGTGTGACCGGCACCCGGTACATGTTCCTGACCCCCCGTTCCGGTACGACCACGCTGCGGAGCGGAATCACCGCGACGGGCGGCGGGGCGGGTGAACAGATTGTGCAATGGGGCAGCGCATTGCCAACCGGAGTTCAAAAGCACGTGGTGCTGGTGCTGGATGGCGTCGCCCAGGCAAGTTTCCTGTATGTGGATGGGGTCTGCGTGGGCAGCAACGCGACCGCGAGCCTGCGCCCCATGGATCTTGAACCAACCGTGAACAACTGGATCGGTCGCGCCCAATTCTCGGCCGATCCTTTTCTGAAAGCCAGCATCAACGAGTTTCGCATCTACGACAACGCGCTGAGCCAGTTGCAGGTGGCCATGGACGCGGCGGCGGGACCGGACACGCTGATTTCCGATCCCGGAGTGCTGCAGACCATCCTTTACACTCCGCCCGCCAGCCTGTTTCTGGGGGCGGAACAGGTTGGCGGGTTGGTGGCCAATTACGCCAATCTCGCGGGGGTGAATCTGGTCGGCATTTCCGGCCCGGTGTTTTCCTCCAGCAATCCGCGGATTGTGTCCGTCGATGCCAGCGGACTGCTCAAAGCGGTGGAGATCGGAGTGGCCACGATCACGGTCAGCTACCAGGGCAAGTCGGATAGCCGCACGGTTCTGGTTCAGCCTTTGCCGCAGACACTCGTCAACCGCTACAGTTTCGTTGGTGATGCCAGTGACAGCCAGGGTGGGGCGCACGGCAGTCTGCTGGCGGGCGCATCAGTGAGCGGCGGCAGGGTTAACCTCAACGGCACCGGGGCGTTTGTAGATCTGCCCAACAATCTCCTGGGCAGTTACGCCTCCGTCAGCATCGAGACCTGGGCCACCGATGATGGTTCCAGTGGCTGGGCGCGGCTGTGGGATTTCGGCAATAGCAATGCCGGTGAGGGCAGCGGCGGCACCGGGACCAGCTACATTTTTCTGGCCTGGCCCACCGGGGCTGGCACCGGTCTGCGCAGCGCATACAAGACGCCGACCGGCAGTGAGCAGTTGCTCGACATCACCCGCCCAACCACCGGTGTGCGCCATCATGTCGTATGGACGCAGGACGGCGCATCCAAGGTGGGCAAGCTTTACCTTGACGGTGTGCAGATGGGGGCCAATGCCGTCTTCACCTATACTCCGGCGGCCGTGGGAACGGCGGTCAATGACTGGCTGGGGCGGTCGCAGTTCGGGAGCGATGCCTACTTCAAGGGCTCCATTGATGAGTTCCGGATTTACAACGCCGCGATTTCAGCGGCTGAAGTGGTCCAGAATTTCCAGTTGGGCCCCGATATCTGCGTGCAAAGCGGACCGGCGAATTTTCTTTCCCAGCCGGCCGCCCGGACGGTTTACGAGCTTGAGAATGTCGTGCTGACCACTTCCTTCCAAGGAACCCGTCCGGTTCAGTTGCAGTGGTTTCGCAACGGTGTGCCGATCATCGGCGCCACCAATGCCTCCTTTTATCTGGAACCGGCCCTGCTCTCGGACGATGGCGCGGTTTACACGGTTTCCCTGACCAATACGGTCACGAATACGCTGTTTACCGCCACCAGTACGGGCGCGGTACTGCGTGTTTTGGCGGATGTCACGGCACCCGCAGTCACCTATGCCTACTCGGTCGGGAGCAATCAGGTCAGGGTGGGTTTCTCGGAGCAGCTCAGCGGCACCACCGTCAGCAATCTGTCCGCCTATGCCCTGTCTCCCACCGTGGCCATCCTCTCGGCCACACTGGCTGAAGATCAGCGGGCGGTGATTTTGGGCACCGGACCGTTGATCTTTGGCAGCAACTACACTCTCACGCTCAATTTCCTTCAGGACTTGGCCTCCACGCCCAATGTGATTGGCCCCAACACGCAGGTTGGCTTCATCGCCAGCCCCTATGTGATGGCTGACATCGGCGGAGCCACCGTGCCGGGGTTCCTCGGCATCAATGCTGCGGGGATCACGGTGAGCGGCACGGGCGGGACCATTGGCGGACGTGCCGACCAGTGTCCCCTCGGTTACAGTCTGGTGACGGGCGATTTCGACCTGGAAACCTGGCTGCCAGGTTCTGCCTCAACCAACCTTCAGGCCCGGATTGGCCTGATGGCGCGCGAATCACTTGATCCCGCCAGCCCGTTTGTCGCCACGCTGTTTTCCCCGGCCTTGGCAGGCGCTCATTTTGCTTTTCGTTCCACATTCGGAGGTCTGGCCGGCACCAGCGGCAATTTCCCGGGGGCCGCCGAAACCATCTGGCTGCGGTTGAAACGCACGGGCAACACACTCTCCGGATACGGGAGTGTGGATGGGCTCGACTGGATGCCATTGGGTGGCGTTCAACTGGCCCTGAGCAACACCCTGTACGTGGGTTTGACGCTGACGAGCCCCACCGCTCCGCAGTCTTCGTCCGTCCGGTTCCTGGGCCTGCAACCCACCCGTTTCGCCCAGCAAACCAGTCTGCCGGATGATCGTGAGGCAGTCGGCCCTTCAACCCGCCGCACCAGTCTGGTGTTTTCAGAGATCATGTATCACCCGCTTTCGGGCGATGCCCATTCCAACTCGACTGAGTTTATCGAGCTGTACAACTCCAATCCGTATTCCGAGGACATCAGCGAATACCGGATTTCCGGCGATGTGGATTTTCAGTTCCCCCCCAACACCCGTGTCCCTGCCAATGGCTATTTGGTGGTGACCCGGAATCCGGATGCGTTGCGCGCTGCCTACGGGTTGGCCGGAGTGACGGTTTTTGGTCCGTGGAGCGGGGCGGAGTCCAATTCGCTGCCGGATTCAGCCGGAGTTTTGCGTTTGCGCAACAAGGAGGGGGCCATTTTATTGCAGGTGGATTATACCGACAATGCCCCCTGGTCGGCCGGGGTGGATGGCACCGGCCACTCCCTCGTGCTGGTGCGTCCGAGCTACGGGGAGAACAATCCGTACGCCTATGACCTCAGCGAAACACTGGGGGGAAGCCCGGGAGGCCCTGAGGTTTTCCGCCCCTCACCGCTGCGCAAGGTGGTCATCAACGAGATACTGGCCAATTCGGGAGCAGTTGGCGCGTCTGACTTCATTGAGCTTTACAACCATGCCGGGTTCTCAAATGACATCTCCGGTTGCATTCTCACCGAAACCATCAGTTCCAACAAGTTCGAGATCCCCTCCGGCACGGTGTTGCCTCCGGGTGGTTTCATCGCCTTCAACGAGGCCGCGCTGGGCTTCGGCTTGAAAGGGGCGGGTGACACGGTATATCTGCTCGCACCCGATCACGCCCGCGTGCTGGACACCGTGCGTTTTGGCGCACAGGCTACCGGAGTGTCCCTGGGACGCCATCCCGATGGCAGTCAGGAACTCCTGCCACTGGCCACCCCAACGCCCGGTTTGGCCAATACCCGTGGCCAATCATCGCCGATTGTGATCAATGAAATCATGTACAATCCGCTTTCCGATCAGGTGGATGATCAATTCGTCGAGGTTTACAACCCGGGGACCGAGGCCGTGAATGTCTCCGGCTGGCGCTTTGTCAGTGGCATTGATTTCCGTATTCCTGAGGGGACCGTCATCGCGTCGAATGGTTACTTGGTGATCGCCAAAAATCAGGCGCGGATGCTGGTCAACTATCCGCAATTGAATGCGTCGAACACGCTGGGTGATTTTGCGGGCAGTCTGTCCCGCACCGGTGAACGCCTGGTGCTGGCGCGACCGGAAATGAATGTGACCACCAACAATTTGGGAGTGGTGTCCACCAATCAATTGATGGTCACCATGAACGAGCTGGCTTACGAGGACGGCGGTCGCTGGGGCGAATGGTCGGATGGCGGGGGCAGCAGTCTGGAGCTGGTTGATGCGCGCGCCAACAACCGCCTGGCCGCCAACTGGGCTGACAGTGATGAATCGGCCAAGGCCGGTTGGACGACCCTTCAGCAAACCGGGGTGCTGGATGTCGGCTCAACGTACAACAGCCAGAGCATTTCCTTTGCGCAACTGGGGCAGCTCGCCAACGGGGAGTGTCTGCTGGACGATGTCGAGGTGGTTCCCTCGGGCGGCGGCAACTATGCCTTCAATCCCGGCTTCGAAGAGGGTGAGACCAATTGGTCGTTTCTCGGCTGTTTCTCGCGCTCCACCATTGCGCCCGGCGCGGGTGTGGGTGGCGGCGCCGCGCTGCGTGTGCGCGCGGGAGGGGATTTCTTCACGGCGGCCAACTCGGTCCAGTGCAACTTGAACTCCACCAACCTGGCGGCGGGTCAGACGGCCACGCTGCGTTTCAAGGTCCGCTGGCTGCGCGGCAGCCCGGAGATTCTGATGCGCCTGGCGGGCAATTATCTCGAAGCGGTGGGCCGCATGCAGGTGCCCGCCAACCTGGGCACGCCAGGCCTGTGCAACAGCCGCGCCCTCCCCAATCTCGGGCCCGCCATTCATGGGGTCACCCACGTGCCGTCATTGCCGGCCGCCAATCTGCCTGTGTCCGTCATCGCCCGCGCGGATGATCCTGATGGGGTTGCCCGGGTGACGCTCAACTACCGGATCGACAATGGCAGCGCTCCTTTGGCCGTGCCCATGACGGACGACGGGGCCGGCCCAGATGCGGTTGCGGGGGACGGCATTTACACCGGACAGATTCCCGGTCAGGCGGCGGGCGTCCTGGTTGCTTTTTCGGTGACCGCAGCGGATAGCCAGGAGGCGTCAGCCCGGTTCCCGGCCCTGGAGAGCAACCTCCTGCCCGTGCGGGAGTGCCTGGTGCGGTTTGGCGAGCCCAGTCCGGTTTCCACCTTTGGCACTTACCACCTGTGGGTGAGCCAGACCAACGTCACCCGTTGGACGACCCTCCCCATGCTCAGCAATGAGAATCACGATGGCACCCTGGTTTATGGCAACCGGGTCATTTACAACATGAGCGCCCGGTATGCGGGCAGCCCCTACCATCAATATTTCAACAGTCCGTCAGGCAATCCCTGCCATTACAACTGGGACATGCCCAAGGACGACAAGTTGCTGGGCCACACCTCCTTTAACAAGATTCACTGGATCGGCAACGACATCCAGAATGACACCCCCACCCAGAATCTGAACGACGCCACCCTCCAGCGGGAACAGGTGGCCAACACCTTCCTGCGCGGGTTGGGGCAGCCTTGGATCTACCGGCGTTACGTCGCGGTGTATGTCAACGGCATCCGCCGGGGGCAGATTATGGAGGACGCCGTGCGTCCATCCCTGACCGTGCCAGACTCCTACTTCCCCAATGACACAGAGCCGTATCTTTACAAGATTCAACCCTGGTTTGAAACCGGGCCGCAGCCGGCTGCCAACACCACCATTCCCTGGCAGAACAAGGCCTGGGCCTCACTGCTGCCTTATACGACCACGGGTGGCGCCTTCAAGACTGCCCGGTACCGCTGGAATTTCCAGCCCCGCACCTCACCCGGGGTTGTCAATGACTTCACCAATATCTATACCCTGATCACAGCGGCCAATGCCTACAACAACCCCAATTATGTCTCCATCCTGCAAAACGTGGCGGACATGGACAATTGGATGCGGCTGATTGCGGCCAACCACGCGGCGGGCAATTGGGATTGTGTTGGCATTCAGAACCAGCAGAACGTCTATGGGTATGTGAGCAAGGAAACCCGGTGGTCGCTGTTCATGTTTGACTTCAGCATCTCGATCGGGAACCCCATCTCGTGGGGGCCGGGGGCGAATCTGGAGACAGTGGTGCCGGGTGACGCCACGTTTGCAGCGGATCCGGTGTGGCAGCGCATCTACTCCCACCCCAC
>CAIYYI010000286.1 GCA_903930345.1 uncultured Verrucomicrobiota bacterium
AACCCCATTCCTTGTCGGTGAAAGTGTTGACCGTGAAGTGGGCAAAACCGTAGAACTCCATGTCATGCCACCGCATCTGGCGCGGGGTCGGCACCGGACCGTAGGGGGCGGGAGGATTGGGCAATGGGGCCGCCCCCAACCAATGGGCGGAAACGAGGCTTAGGAGCAAACCGGCCAGTGATCGCATACGTTCATTCATAGGCTATGCCCCATTGTCTATGCGGATAGCCTCGCGCGTCAATGTTCGTTTGCAGGGTTTGGCGGCCGATCAATTACGGCTTGGTCATCGACAGGTTCTGGCGGATGATCAAATCAATCTCGGCAGCCGTTTTTCCGGTTCGATCCGCGATTCCGGCGGCCACCCCGGCGGCATAGGCGGTCGCTGCGGAGGTGCCGGTGACGATATACGTCTGGTTGCCGAAGTTGACGATGGAGGTTCCCGGGGCCACCACATCCACAAAATCACCATGATTGGCGTAGTCGGCGAGGTTGCCTCGCCGGTCGCCGGCGGTCACGGCGATCACTTCCGGATAGGCGGCAGGATAGGTCGGGGTGGTCGCGGCGTTGTTGCCGGCGGCGGCAAAGATCAGGATGTTTTGGCTGCGCGCCGCCTGAATCAAGGCGTGGAGGTAGCTGCTATCGCCATCGCCCCCCAGGCTGAGGCTGATGATGTTGGCGTTGCCCTTGATGGCGGCCTGGATGCCCAATCCCACCTCAAAGGTGGTGGTGTTTTCCTTGTCGCCATACACATCAAAAGGTTGAATGCGCACCCCAGTGGCCTTGCCGTCCTCCAAGGTGGCCTGCAAACCGCGCAAGAGTGTCCCCGCCATGGTGGTGCCGTGTGTGGGTTCGGTTTGGCTGACCTGGGTATCCCCACTGAGGGATACAGGTTTCAGCATCAAGCCCTCCAGGTTGCCTCCCAGGGATTGCACCGGGGTATCAATCATACCGATGAGCACAGGGTTTCCGCTCCCCAGCGGCTTGGCTTGCAATTGCAGTTGGTTGGCGGAGCCCAGTTGCAACGGGTCGCCGGAGATCGGACGGGGCACCTGATAGTTGGCGTCCACATTGGTCACCGCCGCATTCTCCTTCAATTTCTCCCGCGCGGCCTTGGCGGAGGCTTCATCCGCGAACTTCAAGCGGACCGCGTTCAAGTCATCTGACCGCCCCACAATTTTGGCCCCCAATGATTTGGCCAGTTGCTCCAAATCAGTGCCGGATTTGGCGGTCACAACCAGTTCATCGGGAATCAGGCTATAGCGGGTGTCGGGGTCGCGCGCGGGGCGGATTTCCAAGGTGGCCTCATCCATGGCGGTACGGAACACGAACAGTTTCGAACCGATCGGGCTTTGCGGGACCAGGGCAAAATTCAGGTTGCCGAACAGCAGGCGCAAGGCCTCCCCCGGCGTGCGTTCCTTGAATTTGGCGGAAACCGTGTATTTGAGGTCGGGTTCCACCATGATTTGCCATCCGGTGACGCGTACCAGACGCTCAAGAAAGGTGTTGATGTCCGAGTTTTTAACGTCGGCCGAAACCTGGCCTTTGGCAAAATTCCACTGCAACTGGTCCGCCGCCAGCAGTGGGAAAGCCCACGCGGCACAGACCACCCACCACAACCCTGGCCACTTCAGCCTTTTACACATCCAATTTGCCATGCTGTTCATTTGTTCCGCTCCGCTTATCCTACCACGGATACCAACACCGGCAACTCCTTCCGGTTGCGCTGTCCGGTCGCCCTGTCTTTGGCCCCGGGCCTCCCTATGAAGGCATGGTTTGTCAATTCGACACTCAAAGTAAGCAAATAATTCCCGCTCGGGAACATGTGGCTTCTTTGGCTCTCAAACAGACAGAAAGGTTCCCGTTCGGGAACATTTTCCTGCTGGGGGGCCTCCGTCGCTCTGCGTTCAGCTCTCGCCTGATCTTATCGACCCTTTTGCCGCGCTGTCAACCACTCCCCACCTCACGCGGTCGTGGAATCTGCTGGCTTCGCTTGCCTGCCCTTGATCTCCAGCCGGATCGGTTTGCGCGGCGGGGCCGGGGGCACCAGGTGCTCGGGCTCAGCGGTGGCTGCGGGCTCCTCCGGCGGCGGTGGGGTGACCACGCCCAGCACGGCTGCGCGCAGTTCCGCCCTCAAATCTCCGGTGAGGCTGATGCCGGGCGGCTCCGCGCGCAGGAACACAATCCCATCCAGCAGCCCGAGCTGGGGCAGCAGGCGGGACAGATCCAGGTGGGGGAACAAGGCGGACAGGTCGCGGAAGGAGATTTTTTTGTTCAGCGTCAGGAGGTGTCCCAGCAGCGCGCCGCAACCGGGCAGATCCATATGGGCCAGGCGCAGACGCCGGTCGGAGGCCTGTTTGCCGATCGCCGCTAGGTGAGGCGCGATAAACAGAAGGGTGACGATCATCTTGGCCAGGCTTTCCAGATTGGTGACGGTGAAGCTGAGATTGCTGGCCAGGCCGACCTGCGGGATGTAGATCGACATGGGCGGCCCCCCATCGGTGGTCTCCAGCGGGTACTCGTCGTAATAATCCGCCGGGGTGCGACGATGCTGCCAGAAGATCCCCACCAGGCCGGCGACACAGAGCGCCATCTTGAAATTGTGCGGCACCTGGAAGAGGTAATCCACGCTGAAGACAAGCACCAGATAAAGGAGCCAGAAGGTCACAAAGGAGGCGAAGGCGCAGCCCAGGTAGAAGACCACGCTGCCAACCAGCAGGCCGTTGCGTTCCTCGGCGATCTGCCGGGTGAGAAACACCTCCACCTGCTCGTTGAATTGTTCCGGGTTGGGGATCATGTTTTTGGGGCGGGGGTTACTCGCCGCGGATGAATTCACAGCGGCCCCACAGGCGGGGGGTGAGTTCGGCCTCGCTGGGCACATCGGCGGTGATGCCGCTGGCCTTGTTGGCCCAGTACACCCGCTGCACGGTCTGGAAGCCGTTGCCGCGCAGAATGCCCAGGTCGGCCTTGATGGTCCGTCCCGCCTGGGGTCGGAGACCGACGGCGGCCAGCGGCAGGGAGATTTCATAATTACCGTTGGTGCCGGCGAATTCGACCTGGGCGGTGACATCATCCACGCGGTCCAGTGTGAGGGTGCGCCAAGGGGAGCTGAACGGCACCGGCTCGGTGGTGCCGGGCACAACGGCCCGGTAGAGCCGGGCCATCATCTGGCCTTTGACCAGAGTGACCAACAACCGGGCATCTCCCGCCACCGGCTGGGCACGTTTGGGATCGGCGCTGGCATCGGCACCCACCATCAGGTCCAGTGCCCCGCCGGTCTTAAAGAGTGCGGTGGGAGTCTCTCCGGTGTTACGCAGCAGGCTGGCGTCCCCGGTGCGGTAGGCGGCATAGAGCCGGTCGCCGGAAACGGCCAAAGCACCGCGCACATCATAGGGCTTGCTCTTGCTGTCAAAGTAGGCGGCCACACCGCTTTTGTCGATGTCCACCCAGTCGGTCGCGGGCCAGTCCTCCAGCCGACCATCCATCTGGGGCGGCGTGGTCCGCAGGCGGACCCTGAGGGTGCCGCTGCCCTGGGCTTGCTGGCGGGCGGATTCCCGCTCCTGGAAGAAGGCGCGCGCCCGCGTCAGTTCCTCCGCGCCCAGGGTCACCTGGCTCTCGGGCAGACGGCGGATGGTGTCCAGGCCATCCACCCGCACCAGGGAGGAGCGGGCCCCGTCCACCAGATAAATGGCGCCGTCCCGGGTCTGGGTGATGCTGGGCCAGAAGTTCTCATCGTGCAGCGTGAGGTCGTTGAGCAGCATGCCGCGCGGCGCGGAGGGCATGGACCAGGTGGGGCCGCGCCGGACATCCTTGAACAGCTCCGCGACGAACAGTCCATCAATGGTGAACAGGTACATGTTACCCTGATTGCCATTCACGCACCAGAGCGGGCCGGCCTCGCCTTTGGGCGGGGTGATGAAGTCGCCCAGCAGGCGGGTGGTGCCGATCACCATGCCCGGGAAGCCGGGCGGTGGGGAATCGTGGGAGGCGTGCAGGCCCGGCCAGAGGCTGGGATACGACCACCGGGGCTCGCCCTTGAATACCCCACCCACGGCAGAGGGAGCGTACGGGGCGGGCGGGGTGGTGAGGATGGTCCAGCCCTCGGGGTGCCACAGGACCTGGTCCCCGCCGGAGGAACTCGGTCCTTGTGCGCCGCGCGCCAGGATCTCGCCCTGGTTCAGGTCATAGACCGGCGCGCCATTCCGGGTGAAGCTCCGGGGGGCAAACCGCACGGCGTTGGTGCCGAAGCGCGAGGCCAGGAAGGAGAGATCGGGGGCGACGGTGATGGAGCCGACCGTGCCCTTTTGCAGTTGGACCTCTCCGGCTTGCACGCGGGCATCCCCGTTCAGATCCGACCACACGAACAGGGCGCTGTTTTTCCAGTATTCCCCGCGCGGGTTCACGCCTGGGGGCCACAGCGATTTGAAGGCGTCGTCCTTGAGCAGTTCCCACTCCTGCGCCCGCCCCAGCGCGGCCACCGGCCGGGCCAGTCCGTCCACATCCCGCCACAGCATGGCCACGCCGGGGCCGCCGGTGGGGTTGCTGTTGTGGTCGTTCGCAAAGTAGCTGCGGCCCTGCACCCGGTGCGGCTGCTCGGGCAGGCCGCTGGAGGAGTGGCCATCGGGCTGGACGGCGTCGCCCGCCTGTGGGCGGTAAAACACCCGCACCAAGCGGTCCCGCCCGGTGTTCCAATCGAGCTGGAATTCCATGCCGTGGTAGTAAAACCGGGTTTTGTCCAGCGGGTCCAGCTTGCCGCCGCCACCGTATTCCGAGGGGCCGTAAAAGGCTTGATCCAGGTGCCCATCGGGCGTCCACACGCTGACGCGCTTGGGCTGAAAATCATTCTCCGTGACCCACAGCCGGCCCCGTTCATCAATGGCCATGCCGTCCGGGTGATTCAGGTGCAGCGGATCATACGGGCCAGCCTGGGGGGCACCCGGCCTGCCGATGGTGCGGACCAGCCGCCCGGCGGGGGAAAACACCTTCACCTGGTGGCTCTGGCCGTGATCAGAGATGAAGATCTGCCCGGCGGCATCCACGGTGAGCTGTTTGGGGGCCTGCAGCGGCCCGGCGGCCACGACCACCTGCGGTTGGGGCAGCCGAATGGGGCTCAGGTTGACGTCCAACCGGGAGACATTCAGGCGCACCAGTTGCCGCCCGGAGAGGGCGTACAAAGCTGTTCGCCCCTCCGGTCCGAAGGCCAGCCCGCGCGGGTTGGCCAGCTCGGCGGTGCCCAGGGCCTGCCGGGTCAGCGTATCGACGAACAAAAGCTGGTTGGTCTGGGGCAGGCTGACCACCAACAGGTGGTCGCAGACGGCCAAACCGCCAATGTGATCGCTCCATTCGATGCGTTTGGCATTGGCGGGCTGGCCGGGATCAAAGCTGTGTTTGAGAACCGGCTTGTGCCCGTTGGTGGTCAGGGCGGTGATCCGGATTTCTCCCGTTTTGACGCCGGTTTTCTTTGCGGTGTCCTCGCCCCAGGCAGCGGCGGCATAGGCAAAGACATTGGTATCTGCCAAGGGGCCATCATCCCGGGCCAAGTAGGGGGCACCGGTCCAATTGCCGCCCACCCAGCCGACACCGCCCTGCTTGCGCCCCTCCAGATTGACCCAGGCCAGGCCGTGGCCACCCTCGCTGATGTAGCTGCCAAGGAAGACCAGAGGCTGGCCGCCCGGCGCGCGTTTTCCAGGCACAAACAGGGCGGAGCAGGGGGGCGTGTGATTGGCCAGCCAGGCGCCGGTGGTATCCGCAATCTCCCAGGCCGGCTGACCCGCGTTGTAGAGGCTGAACTCGTAGCGCAACTCCACCGGTTGGCGCCACAGGCCCCTTACCCGATAAGTGCCGGGGGCGACGAAATGCTCCGGGAGTCGGTACACCCCGTGCCGGGGGGCTTCAGGGTCGCGCAGCAGGTCATCCATGCCGTCCCACCAGGCCACATTGTCCCCGGCGGGGAAGGGGGTTTCCGCGATGAGGTTGCGCACGCGCCGACCGTGCGCATCCTCCACCACCAGGGTGACCAGCCCGTTGGCCGGCAGGTGAAAACGCAGCGGGATGGGCGGGTGGACCGGCGCGGTGCTGGACGGTGGGAGGATGGCGGTGGGCAGATCCGCCGGGCCGAGGGCTTGCAGGGCTAGCAGTTCCCCCAGCCAGATGCGGCGGCCCTCCTTGGTGTTGCCCTTCAGGTGGCCGTGCGCCTGGGCCTCATTGATGGTGCGGGTGATCCGCAGCCGGACGGCGCGGGTGCTGATCTCCCGGCCAAAATCCATCCAGTTGATTCCCAGGGCACGGGGATACTGGTTCTCCACTCGGGCGAAGGTGCGGACGGGGAGCCAGTCGGTATCGTTGGCGTCACGGGGGTGCCGGTCCTCCGGTCCGTCATAGGTTTGCACTTCCGCCTCAGCGAAGCCGGCCCACAGGGCACCGAGACCGCGCAGGCGGACCGCCTGGGGCCAGGTGAGGAGGATCCAGGCTGGGGAGGTGGCTGAAATGGCCAGGGCATTCGTGTCGGGCTGGTTATCCCAGGTGGTCCAGGTGCCATCGTTGCTTTCGTTGTTCAGTCGGAAGGCCTTGTCATGGTTTCCGCTGGCCGAGGCCACCGCCTGGGGGGCGAGATTCACCAGCCGGTTGCTGAGCACATACACGCCGCCCAGCCAGCCGGCATAGCTGCGGTCAATCGGGGCACTGGTGTGCGTGAACCGCAGGGCCCGGGTCTGGGTGCCCGGGGGCAGCACCCAGGTGGCGTATTCCTCCTTGGCCAGGGCCTCGGTCGTCACTTTCCCGTCCCTGATCCGTTGGGCGGGGATCCAATCCCCCTCCTCGGCCAGTCGGCCAGGAAACGGGCGGTCGGCTTTTAGCACGCTCAGTTGACCGCCGGCCCGCGCCAGCACGGTTCCCACGCCCACGGACTTTTGCCAGCCAATCCGCAGGTGGCGTGCGCCGGAGATTTTGGATTCCCCAAAGGTGACCCCATTCCATTCCGGTTGGCTGTTTTGCGTCCAGATCACATGGCGGGGGCCGGTCTTGAGCAGGATGGGTTGTTCGGTGCCATCCACCCAGACATTGAACACGTTCGTATCCAGATCCTCCATTTTCAGCGGCGTACCCAAGGCGGTGGCCGGGGTGGGTCCGGGTGGAGTCGCCGCCCACAGCGGAGCGACCAGCAAACCGACCGAGTAAAGAAGGCGTAGCAGCATGTTAGAGAAGGCCACGATGGCCGGACCGGGGAGTGTTGAGGTCGTGCATGGGTTGGGTGTACGCTGAACCGGTCCCCTTGCCAAGCTTGAAGCGAAATACGTTTGGGTGCCCGCACCGGCAGGTTGTTTGTCCGAAACCGCTGATTGGACGGGAAAGTAAAAGATGTTGATCGTGTGAAAAGAAGTTGGTTTTATGAACTTAAAACGCTGAACAATAACATGATATAATATTCGAAGCGGGGTGGAAACCAGTCCGGCCGCGCGTTGGTGCCGACTGGAATTGACTTTTCGGCTTGCTGGATAGACTCCCTTTTTGATATACCACAATACACCATATGGCAGCTATTGGCCGGTTCCAAAAAGGTGACGAGATTTTTTACGCGAAAGTCGTGGACGGTGAACTGTTCCGACTTCACGGGGATGTGTTCGGCTCGCCTTCATTCGACAAGAAGCCAACACCATTCAAAGGGTTGCGCACTTTGACGCCGGTTCAACCCACAAAAATCATCGCCGTTGGGCTCAATTACGCGGAACATGCCCGCGAGCACAACAAACCCCTGCCCAAGACCCCGTTGTTCTGGTTCAAGGCCACCACGTCCCTCATTCCCGACGGTGGCAAGATCGAGATTCCGTTTGCCACCAACCGGGTTGAGTTCGAGGCGGAACTGGGAATCGTCATTGGGCGCCGGGTGCGCAATGTGACTCCGGCGGCGGCGGCTCGGTACATTTTCGGTTACACGGCGGCTCAGGACATCAGCGACCGCACCATCCAAAGCCAGGAAAGTCAGTGGTGCCGCTGCAAGTCGTTCGATACTTTCACGCCAATGGGGCCGTACGTCGAGACCAAGATTGATCCGCATGATCTGACCATCCAGTTGTTTCAGAACGGGCAATTGCGTCAGAACTCCAACTCCAGCCAGTTGATTTTCAACTGTTTTGACCTGGTCAGCTTTATTTCCACCAACCTGACGCTGCTGCCGGGCGACGTCATCCTGACCGGCACTCCAAGTGGGGTCGGCCCCATTGAATCGGGGGACCGTTTGGAGGTGCGCATTCAAGGTTTGGCCCCGCTGGTGAATACGGTGAAGTAGCGTTTTCCGCGCCCGCCATTTTTCTCCGCTTTCCACTCGCCCTGTCAGGAGGGGCTGTGGCATCCTCGCCCATTGTTTTAGACTGACTATTGACTTATGCGCTGGACACAGACCCTCATACCGACCTTGAAGGAAACGCCTGCCGAGGCGGAAATCACCTCCCACAAGCTCCTGCTGCGGGCGGGCTTGATCCGCAAACTCAGCGGCGGACTCTACACTTATTTGCCGCTCGCCTTGCGGACGCTCCACAAGGTGGAGAACATCATCCGCGAAGAGCTGGACCGGACCGGTGCCCTGGAGGTGCTGATGCCCGCCCTGCAGCCGCCGGAGATCTGGCAGCAGAGCGGCCGCTACGAGACGGCGGCCGACGTGCTTTTCAAGGTGCGCGACCGCGCCCGCAAGGAATGGGTGCTGGGCCCCACGCACGAGGAGGTCATCACCACGCTGGCCGCCGGAGAGATCAGCTCCTACCGGCAGATGCCCAAGAATTTCTACCAGATCCAGGTGAAGTTCCGTGACGAAATCCGGCCCCGCTTCGGCCTGATGCGCGCCAAGGAGTTCATCATGAAGGATGCCTACAGCTTTGACGCCACCGACGAGGCGGCGCAGGTGAGCTACCAGAAGATGTACGATGCCTACGGGCGCATCTTCGCCCGGTGCGGCATCAAGTCCTTCCCGGTGGAGGCGGATACCGGCGTTATCGGTGGCAAGTTCTCGCACGAGTTCATGGTGCCAGCCGAGACCGGGGAGAATGATGTGGTGTACTGCGAGTCTGGCCAGTACGCCGCCAACATCGAGAAAGCCACCAGCCGGGGTCCGGCGCAGGCCACCCCGGCGGTTTCCACAGGCCCGGTGCCGGAAAAGTTTGCCACGCCCGGCGTGGTGACCATCGAAGCCCTGGCGCAGGCGCCCCACAGTGTCGCGGCGCACCAGCAGATCAAAACCCTGGTGTTCCTGGCCGATGGCAAGCTGGTGCTGGTGCTCATGCGGGGCGATGACCAGGTGAACGAGTCCAAACTGGCGGGCATTCTGGGCACCACCCAGTACCGCCCGGCGGTGGCCGAGGAGATTTTCCAGGGCCTGGGCGCCCATCCGGGCAGCCTCGGTGCGGTGGGTGTCAGCCGGTTCCCGGTGTATGCCGATGAGCTGCTGCGCAACGGCGCCGGCATGGTGACCGGTGCCAACGAGGATGGCTTCCATCTGCGGCACGTGGACATCAGCCGCGACATCCAGGTGACCAACTGGGCCGACCTGCGCACCGTGCGGGCAGGGGAGCTGTGCGCGGTTTCCGGGCTACCGCTGAAGATTCAGCGCGCCATCGAGGTGGGGCACGTTTTCAAGCTGGGCACCAAGTATAGCGAGAAGATGAACGCTTTCTTCCTGGATGAGCAGGGCAAGTCCCGCCCGTGCGTGATGGGCTGCTATGGCATCGGGGTCACCCGCACCATGCAGGCCATCATCGAGCAGTGCAATGACAAGGATGGCATCGTGTGGCCGCTGGCGGTCGCTCCCTACCAGGTTTGCATCACGCCGCTGGGCGTCGCCCCGGGCAGCGCCACCATGACGCTGGCGGAAAAGATTTATGAGGAACTCACCCAGCAGGGCGTGGAGGTGATCCTCGACGACCGCGACGACCGGCCCGGGGTGAAGTTCAAGGATGCCGACCTCGTCGGCTTCCCGCTGCGCCTCAGCATCGGCGAGAAATCCCTGGCCAAGGGCGAGGTGGAGATCAAGCCGCGCGGCGGTCAGATGGTTCTGGTCAAGGCGGAGGAGGCGGTGGCGCGGCTCGTGGCCCTGGTGAAGGAATCCGGCGGCGCGCATGTTTGAGCTGCTCAAAACCGACGCCGTCACCAAGGCGCGCCTGGGACGATTGCAGACCGCGCACGGGGTGGTGGACACGCCGGTGTTCATGCCGGTGGGGACGCAGGGGTCCGTCAAGGCCCTTGACTTGCGCGAACTGCTGGAGATGCGCACCCAGATCATCCTGGGGAACACCTACCATCTGTTCATCCGACCCGGCCTGGAGATCATCCAGGCTGCGGGCGGGCTGCACAATTTCATCAACTGGCAGCGTCCCATCCTGACCGACAGCGGCGGGTTCCAGGTGTTCAGCCTGGCCAAGATCCGCAAGATCAAGGCGCACGGGGTGGAGTTTCGCTCCCACCTGGATGGCTCCCCCCTGTTTCTCGGCCCCAAGGAGTCCATGGAGATCCAGCGCATCCTGGGGTCGGATATCGCCATGGTGTTTGACGAGTGCCCGCCACACGATGCCCCGGCGCGGGAGCAGCGTCTGGCGGTGGAGCGCACCATCCGCTGGGCGGCGGAATGCCGCCTGCAGCCACGGGCGGACCACCAGAAGGTGTTTGGCATCGTGCAGGGCGGCAGCGACCCGGACCTGCGCGGGCATTGTGCCCGGGAATTGGTCAAGATGGAGTTCGATGGGTACGCCATCGGCGGGGTGAGCGTCGGCGAACCGGAGCCGGAAATGATGAGGGCGGTGGAGCTGGCCGAGCCTTTCCTGCCCGCCCACAAGCCACGTTACGCCATGGGGCTGGGCACTCCGGCCCAGCTCGTGGAACTGGTGGCGCGCGGGGTGGATATGTTCGATTGCGTGTTGCCCACCCGCGTGGCGCGCAACGGCACCGCCTACACCCGCAAGGGCACCTTTGCCATCAAGGGCGGCGCCTGCAAGGCGGAGTTCAAGCCGCTGGAAGAGGGCTGCGCCTGCTTTGCCTGCCGCAACTTCACCCGCGCCTACATCCGGCATCTGCTGAATGTGAATGAAATCCTCGGGCTGCGTCTCGTGAGCGTGCACAACTCCCACTTTTACCTGCACGTCATGGAGGATATACGGCACCACCTCGCGGCCGGCACCTTCGCCGAGTTCCGGCAGGAATTCATCGCCACCTGGACTCCTTCCCGCAAAATCCTGGCGGCTCGGCGGGCCGCCAAACCCGCTGACCCGGCTCCCGGACCATGACCCCAGCCCGACCATTTCCAGGGATTGGCCATGGAGTATTGATGGTCGTGGTGTTTGTCGGAGTGCAGTTGCTGATTGCGATGCCGTTGGCCGTCCTGGATTCACTGGCCAAGACGAGGTTGCTTGGCCATGGGCTGGTGCTGGGAGGGATCAACCTCCTCGCTTTCTTTGGCGTGCTGGTGGCGGCGCGACTGCTGCACCGGCAGCCCCTGGCAGAACACCTGGCCCGGGGCCGGTGGTTGTGGGCGGCGGCGGCGCCCGTGCTGGTGATGTTCACCGGGTTGCACTTTCTGGTGTCGGAGCTGGATAATTTGGTGCGCCGCATTCTGCCGATGCCCGACTTTTTTGCGGAGAGCATGCGGCAGGTGCTGCAACCGGAGGGCGCCGTGGCGGCGGTGGGGACCTTCCTCACGCTGGTGGTGGTGGCCCCGGTCACCGAGGAACTCATCTTTCGGGGCATCCTCCTCCGCGGTTTCCTGCGGCGGTACGGCCTGCCCAAAGCCGCGCTGTTCTCCTCCCTCCTCTTTGGTCTGGCGCACATGAATCCCTGGCAGTTCGCCTACACCACGGTGATCGGCATGCTGCTGGCGCTGGTCTGGTGGCGCACCCGGTCCCTGGGCCTCTGCATCCTGGCGCACGCGGTCAACAACCTGCTGGTGTGTCTGGGAGCCATCCTGTTACCCGGCATCCCGGGCTATTCCCTGATGGAATCCGATCATCCCGCACAATTCCAGCCGTGGTGGCTCGATTTCACCGGGCTGATCCTGACTGTCAGTGGAACCCTCTGGCTCATTCGCCGTTGTCGCAGCGTGCCCGCCGATGAAGGTTTGTTGCCCATCGAACCGCAGCCTGTGCTGGCCATTGGTTTTGGGATTCCTCCCGTTATCAGGGAGGTTGATTCTCCGCCCCCGCCGATGGGGGAATCCCCTTGACGGTTCCCCCCGGTTCACCGCGCATGCCTGACACCCTTGAACAACTCGACTGCCAGCAGATCGACGCGCTCCTCGTCGCGGCGGGCTGGCTTGTTCAGGACTACCGGCAGTTCAACCCCGCCGCCGGTCGCGGCATCGCCCTGCGCGAGGCACCCCTGAAAGGGGCATGGTTGCGGGTGAAGTTCTGAGGACTTCCAACCGCCCCACCGCCGACCATTTTTGAGTCGCGTTGGGGGCTGGTTGGGCGTAGTTTAAGCCCATGAAGCCTCTGAATCACCGGCGTCCGGCCGCCGCGTGTTGGCGAGGTGTGAAGTCCCAGCATCCCAGGTTGCCCCGGACATAGGGCTTGGCAAGCTGAAATTGGGAAAGGGTGAAATGATTGAGAACAACGAGATTGGATCGACTGGACCAATAACAGCCCGGCGGCGGGGATACGCTCCCACTGGCAAGGTGAGTGCTTCTATGGAAATCAGGCCACCTCTGGGCAGGAGAATGTTCGTTGATCATTAACCAGTAAATATCGTTTTGTGTATTATCTCATCCTTTTCTTCATGGTGTGCTCATTCCTCAATGTGAAGGCAGGAGACTGCTTGATATTGGAAGTCAACGACCACAAAAAAGCCAGGCAGGACGGCCGAAATATTGTCGTCAGAATGGATGAAACCAACGGCCTTCGCCTGACCATACAATATGCTGTAACGAATGAAAATGGGTTGCTAAAAGGCGATTGTACAATATCGAATACCAGCAGCACAAATGTCACCGTCCTCATCAACTCCTATTTTGGTCCCTATGTCTATCTGACCCAGGGAGAGAAGGAATACCATTTGCTGCAAACAATCAAAGGTAACGATGACTTCGAAGAGCATGTTTTAGTGCCGGGAGAGTACAAAAAAGTTAGCTGTGTGACCTTTGTTGAATCGTGCTATTTTGTTGAGCCTAATAACAACTATAATATCTGCTTTAAAATAAACCGATACGGTGAAACGATTGCAACCAACGTGCTGAAGTTCCAATACACAGGCCCGAAGTTCAATCGGGAGGCAGATGAGTACGATCAGTTG
>CAIYYI010000287.1 GCA_903930345.1 uncultured Verrucomicrobiota bacterium
CACCACCCCCAGTTCGGCTGGTTCGTTCATGATGTACCGGGCGACCTCCGGCGGGGTTGCAGTAACCACGGGGAGTTCACCCGTGGCACCGCCCAATGGCTGGTTGCGACTGCAGCGGGTCGGCAGCGTTTTTAACTCCTACACGAGTTATGACGGCCTGTCGTGGCAGCTACTGGGGAGCGTTACGCAGACAATGCCGGCCACCCTTCACGTGGGCATGGCGTCCGCGAGCCGAAATGTGGGGCAAGCCGTGGCTGTTTCCTTCCGGGATTCAGGCAATGTCACGGCGGTCGCGGCTGCAACTGTGCCGTCGTATGAACCCTTGGGGCCTTCCTCCCGGAAAACCGGCTTGGCCATCTCGGAAATCATGTACCACCCCAGGCCCACCCCCACCGGGGCTGAGGGGCTCCAATTTGTTGAGATTTTCAACTCCTTGTCGATCCCGGAGGATATCTCCGCCTACAGCCTGGATGGGGACATCCAGTTCACCTTCCCCACCGGCACGGTCATTCCAGCGGGCGGCTTCCTGGTGGTGGGACGCTATCCGGCTGAGTTGAAGGTGGCTTACAATATCACGAACGTTGCCGGTTCGTGGGGTGCGGCTAATTTGTCCGATAACGGCGGCACCCTGTTACTGAGGGGCCGGGTGAAGGAAGTGCTTCTGGAGGTTCCGTACGAATCAACTTCTCCTTGGCCCGTGGCGGCGGCAGGGGCTGGCCACTCTCTGGCCCTGGCCCGTCCCTCCTACGGGGAGGGTGACTCACGCGCATGGCAGGCCAGTGACGTGGCGGGTGGATCCCCGGGCAGTGGAAACCCCTTCACCCGTTCGCTTTACGATGGTGTTCTGATCAACGAATTCCGCGCCAATTCCGGGGGGACCGGGGAGGATTTCATCGAACTTTACAACGGCAGTGGAGCAGCGGTGAGTCTGGCTGGCTGTTACCTTGCGGAAACCATCCAGACGTTGCATGACGCAACCGCCACTAACCGGTTCCGGATTCCGACCAATGTCACCATCCCGGCGGGTGGATTTGTTTACTTCACGGAATCGGAGATGAACAATGCCCTCAAGTCGGATGGGGGCACCCTTTACCTGCTGACGCCCGATTTGCTGCGGGTCATCAATGTGCTGACCTACGAGGGACAGTCCGCCGGGATGAGTTCGGGCCGGTGGCCGGATGGTGGCACGGTGGTTTCGCTGCTGTCGCACCCGACACCGGGGGCGGCCAATGCGGCACAGTGGCGAAGTGACGTGGTGATCAACGAACTCATGTTCAACCCGCCCAGCGGCAACAATGACGAGGAGTTTGTGGAATTGTACAATCGGGGAACCAACACCATCAGTCTCGCCGGGTGGCGATTCACTGCGGGCATAACTTTCACCTTCCCGGCGGATGTTCAGATCGGGCCCGGCCAATACAAGGTGGTGGCCCGCAACATGGCCAACCTCCTCAGCCGCTACCCTGGCACTCTGAGCACCAATGGTGCCCAAGCCAATCTATACGGCAACTACAGCGGGCAATTGGCCAATGGCGGGGAACGTCTGGCCCTGGCCCGTCCGGAATACAACATCACAACCAATTCCGCCAACGAGGTGAAGACCAACACAATCCATGTGGTGGTGAATGAGGTGACTTACGGCGATGGCGGACGGTGGGGGGCCTGGACTGGCGGCGGCGGCAGCAGCCTGGAATTGATGGATCCCCACTCGGACAACCGGCTTTCCGCCAATTGGACGGACAGCGATGAGTCCGCCAAGGGCCAATGGACCACCATCGATTTCACCGGAGCCAATGACGGTGCTCAGACAAGCAAGGGTGCCAATGACAACCTGCACATCTACCTTCTGGGAGTGGGTGAATTTCTGCTGGATGATGTGGAAGTCATCAACACCGGCACCTCCCCCAGCAATCTGATCACCAATAACGCCGATTTCGAGCTAGGTCTGACCGGTTGGACACCGCAAGGGTCTCACGATCAGTCCATCCCCTACAGCCCGGGCTACAACAGCAGCAGCAAGTGCCTGCTGGTTCGGGCCGGTTCGCGGGGCGACCCTGGCGTGAACAAGCTGCGTTCCCCCACCTTTGGCACCACCGCATCCAGCATCATCACCATGCGTTGCAAGGCCCGCTGGCTGAGGGGTTACCCCGAAATGCTGATGCGCATGCATGGCGGCGGAATTGAAGCCGTTGGCCGGCTACCCATCCCCAACAACCTCGGCACGCCTGGACAGCAAAACAGCCAGTATCGCAGCAATCTCGGTCCGGCCATGTATGAGGTCGCGCATGCGCCGGTTTTGCCGATGAACAACGAAGCCGTCACCATCACCGCGCGGGCCACGGACCCGGATGGGGTGGCAAACGTCACCGTCTTCTATCGGGTGGACCCGGCCACCACCTTCACCCCGGTGCCAATGGTGGACACCGGTGCCAACGGGGATGCTGTGGCCAACGACGGCCTTTACACGGCCACCCTGCCGCCCCAGACGACCGGCACCACCATTGCTTTTTACGTGCAAGCCACCGATGGGGCACCCACGCCTGCCGCCACACTATTCCCTAAAAATGCCTTGGTGCGCGATTTTCCCAACGATTCCCCAAGTCACGAGTGCCTGATCCGGTATGGGGAAACCTTGATACCGGGCGGCTTTGCCACCTACCGCCTTTGGACATCCACAGCAACCGCCAACCGTTGGGCCGCTGAGGATCTGGTGGATGCGACGCATACCAACCCGGAATTGGGTCGGGACCGGATGGATAATGCCCAACTGGATGCCACTTTTGTCTATAACAACTGCCGCGTGGTGTACAACATGGGGGCGAACTATGCCGGTAGCCCCTGGCATCAGGCCCAAATGGACAGTCCCACCGGTGCCGACCGCACCGACTTCGTGATGGTCTTCCCGGATGATGACCGATTTCTGGGGGCCTCCGATTTTGTCCTGAACACGGTCGGAAATCCCGGCGGAACAACCTCCAGCGATACCAGCGGCCAGGCGGAACAAACGTCCTACATCATGTTCCGCCAGATCGGCCTCCACTACAACTACCGCCGCTACATCCACCTGTTTGTCAACGGCAACCAACGCAGCACCACCAGCAATCGAGCCGGCAACTTCATCATGGAGGACTCGCAGCAACCCAACGGGGACGCATTGGACGAGTGGTACTATAACGATACGCAGGGCGATCTGTACAAGATCGAGGATTGGTTCGAGTTCACCGACTCCGCCTGCTGCGATGGGAGTGCCCATGTGAACGATGATGCCGACCTGACCCGGCGCACCACCACTTACGGTGGCGCCACCAGTCCCAAAACGGCGGCCTATCGGTTCATGTGGCGCAAACGCGCGGTGGCGGCCTCGGAATCCGCCAGCAACTACAGCGAGTTCTACAAATTGCTCGACGCTGTGAGCCCCGCCAGCGCCCCCACTGCGGGGACTTTTGCGGATACCAGCGCCATTGATGCCGTCGCCAATATTGACCAGTGGATGCGCAGTTTCGCCGTGCAACGCGTGGTCGGCAACTGGGATTCCTACGGCTGGGAACGCGGCAAAAACGGCTACACCTACAAAGCCCCCACTGGCCGTTTTGAGATGATGACCTGGGACATTGACTTCACCGTCGGTGTGGGTGGCCGCGCGGCGACGGATGCCAACCTGTTCAATACAACAGACCCTCGTGTCGCAGCCATGTACGCCACCCCGCTTTACCGGAGGTTTTACCTGCGGGGCTTTTACGACCTGATCAACGGGCCGATGCAAGCCTCGTACATCACCCCGATTCTGGACGCCAAGGCGGCGGCCTTTGCGGCCAACAATGTGAATGTGGATCCCGCCACGGTCTCCACCATCAAAACATACCTGAATGATCGCCGTAATTACCTGCTGGGGGTGATCAATTCCACCACCGCCACGAATTTCACCGTGCGGGGCACAAACTATCTGGCGACCAACAACAACATGATCGTCTTCACCGGCACAGCTCCGGTCCAAGTCGATTACATCCTCGTGAACGGCTACCGTTACCCGCTCACCTGGTCGTTCAACAACGGGGTGGCCACCGACCCCACGGGCTGGACCATCCGGTACGCAGTGGACAGCGGAACCAACCGCATTGTGTTCACCGCCTACGACCGCACCGGGAAAGAGTTGACCTATCTGGGAGCGACGAACACGGTGGTGTACACGGGGCCATCCATGCCAGCCTCTGAGGCGATTGTGTTCAACGAGGTGATGTACAACTCCACGGTCACCAACGGGGGGTACGTGGAACTCTACAACCGCTCCACGAATATTGCGTTCAACCTCACTGGCTGGCGCATCAACGGGTTGGGATACACCTTCCCGGCCGGCTCACTGCTGGGCCCCACCAACTACCTGCTTCTGGTGGAGGACCGCGCCGCATTCTCCGCCGCCTATGGTAGCGGCATCCAGGTGTTCGACCAATTCCCGGGTCAATTGCAGACCAACGGGGAAACCCTGACCCTCCTGCGACCGGGCGCGGAAGCAGAGGAAGTGGTGCAGCAATTCCGGTACGATTCCGAGGCACCGTGGCCCAAGAATGCCAATGGCGGCGGCGCGGCCCTGCAATTGGTGGATGCTCGGCAGGATCTCACCCGGGTGGCCAACTGGTCGGACGGCACCGGTTGGCGCTTTTACTCCTACAGCGGCACCATCAGTGGCCCTGTTCTGGGGAAAAAGATCATTTTGTATCCGGATTCGGGCGGGGAGGTTTACATTGATGACATGACGCTCGTGACCGGCTCAGTTCCGGCAGTCGGCACGAATCTGATTACCGATGGTGGCTTTGAGGGGTCCGGCCTGTTCACCAATCAGGGTGGCGCGTGGGGATATCAGTCCCTGTTCGGGGCCCAGTCCCAAATCGATACCAACGTGATGCACACAGGCAAAAGTTCCATGCACCTGGTCTTCACCAACGCGGGCAGCACGGTGAACAACATCAGCATGGAGCTGCCCATTCCCAACACGACCTACACGTTCAGTTTCTGGTACCTGCCGGCCTCGAACATCAACACCCTGACGTTCCGGGTGACGAGCCTGTTCCAACCCAAAGCCACAGTGCGTCCCAACAGCGCCACCCCGGCCACCGCCAATTCCGTCGCCCAAGTCTATCCCACCTTGCCGAAGCTGTGGCTGAATGAGGTGTCGCCCCAACCCCTGCCCGGAGTGGTGGACAATCTGGGGGAAAGCGAACCTTGGATCGAACTGTATAACTCCAGCACCAACAGCATCGCACTGGGCGGCCTGTATTTGACGGATGATTACGCCAATCCGACCAAATTCATGATTCCGACCGGCACGGTGATCACGGCGGAACAACACCTGATTATCTGGACCGATGGGGAGACCAATGAAACTACCGCCGGAGCCTTGCACACCAACTTCCGCTTGGGAGGCACCAACGGCACCGTGGGGTTGTTCATCACTCTCAACAGCAGTGTGCTCCCGCTGGATTACCTGAACTGGCGCAACATGTCCGGGGGGCGCACCTATGGCGCCGTGCCCGACGGCCAGGCGATCAACCGCCAGCGCATGGATTACCCGACGCCGCAGGCAACCAACAATCCGGCGTTGATCCCGTTTGTCGTCCAGATCAACGAATGGATGTCCGACAACGCCAACCTGGTCGCCATTCCCGGAACCACGGTGTATGAGGATTGGTTTGAGCTGTACAACCCCGGCGAGGAACCTGTGGATCTGGCGGGCTGGTTTTTGACCGATAATCCGACCAACTGGAGCCAGTTTCAGGTGCCCGTCGGCTATGTGCTGCCCCCGCACAGTTATCTGGTGGTGTGGGCGGACAACAACACCGTGCTCAACACCGGCAGTGGGAATCTGCACGTCAACTTCCGCCTAAGCCGCAGTGGCGAGTGGCTCGGCATCTATGACCCCGAGGGCCGCCAGGTGGACTTGGTTCCCTTCGCCGCCCAATCACTGAACGGTGTCAACGGACGTTATCCGGACGGTGCCGCCCCCATCATGACGCTGGCCAGCCCCACCCCGGGTGCAGCCAACTTGGCTGGCAACAGCACCAACGGCAACACCGCGCCGGTCCTGGCTCCGCTGGGATCGCACACCCTGCTGATCGGACAAAGCCTGGCGGTGACCGCCCAGGCGGCCGACTCCGACTTGCCCGTGCAGCAACTCACCTTCCAAAAGGCGGGCGGCCCCGCCCTCCTGACCGTGAATGCGACCAGCGGGTTGATCAATTGGACCCCCGTGGTGCCGGAGGTGGGCACCCATGTGATTCCGATCATCGTCACCGATAGCGGCACCCCAGCGCTGAGTGCCTCCAACAACCTCACGGTGATCGTGGGTGCCCAGCCAAGGTTCAATGCGGGCGGGGTCACTGTGAGCGGCACTCAGATCACGTTCAGCCTGCCGACAGTGACCGGCAAAACATATCAGGTGCAATACCAGGACCGGCTTGGTGCCGCCTGGCTGCCATTGGGCACCACCCATCCCGGAACAGGCACCCCGTTGACGTTGAACGATACTCTCCGAACCAACCGGTTTTACCGGGTGGTCGTTGGCGATTAGCCATGACTTTGGAACGGCTGGCGTGAGCCAAGGGGCGTTCCGGGTCCGGCACAGAAAAAACAAACAACCGAAGCGGGTGCTTTCCGACCACCGTTTGGTCGGAAAGCACCGGCTGTGGTAACCTGCAGATGGCTTATGTTACAAAACTGTAAACTGGGCGGACGGATCGGTTTGATCACCAAGATTCTGACGGTGTGCGCACTGCTGACAGGCGGCACTGCAAAAAGTCAAAACTTCGGGATGTATCGTGAACTCTGGAGTGGATTAAGCACATCTGCCACAGGCATCTCCGATCTGACCGGCAATGCCGCCTACCCCAACAGCCCCAACGCCACCTACACGAAAGTTTTCACCACCTTCGAGACCGAGTTGAATATGCTGGACGGGTACGGGCAGCGGGTTCGTGCCTTCGTGGTGCCACCGCAAACCGGCAATTACAGCTTTTGGATCGCCAGCGACGATAACAGCGTGCTCTACCTTAGTTCCGATGAGAATCCGACCAACAAAACGCAGATCGCGGCGGTGACCGGGTGGACAGACCAGCGGGTGTGGAGCAAGGAGGGGGGGCAGCAATCGGCCCTGATCGCATTGCAGGCAGGCAGGCGTTACTACATCGAAGCGTTGATGAAGGAGGGTGGCGGCGGTGATAACCTGACCGTGCGCTGGATGCTCCCCAATGGAACCATCGAGGAACCCATTCCGGCCACTTCCGCCGCCGGCACCTACATGATTCCGTACCGCGGCACGCCAGCCACGCCCAGCGTTTACCTGCAACCAACCAACACCACCGTGATTGAGGGGCAGAACGCCCTGTTCGGGACGCTCTCCACCAACCAGATGGAAATGTCCTACCAGTGGCAAGAAAACGCAGTGGATATCAACAGTCCATCCGCCCGAACCTCGCTGCTGACCGTTTCAAACGTTTATGTGGCTTCACACAGCGGCAAACAGTACCGATGCGTCGTATCCAACAGCCTGGGTACGGCCACCTCCCTGGCGGCCACGCTGACTGTCTTGCCGGACACCAATGCCCCCATCCTGGCCACGGCGGCCAATTATTCCCCTACCAATATCATTCTCACCGTGAACGAGGCACTGGCCGCCACCAGCGTCACCAATCCGGGCAATTACACTCTGAATGGCGGTATTCAAGTCATCGCCGCCCAGGCCAGCAGCCCGGATAGCATCGTTTTGAGTGTCTCCCCCGCCTTGGTCATCGGCACGGCGTACACCTTAAACGTTAACGGGATCACCGATATCGCAACCGTCCCCAACTCCATTGCCCCGGGCTCCAGTATCACCTTCCGGGCGCTGGAATTGGCCCCGGTCAATATCGGGGGTATCCCCGTCGTCTCAACCTTCACAGTTGCCACCAACGGCACAGATGTCACAGCCGCCGGGCGCGAGATTGGTGGCAATGTGGACCAGTTTCAATTCCTCTTCCAGATCCGCTCTGGGGATTTTGATGTGCAGGTGCAAATTGCCGCGCTCACCGGAGGCGATCCTTGGGCGAAGGCCGGCCTGATGGCCCGCGAGACGCTGAGCCCCAGCTCCCGGTTCGCCGCCTCATTTGCCGTGCCCGGGTTGGCAGAATCGTTCTACCAGTACCGCAACACGACCAGCGCCAGCAGTGTGATCGCCGGCCATGGTCCCATCGAATTCCCCAATGCGTGGCTGCGCCTCATCCGCCGAGGCAACAATTACAGCGGCTACTCCAGCATGGACGGCACCACCTGGACTCTTCTGGGTAACAACAGCATCACGGCAGATCCGGTTTACCTCGGCTATGCGGTGGCCAGCCGCAGCACCAACAGCCAGGCCCTCGCCAGTTTCCGGAATTTCGCAGATGTCACCAGTCCGCTGACCCAGGCAGCCCCCCTCCCCTTTGAGCCGCTGGGCCAGTCCAGCCGTCGCACCCCGCTGGTCATCAGCGAAATCATGTACAAGCCGGCCGACCGGGCTGATGGCCGCCAGTTGGAGTTCATTGAACTCTACAATTCCAACCCGTTCTTCGAAGACATCAGCGGGTTCATAATCAGCGGCGATGTGGATTACACTTTCCCCGCCAACACCCGGGTGGAAGCCAACTCCTTTGTGGTGCTGGCGAAAGTGCCGGCGGATGTGCAGAGCGTTTACGGTGTGACGGGTGTGTTCGGCTACGGCATCCCCCAGTACACCACCAATCTGGTGGATGGCACCAACAGCGTGTCCATGAACTATGCCAACTCGCTGCCAGGAAATGGTGGAACAGTGCGTTTGCGCAACAAAGAGGGATCCATCCTGCTGGAGGTCGATTATCAGAACAGCGCCCCCTGGCCGGTGGCCGCTTCCGGGGCTGGCCACTCCCTGTTCCTCGCCCGGCCCAGCTACGGCGAGAACAATCCCAAGGCCTGGGTGGCCAGCCGAAAGGTCGGCGGCACGCCGGGTCAGCGGGAATCCTACGTCGTGGATCCCCTCCAAAATGTGATGATCAATGAATTTCTGGCCAACTCCAGCGTGGGCGAGGATTACATTGAACTCTACAACCACAGCAATCAGACGAATGACCTCTCCGGCTGCGTGCTGACCGACAAACCCAGCACCAATCGGTTCGTGTTCGCCCCCGGCACTCTGATCGGGCCACGCAGCTATTTGGTCCTGGTCCAAAGCACGCTCGGATTCGGTTTGAACGGGGCCGGAGACACCCTCTACTTCAAGAATGCAGACGGCACCAAGGTGCTGGATGCCGTGAGGTTTGAAGCCCAGGCTACTGGAGTCGCCTGCGGTCGCACGCCCGATGGGGCGGACCAATGGGCACCCCTGGGCTCTGCGTCACCCGGTTTGGCCAATGGAGCCGCCCGGCGCAGCCAGGTGGTGATCAACGAAATCATGTTCGATTCCATCACCGGGCTCGATGAGGATGAGTATGTGGAGCTGCACAATGCCGGCACCCAACCGGCGGATATCAGCGGCTGGCGTTTCATTCACGGCATTGATCACACCTTCGCGCCCGGCACGACCATTCCCGCCGGCGGTTTTCTGGTGGTGGCAAAGAGTCAGACAAACCTGTTGGCCAAATACCCGCAACTGAACAGCGGCAACACGGTGGGCGACTATGCGGGAACCCTTGCCAACGGCGGCGAACGGGTGATGCTGGCCAGCCCCCAGTCAAACACTCAAACCGCCAACGGGGTTACGGAAACCACCACGATTTTCGTTGTGGAAAACGAAGTGGCCTATGTGGTCGGCGGACAGTGGAACAAATGGGCCAACGAAGGTGGCAGCAGCCTGGAACTCATTGATCCCCGCGCCGACAACCGCTTGGCCGCCAACTGGGCGGACAGCGATGAAAGCGGCAAGGCGCCATGGACCCTGTTGGAAGCCACCGGCCCCATGGATCACGGATTCGGCATCGCCAATTTCATCGAAGGCGGCCTGATGGGCGAAGGCGAGTGCCTGCTTGACAATGTGGAACTTATCACCACCACCAATGGAGTCAATGTCATCGCCAGCACCAACTCCACCTTTGAGGCCGGTCTTTCCGGTTGGGTGACGCGGGGCAACCACGTGCGCAGCTCACTGGAAAGCGGGGAGGGTTATGCCAGTGCCAAGTCACTTCATGTGAGGTCCAGTTCACGTTTCGACTACGGTGTCAACCGCATCATTGTTCCGCTGACGACGGAGGTCACCAACACCACCCTGACCATTCGTGCCCGGGTGCGCTGGCTCAAAGGCTGGCCGGAATTTCTCCTGCGGACCCACGGCAACCATTTTGAAGCTTACTCGCGCCTGGCTTTGCCAGCCAACCTGGGTACGCCTGGTCTGCCGAACAGCCGCCTGGTGGCCAATGCCGGCCCGGCCTTGTACGAGGTCAGTCACACCCCTGTCCTGCCATCCGCCAACCAACCCGTCCTGGTCCAGGCACGGGTGGACGATCCGGACGGACTGGCGCAACTGACTCTTTCCTGGCGTCCGGACAATACCAACGGCTACAACAACGTCATCATGGCGGACGATGGGAGTGGCGGTGACGTGGTGTCGGGAGATGGCATCTTCACGGCCACCATTCCCGGGCAGGCCTCGGGCATCATGGTGGCCTTTGTGGTCCAGGCGGCCGATGCTTTGGGAGCCACCAATGTCTTCCCAGCCAATGCCTGGATCAACCAGCGGGAGGCGCTGGTGCGGTTTGGCGACCCGGTGCTGGCCAGCAGTTTTGGCACGTATCGCCAATGGTTCACGGCCAGCGCGGTGAGTTCCTGGATCAATCGTCCCACTTTGAGCAATGAACCGGTGGAAGGCACCTTCGTGTACGGTAATTTCCGGGCCATTTACAACTTTGGCTCGCGTTACGCAGGCAGTCCATACCACCAAGGCTGGAGTTCCCCGCTGGGAGACTGCCATTATTCCATACAGATGCCGGATGACGACAAGCTGCTGGGCACGGCGAACTTTAACAAAATTCACGGGCCGGGCAACGGGGCGTTCGACGATGCCACCTTCCAGCGTGAGCAGACGGCCTACTGGATGGCCCGCCAACTGGGCCTGTTCTACCCCAACCGCCGCTACGTCAACATGGTGGTCAATGGTGCCCAGCGGCGCAGCGGTTGGCTGATGGAAGACATGCAAACACCTGGAACGGACTACCTGAATGAGACCTTCCCGGATGATCCCAACGGTTCCCTGTACAAGATGCAGCCCTGGTTTGAAATGGATGACCGGGCGAGCGGTGGCGTGCCCTTTGCCAACAACTCCTGGTGCACGCAGAACCGCTACACCACCACGGTCAACGGCGTGGGTGGCCAATACAAAACCGGCCGGTACCGGATGAATTACCTGACCCGCGGAGAAAAAGGCACCGCCAATAACTTCGCGCCGGTGTATGCGCTGGTTGACGCCGCCAACACCGCCACCAACGCCGGGTTCCAACAAAACATGGAAGCGGTGGTGGACATGGAGCAGTGGATGCGAGTCTTCGCCATTGAGCACGCCTGCGGCAACTGGGATTCGGTGGGTGCCAACAACGAGCAGAACATGTATGGGTACAAACCAGAAAACGGCCCTTGGCGCCTCTTTATTTTCGACTTCAACATTGTGCTGGGTAACAGCGGTTCATGGGGTCCCGGACCGGACAACCTGTTCACCTACAACACCCAGAATTTCCCCGGCCAACCCACCGGCAATGTGCCCATGGCCAATGTTTACAGCAATCCCGCCTTCCGGCGCGCCTACCTGCGCGCCTTCAAGGAAATCGCCAACGGCCCGATGCTCAATGCCAAAGTGGATCCGGTGATGGATGCCAAGTATGACGCTTTCCGTGCCAACGGTCTGAATGCTATCTCGCCGGATAGTGTCAAGACTTGGATCAACACCATGCGCAGTTCTCTGCAAACCGCCTTGAACAACAATGCGGCGGGAGCCCTGCCCTTCAACGCCGGGCCTTCGACCTCCTACACGGCGACGAGCAACTTCTTTGTGATCACTGGCTCAGCACCCATTGAAGCCAAATACATCACCATCAACGGGGTTGTCTGGCCGGTCACCTGGACCAACATTTCCGCCTGGACCGCCCGGTTGCCCCTGCAGGCCGGAACCAATGCGTTCGTGTTTGGAGCACTGGGTGTGCAAGGGGACTCCTTGGGGCTGTCCACCACAGCCAACGTGATCGCTCCGACCAACAGCCCGGACTCACTCACCAACATTGTCTTCAACGAGGTCATGTACCACCCCACCGTGGCCGGGGCCTCCTATGTGGAGCTGTTCAACCAATCCACCAACGCCACCTTTGATCTTTCCGGCTGGCGGGTGGACGGGCTGAATTATGTGTTCCCAGCGGGCAGCAGCATCGGCCCGCGGGCCTGTCTGGTGCTGGCGGCGGACCGCCAGGCCATGATCACCGCCCACGGCAGTTCCCTGGCCGTGTTTGATGTGTTCACCGGCTCCCTGCAAAACAATGGGGAAACCCTCACCCTGCTCCGCCCGGGCACGAACGGCGAGGTTGTCGTGGATCAGTTGCGCTACGATTCCGAAGCTCCGTGGCCCGCCCTGGCGGATGGCGCAGGATCCTCGCTGCAACTGGTCGATGCTCGCCAGGACAACACCCGGGTGGCAAACTGGACGGATGGCGCGGGCTGGCGTTTCTTCTCCTACACCGGCACCAACAACAACAGCACCCAAAAACGCCTTTACCTGTTCACGGATGCCGCCGGGGAAATGTTCATTGATGACCTGAGGCTGGTCCCGGGCACCGTGGCTGGTGTGGGACCAAACCTGGTGACCAATGGTGATTTTGAAGGCACAATGCTAACGACCACCCTGGGCGGGCCCTGGATTGTGGCCAATGTCGCCAGCAAGTCATTCTTCGACACCAACATTGCCCGTTCCGGCCAGAGCAGCCTGCATTTGATCTTCACCAACGCCGGCTCCCTGACCGCCGCCATTGCGCAAGACACGCAGGCCACGTCCAACGCGCAGTACACCGTGAGCTTCTGGTATCTGCCGAGCACCAACATCACCAAGCTGACCGTACGCACCGGCAGCACCTTCCTTCGGCCGGAACTCAATGTGCGACCCAACCTGGCCACTCCGGGCATCACCAATTTCATTGCGCGCAACCTGCCCACCATGCCGGTGGTGTGGCTCAATGAAGTGGCTCCGGAAGGCATCGCTGGCCACCCGGACAATGCGGGGGATCTGGATCCGTGGATTGAGATTTACAATCCCACCACCAACACAGTTGATCTGGGCGGGCTTTATCTGTCCGACACGTACACCAACCTTGCCCGTTGGCAGATTCCGTCCGGAACCCTCGTCTCTGGCCAATCCTGCCTGGTGATCTGGGCCGATGGGGAGACCGGCGAGTCAGCCCCCGGCTTTGTGCATGCCGACTTCCGGCTCACCGGAACCAATGGTTCTCTGGCCCTCTCCGCCACCATCAATGGCGAACCGCGCGTGTTGGACTACTTCAACTGGCAGCGCGTGTGGGGCGGACGCACCTACGGCGCCTATCCGGATGGACAACCGTTTTACCGCCAGCGTTTGGATTATCCGACCCCGGGCATCACGAATAACCCGGCCATGCGTCCGCAGGTGGTCAGGATCAATGAGTGGATGTCGGACAACACCTCGCTGGTGGCCTTGGCGGGCATCTATGAGGATTGGTTCGAATTATACAACCCCGGCGCTGAGGACATCGACTTGAGCGGGTGGTTTCTGACCGACACCACCAACAGCCTCACCCAGTTTGAAATCCCGCGTGGCATCGTGCTTCCCGCCCAGGGTTTTCTGGTGCTTTGGGCTGATGGCAACACCAGCCTGAACGGCGGAACGAATGCCCTCCACGTCAACTTCAAGCTCAGCCGTGCCGGCGAATCGATCATCCTGTATAACCCCGCCGGACAGTTGGTGGATCTGGTTGCATTCGGCCCGCAAGGGAACAATGCGATCAGCGGACGCAACCCGGATGGGGAGGTGAACATCCAAACGCTGACCACCCCCACC
The DNA here is from genome assembly GCA_903930345.1 of uncultured Verrucomicrobiota bacterium. Lineage (GTDB taxonomy): Bacteria > Verrucomicrobiota > Verrucomicrobiia > Limisphaerales > CAIYYI01 > CAIYYI01. The sequence goes on from CAIYYI010000287.1 coordinate 14,039, forward strand.
CCGGGCTATTCCAACGTGGTGGCGCCGGGCAGCAACACCGCCCCGGTGCTCGCCCCCTTGGGCACCCACCGGCTGCTGCTGGGCCAAAGCCTGAGTCTCACAGCCCAGGCAGCCGATGCCGATCTGCCGGTGCAAACCCTCACCTTTGCCGTGCTCTCCGGGCCTGGTGGACTCACGGTCAATCCCGCCTCCGGCCAGATTGCCTGGACGCCGGGAGCGGGTCAGTTGGGCACCAACCTCGCCATCGTCACCGTGGCGGACAATGGCACTCCGGTGATGAGCGCCACCAATACCTTGACAGTGCTGGTGGGGGCGCAGCCGCGTTTCGGAACGCAGGGGATCAGAGTGGACCAGAGCCAGGTGCAACTGACGCTCACTGTGCTGGCGGGCAAAACCTACCGGGTGGAATACAAGGACAACCTGAACGGTGCCTGGCAGACCTTGGGCTCCGTCACCGCAGCCAACGAGACCATCACGTTCACCGACACCCCGCGAGCCAACCGGTTCTACCGGGTGGTGGTGGACTAATACCAGTCGGCGCGAACGACAACACCCGCAAAACCAAGTGGTTTTGCGGGTGTTCTGTATTAATATTGCCGAACCTCAACCGGCGGTGCCAGAGGACAAGCCGTCAACTGGCAGGCACGCCTTCACCGGCGGCTTTTTGGGTGAAGACCAGCTTGTCTTTCTCCAATTTGACCAGCACGGTCTCCCCATCGTGCAACGCGCCCTTAAGGATTTCCTCCGCCAGCGGATCCTCAAGTGACCGTTCCACAGCGCGGCGCATGGGACGGGCACCGTAGGTGGGATCGTAGCCCTTCTCCACGAGGAAGTTTTTGACGGCTTCCTCAAGTTCCAATTCGAGCCTCCGTCCTTTGAGGCGGGTGATCACCTTTTTGATCTCCAAATCGAGAATCTCGATGAGATCCGGCTTGGTCAACGAACGGAAGACAATGATGTCGTCCAACCGGTTGAGGAATTCCGGACGAAACTGCCGCTTGGCCTCCTCCAGGATCTTCTCCCGCATCTTCTCATAGGTGTTTTCGTCCGTGATGGGCGAGAAACCCATGGTGGATTGCTTCTTGATGGTTTCCGACCCGACGTTGGAGGTCATCAGGATGACGGTGTTGCGGAAACTGACCACCCGGCCCACGCTGTCCGTCAACTTGCCTTCCTCCAGAATCTGGAGGAGCATGTTCATCACGTCGGGATGGGCCTTTTCGATTTCGTCAAAGAGCACCACACAGTAAGGTTTGCGGCGCACCTGCTCGGTCAACTGACCACCTTCCTCATAGCCCACATAGCCGGGAGGCGAACCGACCAGTCGGGAAACGGTGAATTTCTCCATGTACTCGCTCATGTCCAGTTGGATGAGCGCTTTGGCATCCCCGAACATGCATTCGGCCAAGGTCTTGGCCAGCAAGGTTTTGCCGACACCGGTCGGCCCGAGGAGGGCAAAGGTGCCGATGGGGCGCTTGGGATCCTTCAGATCGGCGCGTGAACGGCGCAGGGCGCGGCAGATCGCGGAGACCGCCTCTTTCTGACCCACGACCACCCGGCTCATCTCCGTCTCCATCTGCATCAGGCGCTGGGTTTCCGCCAATTCCATCCGCTGCAGCGGAATGCCCGTCCACTTGGACACCACCTGCAGAATGTCGTCCTCGTCCAGTTTGACCCGTTTCTCCTCGCGGTTGGCTTTCCAGGTGGCGAGCACGGTATCGAGCTTTTCCTTGGCCTGCTTTTCCTTGTCGCGCATGGAGGCCGCACCCTCGTAATCCTGCTTCTTGATGGCGACTTCCTTTTCGTTTTTCAAACGATCAATGTCTGCCTCCAGGTCTTTGACCTCCGGGGGACGGGTCATGGCTGCGATACGGCAACGGGCACCGGCCTCATCCATGACGTCGATGGCCTTGTCGGGCAGGAAACGGTCAGTGATGTAGCGATCAGAAAGCTTCACCGCCAATTCCACGGCGGAATCAGAGATTTCGGCCTTATGGTGTTCCTCATACTTGGGACGCAAGCCCTTGAGAATCGCAATGGCGTCGTCCACCGAGGGGGCTTCCACCCGGACACTCTGGAACCGACGTTCCAGGGCGGCATCCTTTTCAATGTATTTGCGGTACTCGTTCAGGGTGGTGGCACCCACGCACTGCATTTCGCCGCGGCTCAGCGCCGGTTTGATGATATTGGAGGCATCCATGGTGCCTTCCGCCGACCCCGCGCCCACGATGGTGTGGAGTTCGTCGATGAAAAGAATCACGTTCTTGGCCCGCCGGATCTCATCCATCACCCCCTTGATGCGCTCCTCAAACTGCCCACGGTACTTGGTGCCCGCGACCATGAGGGCCAGATCCAGCGTGACGACGCGTTTCTCCCGGAGAATTTCCGGCACGTTGCCACGGGCGATCTCCTGGGCCAGACCTTCAACAATCGCCGTTTTGCCCACGCCCGCCTCACCCAGCAACACGGGATTGTTCTTGGTGCGGCGGCAGAGGATCTGAATGACGCGCTCAATCTCGCCGCGTCGGCCGATGACCGGGTCCATCTCACCCTTGCGCGCCAATTCGGTCAAATCACGGCCATAGGCCTTGAGGGCCGGAGTTTTGACCTCGCCTTTCTTTTCGCCTGGCCCCGCCTTTTCGGTCGGCGGCTGCGCCGAGGCCGGTTCGCCCCCCGGCATGGCGCTTTCCTCCGGGGCCTGGAAATTGGGATCAAGCTCCTTGAGAATTTCCTGCCGGGTCAATTCGATATCGACATCCAAATTCTTCAGCACCCGGGCCGCCACGCCATCGCCCTCGCGCAGCAGGCCCAAAAGGATGTGTTCGGTGCCCACATAAGTGTGGTTCAGGGCTTTGGCCTCTTTGGCTGCCAGGCCAAGCACCTTCTTCACCCGGGGGGTGTAGGGGATATTCCCCACGGTTTTTTGGTCCGGCCCCGTGCCGGTCACCTTCTCCACCTCCATGCGCAGGGTTTCAAGGTCCAACCCCATCTTTTGCAGCACGTTGACCGCCACACCCTGGCCCAGTTTGATCAAACCCAGCAGCAAATGTTCGGTTCCCACAAAGTTGTGGTTGAAACGGTCCGCTTCTTTGCGTGCCAACGCCAGCACCTGTTGGGCGCGCGGCGTAAAATTCTGCATCTGTTCTTCACTCATATTCGCAGTTCCAAATTGCCCTTACAAACGCCTTTTGTCCAGCCCTGTCGCACTTGGGACAAAAAGGCGCATATTCTGAACCATCCGGCGGTCGGTC
>CAIYYI010000288.1 GCA_903930345.1 uncultured Verrucomicrobiota bacterium
CGCCTATGCCAACGGGGCAGGTCTCCAGGCGGAGATTGCCAGCCTCGACGGCAAGGAAGTCTTACTGGTGGTCGAAAACTCCAACAACGTCTGCCGCATCACGCTGACTGACACGACCGGGCTGCTTACGCACGAGCGCCGGCAGGAAATCCTGGAAAGCAAGAAAGCCGGGGCGCTCGACCTCACTCCCATGGCGTCTGCCGGAACCAACTGGCTTCCGGTGGATCCATTGACCCCCGCCGATATCCGCCATGTGGGCGGCAAGGCCGTGAATTTTGGATTCCTCCGCCGGAGCGTGCCGAACGACACACCCACGCCCGTGATCGCGTTCACGTTCGACCTCTGGAACGCCTATCTCGCGCAAACCCTGCCTGACGGCCAGACTTTGCGCCAGCAGATCAACGCCCGGCTGGGCGGCTACACCTATCCGCCCGAGGTGAATTCCCTGCGCACCAACCTGGCCGCCATTCGCGACCTCATCGTCACGGGCACGGCGGACTTCAGCACCGCGCAGCGCGCCCAAATCATCGCGGCTTTGCAGCAGGCCGGATTCAGCGGCCGAAAAATCCGCTTTCGCAGCTCGACCAATGTCGAGGATACCGACACTTTCAATGGCGCGGGCCTCTACGACAGCTACAGCGGCTGCCTCGAAGACGACCAGGACGGTGACACCGCCGGCCCCTGTCGCTGCGACTCCACCGAGGCGAACGAACGTGGCGTCTTCCGGGCGATGCGCAAGGTTTACGCCAGCTTCTACAATGAAAATGCCTATCTCGAACGCCTCCGTTTCGGCGTCAACGAAACAAACGCGGGCATGGCCCTCCTCGTGCACTATTCATCGCCCGATGAGGAGGAACTGGCCAACGGCGTGGCCCTGCTGACCATTGACAAGACCTCCGGTGCGCGCCAGGCCAGCGCCCGCATCGTGACGCAACTTGGCGCCGAGTCGGTAACCAATCCCGATCCCGCCTGGCAGCCGGAAACGGTCGCTACGTCCTTCCGCGGGACGAACATCTCAGGGGCTGATCTGGACCTGGTCGTCAGTTCGTCGCTCACGACGAATGGTGCTCCGGTCATGCTGTGGGAAAGCGACTACCGGACCCTGCTGGACCAGCTCAACACGGCCACCCTCGCCTACGAGGCCTATTATCCCGCCAAGACGGCCTTCGAACTCGACTTTGAATTCAAGCGCCTGGTGCCCGGGCGCGTCGGCCTCAAACAAATCCGCGCGGTGCCGCAGCCGGTGCTGGTGCCACCGCCAACCATCCCATGAAAGCGTGTCCGGCCAACCCCGTACCGATCACAATGAGAAACCCCTCCACCCTGCTGCGCCTCCTGGCCCTCCTCGTCGCCTGCGCGCCACTGGCCGCAACGGCCCAAGTGCAGATGACCAATCTGGTTCGCGGGAGCAACACTGTCACGTTCGCCAGCCGGGGCGGCTACGGCCCTTACCTCGTGAGGACTTCCACCAACCATTTTCATTGGTCTGACCAGGGCGACCTGGAAGCGCGCACAAACTGGACGTTTTCCGCCTTTGCCAGCTGCGGCTTCTACCGCGTCGCCGACGTGAACTCCTCCAACCTCTATGGCGGCCTGTTTGGGCTAGTCCAGTCCGAACAGGGCGAGTTCGGCGCGCTGATGGCCCGCCACCGGCTCAAGAGCCGGCTGTGGCTCTACACGACGAAGGGCACGCCGCACACCAACGCCACCTACAAAGCGACGAACTACTGGGGGAAGCTGCTGGCGAACTTCCAGACGCATTGGAACGGCGAAGTGCAGACCTGGACCGGCGCGCTGGAAATTCTCGGCCGCATGACCACGAGCAACGCCAACAACATGACGCTCGCCTGGACCAACGGCACCGGCCCCGCCCGGCGGATATTTACCCTGTCGTTTGACTTCCCCTACAGCGCAAGCGCCAACCGCAACAATAGCGGCGCCACGGCCCCCAACGCCAGCGACCCGACCATGACGCTGCGCTGTACCTACGCCACGGCGCAGCCGGAAATTGACGACAACTCGGCGACACTGGTCTTCAAGAGCACCAGCGTGGACACCACCACGCTCGTCCAGATGGATCCAGCGAATGCCACCAACATCTACGCGTTTGTGCGGAATTACCGCGTTTCGAGGAATGGCGTCCAGGTCAACCTGCACTTCCGCGAAGGATATCCGCTGTATCAGGGCCAACCCCCCTGGATCCTGAAGACGCTGCTTTTGGACCGCTGGCTTTCGCCCACGACCGCCCGCGGCGGCAGCCTGCCCGCCTTCAGCACCGACAGCTATTTCTCCCGCACGCTGCTACCAGGCCACCACAACTTCTTCGAGTTCGTGCTCATCGAGCCAGCGCTCGATCCGGCCCTGTCCGAGGCCACCCGCGCCGCTCTGGCCGCCGCCAACATCCGCTATGTCTACACCTACAAGGATCTCGACATCGGCGTGAGCGCCGACGACATCCGCTACTTCGGCTTCGACAACACAATCCGGAATCCGTGAGCCAAGCCCATCGTTTCCCATAAGCGCGAAAGGCGCGCCAAGCAGAACAGGTTTCGGCATTTTCGCCGGCGAGCGCGTGCTGGCGCGGAGCATTAGCGAACGCGAATACGCATGGCGCTTGGCGGACAAGCCTGAGGATGTGCGAACCGCTCAAACCTTGCGCTTTCTGGTGTTTAATGCGAACACCGGCTTGGCCAGATAAATCCTGAAGCTTCATCAACCTGATTTTGCCAGGTGATATTTGGGATGCCGGAACTGCAGACTGAATTCTGCGCTGGTTGTGCTGCGGCTCCGTGTCCGTCGGAGTAAGGATTTCCCCTACTTCGCGGGTGCGGCCAAAGCGGGTAGCATATGGGTGCATGAAACATTTGTCCGGACTATGGACCCGACTACGGATGGTGGCAGCTCTGGGTTGGGCATGCATACCGCCAGCCTCGCCAGCCACCGAACAGGCGCCGCTGAGCCTGTATCCCGGTGCAGGGCCGGCTCGGATTGAAGGCAGGGATTGGTCGCCATCGGCCGAGGAAAGACAACTGCCTCGGAAGATGCGCTCGGCCATGACGGACGTTCCTCGCATCGCGGTGGGCCAGACCAACGCGGATCTCCTGGGCACGGATAACCGCGCGCTCCAGGCGGCGGTGGATTATGTCGCGGGGCTCGGCGGCGGGATCGTGGAGATCGGCCCGGGCGAATACCTCATGCGCGATTCGCTTCACTTGCGCCCGCAGGTCCTCGTTCGTGGCACTTCGGGGAAGACCATCCTCCGCAAGGCGAACGCCGCCGAATCTCCGCTGGCCATTGACGGCGACTTTGGCGAGGAACAGATCACAGTCACCGATCCGAAAGGTTTCGACATTGGGTGCGGGGTGGCCATCTGGAGCAAGCGGGTCAACGGTTTCCACATCACCGTGGCTCGCATCATAGGCCGCAACGGCTCCACACTGGCCATGGACCACCCACTGGGAGCCGATTGCATGGTCAGTGATGGCGCCAAGGCGGTTACCGTTTTTCCCGTGGTCAGCGGTTATGAACTGGAAGGAGTACGAATCGAGCACCTGATCATCGAAGGCAACCGCGAGCACAACTCGGCGCTCGACGGCTGCCGTGGCGGCGGCATCTTCCTCTACCGCGGCTTTGGCACGGTCATGGAGCATTGCACGGTGCGGGGCTTCAACGGCGACGGCATCAGCTTCCAGCAATCGAACGATGTCCTCCTCAACGAATGTGTCAGCGAGGGCAACGCCGGCCTGGGGCTGCACCCCGGCAGCGGTTCGCAGCGCGCCACCATCCGCAAGTCCGTGGCCCGGAACAATGGTTCGGACGGACTGTTCCTCTGCTGGCGCGTCCGGCACGGTGTGTTCGAGGACAACGTGCTCGAAGGCAATGGGCGCAACGGCATTTCGATTGGCCACAAGGACACCGACAATTTGCTCCGCTGTAACCAGGTTAGGGACAACGCGGAGGATGGAATCCTGTTCCGCAACGAAACCCTGGGCATGGCCGGGCATCGCAATCGCCTGGAGGATAATCTTATCGAAAATAACGGCCGGAGCCAGGAGGTCGCCGGCATTCGAATCCGAGGGGAAACCCGGGACGTCGTACTCAAGAACAATCGCATCCGGGACACGCGCCCGGCCGCGTCTCGCAGGCAGAACACCGGCATCCGCTTGGAAGAAAAAGTCGGCCCGGTAAACCTGGAAGGCAACACCATCGAAGCCAAGGTCCTCATCGAAGATCAGTGCCGCGAAGCCGGCAAAAACACCAATCCTGTATCCAAACCATGAACCACCATTCAATTCTAGTCACAGCCGTCGCCTGCTTTGTCAGCTTCTACGCAAGCCATGCAGCCGAACCGGCTTTGCCAACCCGCAAGGCGGAAGTGCCCCGGAATGGTGAAATCCGGCTCAAGGACTACGGCTACCGTAACTGGGGCCCGGAACTGGTGCGGTACCGAATCGACCCAAAGCAGTTCCGGCAGAGGAACAGTGCGCTGCTCGGGCCGGATGGGAAGGCCGTGCCGTTTCAGATCCACGAGGGCGTGCTGTCCTTCGTGGCCGAGTTGGCCAAGGGTCAAACAGTGGAATACAAACTTCAGGCCTCAGACAAGGATCGTTCGCG
>CAIYYI010000289.1 GCA_903930345.1 uncultured Verrucomicrobiota bacterium
GCATCCGGACAAAGTCAAAGAGCTCCTCGCTGCTCTGCAGGCGAACGTAGAACGCGGCAGGAGCCGATGAACAAACGAGAAAATAACCAACAAGTAACAAAACCATGAACATGTGCAAACTTCTCAGACTCTCGCTTCTGCTTGCCACGGCTTGGGTGTGTCGAGCGGAGGAGCCGCCGGTGAGCATCATCTATGACACGGATATGGGGAACGACTGCGACGATGCCGGCGACATGTTCGTACTTCATGGGGCGGTGGAGCGCGGCGAGGCCAGACTTATTGCCGTGATGGGGTGTACTTCGTCAGATGCGATCGGTCCGGCTCTGGATGCGATCAATACCTGGTTTGGCCGCCCTGAAATCCCCGTCGGAACGCTTAAGGATCCCGGCTTGCATGCGGGCGGGGGATTCGCCACTGAAATTGCCAGGCGTTATCCGCACAAGTATCCCAGCAGCAAGGATTATCCTGACGCGGTCACGTTGTACCGCCAGATACTGGCTCAGCAACCTGACAACAGGGTGATCCTTTTGGCAGCAGGCACGCTACGCAATATGGCCAACCTCCTGAAGTCGCGCCCCGACGCGGCGAGCCCCCTGGATGGCGTTGCCCTTGTCGCAAGGAAGGTCAAACGTCTTGAGCTGATGGGCGGGAAATACCCGCCCTTTGAGAGCAAGAACGAGAAGGATGGGGAATTCAACTTCATTGAGGACCCCGCATCGGCGGCGCTGGTCTGTTCCTCCTGGCCGACGCCCGTCCTCTTTAACGGAGATGGTGGTTCGGTCAACTCCGGTCGCCGCGTCACGTATGAGATGCCCGAGCATAACCCCATGACCATGGCCTACACCGAATACCCGGGGGTGGGCTTCGGCGGTGACCGTCTGAGCTGGGGACCGATTTCCGCCTTGGTGGCCGTACGCGGACCTGCCCCGTGGTACAAGGTTGTTGCAAGTGGGGCCAATATCACGGATCCAAAAAACGGCATCAATAAGTGGCAGGCCGGCGCAGCGCGCGGTCACTCGTATCTTGTACCACAGTATGACAAGGCCGCCCTCGAAATGGCCTTGGAGGACTTGATGGTGGCTGGTAAAGGACGGCCCACGAATCTCAGATTTGATACGACCTACTACCACATCAAAGGAGGCACTTGTCGGATCACCAGTCAAGGCGAGATGGATGCCAGCCACGCCGCCAGCAAGGCCTTCGACCGGGAAGGAGAGACAGACACCGCTTGGATCGACAAGGCCGCGTCGAGCTGGATTCAGTGCCAGCATAACGATGACCGGAAATACCTGGTCACCTCGTACGCGTTGGTATGCAAAGACAAGCAGCGGCTGCCTCGTGCGCTGGAGTTATCCGGCTCCAATGACGGCGGGGTCAGTTGGACTCATCTAGATCGGCAAGAAGCACCCGGATTCACCGAGCAGTCGCCGCACCGGGAGTTCACCATCGCCATGCCGGCAAAGTGGAACATTTACCGGCTCAATGTGACGGCTTCCAACGAGAAGGAGGGCATCTCCATCGCGACGATCGAACTCAATGAGGCCATCAACTGCCGGACGAACGTCGCGGTTGCCACCATGGCTCTCGACCACCAGGCGCTTACCATCCCCGCCCACGGCCGGGCGACCCTCAACGCGACCCTCACGCCCATGGAGACGTGGGACCGCGAGGTCACCTGGACCAGCAGCGCCCCGGCCATCGCCGAGGTTCGGCGGATCGGCGAGCAGATCGCGATGGTGGCCGGCAGGAAGCCCGGGGTCTGCACCCTTACGGCGATGATCGGCGATGTGAAGCAGACCTGCACGGTCACCGTGACTTCATCGACGCTCCCGGCCGGATGGAACTTTGATGAGCTGAACGCGCCACCCATTTTCGGATCGGTGCAATTCTCCGAAGGAAAGTTCACCCTCGCCGGTTGCGGCCATGCAATGAGTTCATGGTGGGAGCGGGTCAGGGACCAGGGAGTCTTTGTAAGCCAGCCTGTGAGCGGCGAGGTTGCGATCTCCGCCCGGCTGACGAGCCTGGCCCCGAACGTCGGCGGCCCCAACACGTATCAATGGGACAGCCGACCGTCCACCGCCGCGGGGCTGATGATCCGCGAATCTCTCGGCCTGGCCTGTGGCCGTTATCTGTTGGTTCAAGTGGAGGCTTCAGGAAACCTTGTCTGCAGATGGCGGGACAAGACGGGAGATCAGGACGACAACCAGAAGAAGGAATTAGGCAAGGTAACTCTGCCGATCCATCTCAGACTCGTCCTCACCGACGGAAAAATTCAGGTTTTTGCCTCGGCTGATGGCGAGAACTGGCGTGAACCGCGGATGTCCCACATCGCCACCTTCGATGGCACGAGCCGTGCAGGCCTCTTCGTCTGCTCAGGCAATACCTTTGCCTCAACCACGGCTGTGTTTGATTCCGTCATGGCCAGACAACGGCAACCGATTTATTAATAACCAACAAGGAACACGAAACATGAACGTATGCAAACTTCTCAGACTCTCGCTTCTGCTTGCCGCAACGACGGGCTTCGCGCAGGACGCGTCTCAGTCGGAACTCAAGCTCGACCTCCTTCCCGATGAAGTGTGGTGGGGCGGTGCTGTCACGCTCGGTACGCAGATGCCGTACGGCGTCACGCCCATCGACATCAACCTCGACGGCGACAACCGAGGCAATCAGTATGCGCCATTGCTGGTCTCGTCTAAGGGGCGGTATATCTGGTGCGAGAAGGC
>CAIYYI010000290.1 GCA_903930345.1 uncultured Verrucomicrobiota bacterium
CTCGTGGTCGACAATGTGTGCGGCCGCGTCAAATGGCTCTTCGCGCTCCGCAGCGCGTGGATCATGACGCTCGTGCTCGGTTGCGGCAACATCCTCGTGCTGTGGCTGTTGCAAGTGTTTGGGATCTTGAAACTGAGTTAGGAACTGCGCTCCCATGTCAGGTCTGCAAAAATCACCCTGGGTCATTCACTACGATGCGTCGAGCTGTAACGGCTGCGACATCGAGGTGCTCGCCTGTCTCACGCCTGGTTTCGACGTGGAGCGGTTCGGCATCGTTAACACCGGCAATCCGAAACACGCCGATATCTTTCTCATCACGGGCTCAGTCAACGAGCAGAACCGCGCTGTGGTCCGCAACATCTACGACCAGATGCCAGAGCCCAAGGCTGTCGTGGCCCTCGGCATCTGCGCCACCTCGGGCGGCATCTTCCGCGAGTGCTACAATGTCTCCGGCGGCATCGACACGGTGATCCCGGTGGATGTCTATGTGCCCGGCTGCGCCGTGCGCCCGGAAGCGATTATCGATGGCGTCGTACAGGCGCTTGGCATTCTCGAAGCCCGGCGCGCAGCCATGGAGGCGTCCGACTTCGCGGCCGGCGTCATGACCATCGAGCGCGCCACCGCCGCCGATCTCCCCGAGCTGCTGGCGCTTCAGAAAGTGGCGTATCAGAGCGAGGCGGAAATTTATGGTGACGCGAGCCTGCCCGCCCTGCGTCAGTCGCTTGCCCAGATGACCGAAGATTTCGGGCGCATGATTTTTCTCAAGGGTGTCGTCAACGGTAAGATCGCGGCCTCCGTGCGCGGCTTCGACGACGGACAGGGTACGGCCAACATCCTGCGGCTCAGCGTGCTGCCTTACTTCCGCGGCCACGGGCTCGGCCGGCGTTTGGTCACGGCGATCGAGGCGGAGTTTTCCAAGGTCAAACGCTTTGAGATTTTCACCGGCCACCGCAGCGCGGCCAACATCCACATCTATGAGAAGCTGGGATACAAGCGCTTTAAGGCCGAACCTTTCAACGCGAACGTCGAGTGGGTCTACATGGAGAAGAAATCGTCATGATTGAAGAGCAGCCCATCGTTCCCGTCACCGTCGATAAGCTGGTCGCCGAGGTCACGTCTCTGCGCGATCAGGGATGGCGATTTGTGCAAGTCGGAGTCACCTCGCTGGGCGAAGACCTCGAAGTGAACTATACCTTCGATCTCAACCAGAAGTTCCGTAACCTGCGCCTCCAGATTCCTGCGGCCGGCGCCCACCTTCCCAGCGTCAGCGGCGTGTACTGGTGCGCCTTCCTCTACGAGAACGAGATCCACGATCTTTTCGGCATCACGTTCGACGGACTTGTTCTGGACTTCAAAGGTCATTTCTACCAGACCGCTAAGCCTTTTCCGTTCGCCGCAGCGGCTGCCGCCGGCGTATCAACCACCGTTGTCAAACCCGTCTGAGAAGCACTATGGCCACCCGTACCATCATCCCCTTTGGACCCCAGCATCCGGTGTTGCCGGAGCCGATCCATCTCGACCTTGTGGTCGAAGACGAGAAGGTCGTCGAGGCCATTCCCTCGATCGGCTTTATCCACCGCGGCCTTGAGCGGTTGGTGGAAAAGAAGGATTTTCAGGAGTTCGTTTTCGTTGCCGAGCGCATCTGCGGCATCTGCAGTTTCATCCATGGTCAGTCCTACTGCCAAGGCATCGAGGAGATCATGAATATCGCGGTGCCGCCGCGCGCCCGCTACCTGCGGACGATCTGGGGCGAACTCTCCCGCATCCAC
>CAIYYI010000291.1 GCA_903930345.1 uncultured Verrucomicrobiota bacterium
CCACTCACTCTGGACGATTGAACTATCAGCAATAAAGCTTGTGTCCCCCATGTCGCTGATCAGGTTGTTTAAGTTATCAAGGTTGTTGCGCAGCCACTGGTACTTGCCTCCCAACCAGGAATATATGTCGTTAAGGTTGAGGGCTTTCTGGTTGGCCATCGGTCGTTTTTGTTCGTCGCCAAGTTGCGCCACCATGCCGGCGATCCGTCCCCCTGGAAACACGGGACCGGTGGGCACCAGTCCGACCCAGGAAACGGCGGCGAGGAGGTTTGTCTGCTCCAAACCGGCCGTGGTGACCACCGGCAGCAGTCCCGGTCGGTAGCCCGGTGCCAGCGCGGCCACTGACCAAGAGCCAGGCGGGAGGATCCGGGTTTGGAACCTACCGGCGGCATCGGCGGGGAGATCGCAGAGCGGAAGGCCCTGGCTGTCGAACACCCGCAGTTTGGCATTCAAAGGCGCGAAACCGTTGGTGTCGAGCACGGTGCCGCCCACCAGGGCACCCGGCGGGGCGAGCCGCACGTTTTGCGTCACGATCTGTTCTGACGCGAAGACAAGGTTGCTCAGCAGGGTCAAACTGAAACGCGGGGGCTGGCAGGCATCTCGGATGACGGCGGCCCAAGTGCCCGGAGGCACGCCATCAATGCTGAAAACACCGTTGCTGTCGCTGCTGGCCATGAGGAAGGAGCGCTTGGCTTCCGGATCAAGCAGGCACACCTCAACATTGGTGGCGGGGGTGCCACCGGGTTCGGTCAAAAGCCCGGTCAAGCTGCCTGCCGGCTGCAACTGGATTACGACCGGGGATTGATTGGACCCAACGCGGACACTGGCGGGCATCGAAGCCATGCCTGACGCCGGGTTATAAAGGACGTGGTCCCCGGACGTGACGTTCGTAAAATACGCCCGCCCCGCATTGTCCACCGAGGCCCAAAGGGCGGCGGACTCTTCACTGTGCGCGTAAAGACGAGCCAGCCCGACCAGGCCATTGGTCGGCAGGTCAAGGGTGCTGGTTGAAAAAGTGACTGGCAGGACTGAGCCCGGGGCAGTCAACGGGGGAACCGTGTTGGTTGTTCCGGCCATGACCATGAAATTTGTCGTTGTCAGATGCCAGCCGGCCGAACCGAGCGCGGTAACTGAATAGGTCCCTGCCGCAACACACGGGAAGCTAAAGGTTCCGTCCAGACCGCTTCGGGTGGATAGCGCGGGATAACCATCAGCCATGAGCTGCACCTCGGCAAAGGCCGGAGCGAGGCCGTCGGCCTGCAACACTTTCCCGGCCACCGCGCCGGCCCCGAGCACAAAATCCTGCCGTGCCACGTCGTTGCTTGAGGCAATCGTGAGCTGGCTTAAATGAGAACCATCGCCCAGCAAGAGCACGCTGGTGCCGAGCGGAACACCATCAAAGAAAAACAACCCGGCGGCATCGGTCTGCGTCGAGGCATTCGTGCCGTGCTCCGCAAAAAGGCAAACGGTCATCCCGGGCAGCGGCATCGCGTCCGCCGTGCCGGTTACCCGCCCCCAGGCAACCGCGCCGCGGCCCAGGAGAAAGTTCGCTTCCGAATGCGTATCGGGGGCAAGGGCGACCGGCCTTTCGCCTGCTCCAAACCCTGGCACCACTGCTCGTACCACGCAAGGAATGGGCGGGAGATCATTCAGGGCAAACTCTCCGCTGTTGGTGGTGGTTGCCGTAATGAATTCATTGCTGGTGAAGCGGATGGTGACGACCGCATTGCTGAGGGGAAGCCCTGTGTTTGCACCAACGACACGGCCAGCCAGCGAGGCGGCGCGGATCATGGGAAGATTGATGCCACCCGTGGTTTTGCCGGCATTGACCACAATGTTGGATTGCGGCATGCAATAAAAGCCGGTGCCGCGCGCGCTCACCAAATGCTGACCCGCTTCCACGCCCGTGATGGCATAGTTGCCGTTGGTGTCGCTTCTCGTCACGCGCGAGCGCGCGGTGGTTGCCGAAACGGCGATACCCGCCAGGGGCAGCCCGGTCACTGCATCGGTGATCCGGCCGGCGATGGTTCCGCCCAGCCGACACACGAGGTTGGCATAGGCTGTCCCGGCGTTGGTAACCGTGATTCCGTCCAGAACCACATACGGGACCTCCCTGGAATTGTACGCCAGGCGATAAACCCCATCCACCAGGTTGGGGAACTCGAATTCGCCGTTGGATCCGACCTCCGACAGACGGTAATCGCCATCCTGGCGGGTGGCGGAAACCATCGCGCCTTCCGGCACCGCCAAAGCATCCGGCAACTGAACGCGCCCGCGAATCATGCCGCCGCGCGGCAGGGTCCACTCGGGGCTATTGGCCACGCCGTTGCTAACCGTAACTATTGTCAGGTTCGTTGGTGACTGGTGCTCGTGAAACGCGATTTGGTAAGTTCCATCCGGTACGTTGATGAAGCGGGTGAGACCATCGTAGCGCGACAGGGCGGAGCACCTGTTCGTGCCGCCCACCTCCAACGCCTCCACCATGACGTCGGCTTCGGGGTGCGCTGCACTGCCCAGGTAGGTGTGGGCTGAGAATGTCGTTTCGAGGTCGGTGGCCAAGTTCTGGATAAGCTGCCGAAAGATGTCGCGGGTTTCCACCGGGGGGCGGGTGAAGCCCGCCAATCCACGGTAGCGCGTCGCGGCATCGGCAATGACTGTTACCAAATTGCCAAGGGTCCCATCGGATTGGCCTCGGAGCACGCCAAAGGCGCGCAGCCAACCCTGGCTGGGGTTGTAAGCGAGCACCGAGCCTTGGAATGACGGCCAGTCCACCATGGCCGTGCTGTCGTGAAGGTAATAGGTGCTGTTGATCTGCACTTCTCCCCAATCGCTCATGCAGATTGCCAGGAATCCGACCAGATTCTCCTCGCCCGGCCGCAAAATGCCGGACGGTCCATCCTTGCTCAAGGCGGTGAGGACCATGCCCCACTGCCACGCCTCGTCCGGATACAGTCGCAGATAGACCGGATTATCACGTGCTCCGGATTTTAAGAAGATCAGGGGCGCTTTGAGATCCACATTGCCGGTGTTGCGGTAACGAACCGTGCCGGAAAATTGCCGCTGTTTGCGCAGGAACTCCGGCATGGAAACCTTGACTTCAAAGCTGGGGGGAGTCCCCGGCATGACCGTGAAGGCGCCGGGCAGCAGGCGCACGGTGGCGCCCAGAATCGCCTCGACCGTGCGCGGACCGGGAGGCTGCCCGCTCAAATCAAAGGTGGCGTAAGCGCGCGCTGAATTTTGCAGGTGGAGAGCCTTGGCGGAAAGGCGTGCGCCCGCCCCATCCACCAGGTTGACCTCCATGCCCGCATGAAACCCGGAGCCTTGCAACGGAACCGTCACCTCGCCGCTGTTGCCGCCTGCAGCCAGGTCCACTTCGCCAAGTCCAGGTCTTCAAAGATGGTCGCGCGCAACAGGTAGCCCAGGTTGCTCACAAAATAGGAGGTGCCGTCGTCCCTGGTATTCCAGCCGACCTGGCGCATTTGGCGCGGCGTGAAGCTCAGATAGTACCAGGCGTCCCGCGCCTGGTCCAGGATGATGGGCACGCCGATGTCCATCCAACAAAAGCTCTGGGCGTCATAGTTATCTTCGGTGGGTGCGCGGTCAGCCGCCAGCAGCAGGCTCACGGTTGCCTGGCAGGCCATCCGCACGCCGTTCAAGTCGAATTCCGGGGTGAGCTTGATCTGCAGGTTGCGGCCGGCCGGAGCTCTGAACTTGAACATCCAGGTGCGACCCACACCGCCGGCCCATTCGCCGCGGTTGGTCTCGCCCACTCGGATTTCCGGCACCACCAGGTCCACCGGACCCGCTGCAAACGTCACGTTATTGGTGATGAGGCTGCCTTCGAATATCTCGCCTCGGCGATTGGCCTGCACCCGCCACCGGTACGGTGCTTCGGTGGCACCCGGCACCCTGAAACTGTGCGTGATGGTCATCTCCTGCCCCGGGCCCAGGCGGCCTTGGCTGAGGAACTCCTGTTCGCCGATCAACTCGCCGGTTCCATGATCGTCCCATAGGGCCACCGCGTCGTGCCACGCGCCTGAGAAGGCGCGCGTGCCCGCGTTGCGCAGGGTCCAGGTGAGCCACACGGTTCCGTTGGCGGTGACCCGGGCCGGTCCCTGTACATCCGTGACCACAAGGTCCACCCCGGATCCCTCGGAGAGGTTGAATTCGAAAGCGCCAATATCGGTCGGCTTGCCCGCGATATCCGGGGCCCCACGGTTGGGCGAGTAATTATCGTCGTAGCGCGGCGTGCCTTGGTGATCCAGCTCGGGCGAAACGCGCCCATCTGCCGCATCAATGCAAGGCGACAGGTAGTCCAACTGATAGCCACCGCTTTCCGGGGAGCGAAGCTTCGGATCCTGGGAGATATTGCCGCTGCTGCCCGGCGCAAACCCGCCGCTGCTGCCGGTGGGCGACCAGACGTTGCAGAAGCGTGCATCGAGCACGCCGCCAATATCGGCATACGCGCCGAGTTCGAGGCTGTTGGCCACGAGAGTGTTGATGGCATTGAGCCGGCCGCCGTGGGCGAACAGACCCATGCGATTGCCGTAGAGCGTGCCATGGTTCACGTCCACGGTCCCGCCCGGAAAGGCAATGATGGCTCGGTCTGTGTTTGCGAACACGCTGTTGACCAGCGTTGCCCGGCTGCCACTCACCAGGACACCATCAAAGAAGATATCCCGCACCACGCAGTTGGAAAGCACCAGCGAGGCGTTGCTGTCCAGCCGAAGCACCCCCACGCCATCCCACGCGCCGCTGGTTGAACCGCCGCCGTAGCTCAGGGTCGCATGGGCCAGGTTAGCCATGCCTCCCTCCAGGGAAATCTGGCGCCAATCCCCGGCGCTGGGCATGGTTTCATCCGCATCGCCGTTGGTGTCGCCGCCTGCCGTATCGTCCTTGTCCGAGGTAAAGAGGATGGGCTGGGCCAGTGTGCCCAGGGCGTTCAAAGTGCCGCCGGCCTGAACCACAATGCCCCGTTTGTCGGCGAACTTGATGATCGCGCCGGGATTGATGGTGAGCGTCACTCCGGCTGGTACGGTCAGATCTTCGGACACGAGATAGACCTTCGAGCCGAGCCAGCTTTCATTGCCCGCCAGGGTGCCGCCGGTGGTGGCCTGGGTATACCGCAGCTCCACCGCGTCAGACACCTGCACCAAGCCGCCTTCCGCGCTTATGCCGCCCCATTGGCCGGGGCGTGGTTGGGTGGCCCCGCCGTCCAGGTTGCTATCGCCTCCCGCAGTGTCGTCAGCGAAGGTCGTAAAGACAATGGGCGTCCCGCTGGTGGCCGGGGCATTGAGCGTGCCGCCGCTGCCCACGCGCAGACGTGCGCCGGGGGCGAATTTCACAATGGCACCGGGAGCGATGTCGAGAGTGATGCCTGGGCCGATGATCAAGTCACCAGTGACCAGATGAACGCTGTTGGAATCCCAGGTCTGGCTGCTCGTCAGCGTGCCGGAGTGCCAGGACAGTGAGTTATTGATGAACACGGAGCGGCGATCCTCACCAAGCACCTGGCCGGCCGAATCTCGCAGGGTGATGCGGAAATCATAGTAGCCGTCTGCAGTCGTGGTGGTGTTCCAGTCATACGCGTTGGTGCGTGCCAGGCCGGTCGCCACCATGAGGGCTTGGCCGTCGCGCCAAACCTCCAGACCCACCAGGCCTGCCGGGTCGTTCTGGATCCACGTCACGCGGTGTGTGCCGGGCCAGATGAGCTGTTCGTTGGGCAGCGTAAAGGCGATCGGCTCATGCTGGAACTCATAAGCGCCCAGATCCACCACGCCGCGCCCGATGCGCAGATGACCGTCCAGATCGGTTTCCGCAGGGGTCCCCAGATTGTAGTTGGTGGAGACCCACTGGCCGTTGATCACCACGTTCTCTGAGCGCCAGACCTCGTTGGTGCCGGCGTTCAGGCACGGCGAGGTCGGTTTCAGACGGTAGTCGCCGTTGGAGGCATCCACAAATTGCGGGTCAATGTCCATGCAGTCGTCGCCCGTGCCCCAGCCTTGATTGGTGAAAAACCGGCTGGGCCAAAGGTCGCAATGGACGTAAGCATCGCCGTTTTCCTGGTAGTCGTTGTTCCAGGACCAGCCGGCGTGGTTAAAGTAGATGATGCTGTTGAAAACCTGCCGCGACCCGCCGCCGCCGATGCCGCCACCCCTATAACCGGTCGAGTTCGCGGTGATGGTGCAATTCTCCACGATGCCGCCGGCAATATAGATGCCGCCGCCATACGACGTGGAGGCGTTGCCGACCAGGAGGCAATTCTGCACCCGGGAATAGCCCGCGAGATACACTCCACCCCCAGAGGATGCATTCTGGTTGCTGGTGATTACCGAGTGGTGCAAAGTCGCTGATCCATCGAGATATAGGCCCGCCCCATTTTGCCACGCTGAATTCCCGCTGATGGTGCTCCACTCGCAAACCCCGCTGCCCCGCAGCACAACTCCGCCGCCAAGGTTGCTGGCGCGATTGGACAGCACCTGGCAGTGGGTCAGCAGCCCACCGCGTTCGAGATAGATGCCGCCGCCATTGGTGGCTTGGTTGCCTTCAAAGCGGCAGTTGGCTGCCTGCCCGCTCCAACGCACGAACAGCCCTCCGCCGTTGGTACCGGACGTGTTGCCGATCACGGCGCAGTTTTCGAGTCGTCCGCCGAAGTCAAGGAATACCCCACCACCATAGGTCGCCACATTGCCCCGGATGTCGCAGCCGCTGAGCAATCCCTGGTGATCCACCCACACGGCACCACCATACTCTGCCAGGCCGTTGGTGATGGTCATATCTGCCAGTACGGCCTGGGCATGGCTGAGCCGGAAGACACGATGCGCTCCGCCGCCATCCACACGGGTAAAATTGCGGCCATTGCGCCCACGTAGCGTGACCGCTTTGGCCACGACGACTTCCGCCGCGTCCGCGAATAGGCCGTTATCCAGCAGCACCGTGCCCCCCAGCCAGGCGGCGTCCACCGCGGCCTGCAGGTTGGTCGCCGCATCCGTCCAATTCGCAAAGGGCGGCAAGTGGCGTCCGGTCGGTGAGGCATAGGTCGTGGCCGTCGCTCCGATGGTGATGTTGGTGGTCACCGTCAGGCTCGAGTCCGCATTGGTGGCGTGCAGCGTGACCGCATAGGTGCCTGGCTGGGACCAGGCATAGGTCAGCGCCCCGGAAAACCGCCGCAGCCCGTCCGGGGTTTGCAATATCCACTCGAAACCCTGGGCCTGGCCGCTCAGGTCGGCGGTAAACTTGACGGGCGCTCCCATCACGGCCTTGTCAAACTCAGTGTGGAAGCCCCCTGTCAGTGCCCCGGATTCACCCCCGGTCCACTCGTCACAACCAATGTCCGTCCGTCCGTTGGCAGGGACAACACGCGGATCGCCATCCAGGTCCGTGCCGTTGGCATAACGGTTGTGGCCCGCGCCAATGCACGGCGATCCCGCTGCGAGGTGCGGATTGTTCAAACCGAGCAAAGCGGGTTCATCGGCAATGTTGCCTGGCCCCGGCGGGGCAGGGTAGGCGCACCCATACTCAAAAGCGCCATAGGGAATGGCGTTGGTGACCGGCCCGTTTTGACGGCTGTCGTAATACCGCGACATCTCAGCCGGTCCGGCGGCAACGTTCGGGTTGATGCCCGCCGTGTTGTGATAGGCAATGCAGTTGCGCGCCACGCCCCCCGCCTCCAGCAGCATGCCGCCGCCCTGCATCTGGCTGCGATTATTGATGACCGTGCTGTTGCGCAGGACTCCCCCGGGAAGAACGTAAACGCCACCCCCGCTTTCGCCCGCATCATTATCAAGCACCGCGCAGTTCTGGACAATGCCTCCGTCACGCACCAGCACCCCGCCGCCGCCTTTGGCGGCCCGGTTGCCCACCACCAGACAGGCTTGCAGGGTGCCGCCGCTTTCGACCCATGCTCCGCCGCCGAAACTCCCGGAGACGCCACCCTCGATCCGGCAGCGAATCACCAAGGCGTTTTGTGAACAGGCCACTCCCGCCCCCAGCATCAGCGGCCCATTATTCCACCAATCGCCTCCTCCGCCGTTGGCCCGGATGACGCAATTGGTCACCACCGACGTGTTGATGCAGGAAACCCCGCCTTCATTGCGCTCAATGCTCGTGTCAGCCATCCAGGCCGGACCATCCAGAGTCGCCCCGAACGCATTGCTGATAATGGAGCATCCTTCCACCCGTCCACCCGCTTGCAGATGCACTCCGTCGCCCCCGTTTTCCAGCACGGAACTGCCACGCAGCACTCCTCCGCGCCAGGCCGTGAATCCGGTGCCGGAATTGTGGGTGATCCGGCTTCGCTCCAGGGTGCCGCCGTAGTAGGCGTGAACGCAACTGCCAGACCCGGAGGGGTTTTCGCTCAACTCGCAATCCACCACCCTGCCGCTGCCATTGAAGAACACGGCATTCCCCGCACTCTCCGCCCGGTTGCCGACCAGGAGACAATCCCGGACGGTTCCGCCCCGCGCCAGGTAAACCCCGCCGCCCCGGGTCCTTTCGAGCAGCGGCAATTCCGCAGGGAGTTGGGAGGCCGCAAACACCCAGCCGATCAGCGAGAACTGATTCGAGGCGGCCTGGCTGGCATTGCCCCCGGCAATGGTCAAACTCTCAATTTGGGCATCTGGATGCCAGAGGCTGAAGCAGCGCCCTCCGCCGGAGATGCGGGCGACTTCCGCCGGAAACGTGTCACGCAGCAGCTGTCGGTTCAGGCGGGCCAATGCCTCGCCCTGAGGCTGAGTGGCCAGCAACTGCCGGGTTTCCCAAGTCAGGGGAATGCCGGCAAAACGCTGCTCATCGTAAAGGGCCGCGTCGTGAAGGATATGGGTGTTGAAGGTCGCGGCGAGCCGGTTGGCGTACTCGCCATACGCACCGCGGTAAATCCAGCCAGGCAAGGTTGCTTGCACTTCAGGCGGCAACTGGTTCCAAATATAAACCGATACCGGATTGGCTGTGTCATGCAGTTTTTTAAGCAGTCCGCCGGGATTGAGGATGTCAAGGTTCGACAAATCTGTCGGCCCGTTGCCGCTGGCATCAATCACCACCGCGTTTCGACCGTTGGCCCCAACCACCCGGATCGCCTTGGTGATAACAATTTCGTTCCTGGCGGGGTACACTCCATCTCCCAACAGCACGGTTCCGCCCGGCAGCGAGGCCGCAATGCCCGCCTCCAGATTGGTGGCGGCATTGGCCCAGTTGGTAAACGGCCAGATGTGCCGGCCAGACGTGGAAACATAG
The DNA here is from genome assembly GCA_903930345.1 of uncultured Verrucomicrobiota bacterium. Lineage (GTDB taxonomy): Bacteria > Verrucomicrobiota > Verrucomicrobiia > Limisphaerales > CAIYYI01 > CAIYYI01. The sequence continues at coordinate 9,232 of CAIYYI010000291.1, forward strand.
TTCGTATGGGTTCCGACCACGGTCACCGTCAGCGCGGTGCTTACGAGGCTTGTTTGGTTGGAAACGGTCAGTGTCACCTGATACTCTCCCGGGGCATTCCAGCTCTGGCGGAGCCTGGAAACATCGGACACTATCACGGAGCCCCCGCCGGTGGTCACGCTCCACCGCGCGCCCAAGGCCCGGCCTTGAATCTCGGCTTGAAACTCGAGTTCGCTTCCAGCCACCGCCTGGGTGAACGGTGCCTGCATTCCCAGTGCCAGCGGTCCGGTCAGAGCACCAAGTTTCACCTCGTCGCAGCCCATATCCGGAGCCCCCCCGGATGGCCATGGTCGTGTTTCGCCATCCAGGTCGTTGGCCACGCCAATATCAAGACCCGCGTCCAGGCAGGGGGACGCCGGGAGCAGGTGCCACTCGCGCAGACCGGCCAGGCGGGGATCCTCCGCCACGTTCCCGGGTCCGGCTTGAAGCGGCTGCATGCAGGAGTACTCCCATGAGCCGCCGCTGGCATTCGGCTCGATTGGTCCGTCATTGTGATAGGCGATGGAATTTCTGATCACCGCACCCGTCTCGGCAAAGACGCCTGCGCCGCGGTCGCTCGCGTAATTTGAGAATACTGTGCAGTGGCGCGCCACGGCGTTGGCGGCCAGCAGCATACCGCCGCCATTGCCGCCGGTCCGGTTGCCAAAAAGGGCGCAATTCTCAAGCACATTCCGGTCGTTTAACCGCGCGCCGCCACCGCTTTCCAGGGCCAGGTTGTCGCGCACCACACACCGGAAGGCGCTGCCGGAAGCGAGCCCGCCACCGTTGATGGCCCGGTTGCCGGCGACTTCGCAATCCTCGAGCCGGGCACTGTTCGCACCACCGCCTTCGCCGCCGTGGGTGGTTTCTTCATCCGCCCACCAGTTATATTCTGTGACTTGCTTCGCACTATTCCCGACCAATTGGCAATGCTGCGCCATGCCGCCGTGCAGTCCGCCTCCGTACACCGCCTGGTTGCTGACAATCTGGCTCCACACCACCTGGCCTGAGTTGTCCAGGCTCACGCCTCCGCCGTTGCTGGAGGCGGAGTTTGCCTCGATTCGGCAGTGGGTGATATGCGCCCCGCCCCGCGCCGCTATCGCGCCGCCATTTTGAGCGGTATTGGCCGTGAAGAGGCAGTTGCTCACCATTCCGCCAGCGGCGAGGTAGATCGCGCCGCCATCCAGGGGCGCTTGATTGTTTCGGAAAGAACAGTCGGTCAGCCATCCGGCGTTTTGCATGTGAACCGCGCCGCCGTGGGTTTCGTAGCCGTCGGCCACGCCATTGGTGAAGGTGAACCCGCGCACGGTCACCCCGTCCGCCTCGATCCACAGGATCCGGTTGGGGATGCGGTTGGTGACCAGCACGATGATTATTTCGCCATAGTCATCCTCCTGTTCCTGCTCCACCACCTCCTCACGGGTCGATGCAGCCAGAGTGGTGGCCTCCCGTCCCTGCCGACTCTGCAGCACCAGCGGCTGGCGGAGATGAACCTGGTTGCTCAGAGTGAAGAGGCCATCGTCCACCATCACGGTGGCACCAGCGCAATTGAGCGCGTCCACCGCCGCCTGGAGGTTCGTCGCGGCGGTCGCCCATGAATCGTAGGGGGGAACGTGACCGCCCGACAACGATACGTAATTGGTCAGCGCGGCCAGGATGCGAACCGCGCGCGTGCTCGAGGCCTCACCCGTCTGGTTGGATACCCAAAGTGTGACAGCATATTCGCCCGGCACGCTCCACCGCTCTGTGAGGAGGTTGATATTCGTGAACACGTGCAGGCCATCCGGTTGCTGAATGCGCCACTCCACGCGCTCTGGCCAACCTTCAATCTCCGCCCGGAACACCAGCGGACCGCCCACCACCGCGTTCGTGAGCGCCGCCTGTGCCCCTACCACGAGCAGGCCTCGTTGCGGCCCCGGCACAAACTCATCACACCCGATATCCATCGCGCCATTCCCCGGCCAGACCCGCGGGTCGCCTTCGAAGTCGGTGGCCGGCAGGCTGCTGAAATGCAAGCCATGGTCAATGCACGGGGAGCCCGCCAGCAGATGGGGGTTATCGCTTCCGGCCAGCCCGGGATCGTCCGCGAAGTTGTCCGCATCGTTGCCGCCGGAGGGCAGGGGAGTGGTGCAACTGTGGTTGAAGGTGCTGCCGGTGTGGTTGGCCAGGCGCGGATCGGCAGCCAGGTTGGTGATCTGATTAAAGTAAACGATGGAATTCTGCAGGAAGGCGCCGGCTGTCCCACCGCCGGAATTTCCCGCCGTGTTCCGGGTGATCGTGCAATTGGTCGCATTCATGCTCCCTTGATAATAATAGGCACCTTCCCGGCACAGGCCCCCGCCAGATTGTGCCGCCCGGTTGCCATGAATCCACGAGTTGACCACCGCCGCTGAGCCGCCCGTGCTAAACACGCCACCGCCATTGAAAGCAGCGTCGTTTTCAAGGATGGAGCAGTTGCGGGCGAGGCTGCCGTTGTAGAAATGCAATCCGCCGCCGCTGCCAGCGGCGGAATTGCCCTGGATAACGCATCCGTCCGCCGTCCCGCCAATGTACAGTGCCACACCGCCGCCGCTGCCGAGGACTGAATTCGCCTGGACCAGACAGTTGCGGATCACGGCTGCGCCACCAATGAGGGCGCCGCCGCCGTACACTCCCTGCCGATCGAGGGTGCTGCCCCCGCGGTTTCCCAATATTTCGCTATCCAAGACTTCGCCGCCGTTATTGGCATAAACGCCGCCACCATCCCCCTCATAGACAATATTCGACCGGATAACGCAACGGCTCACTTGGCCACCAAAGCAGAGGTAAACACCGCCCCCACCATCGTAACCCCGGGTGTCCGTGTCGCCCAAGGCGGAACATCCCGTCACCACGCAATTGGAAAGGACGCTGCCGCGGGCAAGAAAGGCCCCGCCCCCGTTGCCAGCGTGGTCTGGCACCCCCCAACCCGGTTGTCCGGCAAACCCGTTCGTCAGGGTGAAACCAACCAATTCGGCGCCGTTGGTCAGGAAGGCGCACCGGACGGTGTTGGAGCCAAAACCATTGGTCCAGTAATAGGCGTAGTATGCCTGGCTGGAATCGTTGAAATTGATGTTCTTGGGTGTCTTGTCAGGCTCGCCCACAATCCAGGTCACTTCAGGGCCGTTGGCGCTTTGCACCCGAACGGCCTTGTTTAGCACCACCCGGTTGGAATAGAGGTTGATGAGCCCGTAGTTGTCGTCTCTGTAGCTAGCCTTGGCACCGCCGGTGGCATAGACGCCGTTGGTGACCGTAATGACATCCGCCGGCGCGGCGGCGTCAATGGCCTCCTGGATAACATGGGCGGCCGTCGCCCAGGTGTCGTACGGGCGGGCGGGCGCGGGCGAGGCGGGATCCACGAAGCTCTCCCGGTAGATCCGCACCGGCTTGTTGCGGGTCCACGAGTTGGACGAGTAGTCATCCGTCACAATCAAGCGCACGGGTTTGAACCCGGTTGAGTCAAAGCTCCAGACGGGGTTGGGATCGCGGCTGTCAATGACGCCGTCGCCGTTGAAATCCCAGGCAAATGAAACCGGGCCGTGTGTGTTGCTGACCTGGTTGAAGAACTGCACCGGCTGGCCGATCCGCGCCAGCGCCGGCTCCGCCACGAAGTAGATCGGGAAAGCTCCGGCCGGAATCTGGATGTAATTGGTCCGGGTAAGGGTTGAGACCGATCGCCCCCCCAAACCGAAGTTGTTGCTCACGGTGAGCGTTATGGTGTAGGTGCCGGTGTTGGTAAACATCCGGTAAGGATGCTGGTTGGTGCTGTCAATGATGCCATCGCCGTTGAAATCCCAGGCCCAGGATTGCGGCTCGTTGCGGGAAAGATCCGTAAAAGAAAGCTGAATGGGCGCCGACCCGACCTGCCGGTTGGAAATGAAATCGGCTTCGACCGGGGGATAAACCCGGATGTAGTTGGTTTGGGCCAGGAAGACATCCTGCCCGCCCGCCCCGGTGATATGGAGCGACACGGTGCGCATCCCCGGCGTGGCATAGTTGAACGAAGCCTGGGTGAGGCCCGGGCCTTCGGCGTCCACCGTCCCATCGCCATCCAGGTCCCAGCGGTAGTAAAGCCCGGTGGTATTGGTGCCGGTAACCACCGCTGCAAATTGCACGTTGGTCAGGCCGCCAATGCCCGCAGTGCGATCGGCTGTAAACCCGGCCGCCAGCGTACCCATTTCGTAAGCACCCATCTCGACGCGCTCTCCCGCCAGGCGCGGATTCTCGGCCAGATCGGTGCTGTTGGACACCCAGTCAAAATTCACGCCAGCCCCGATCAGGGGCGAGTCCGGGGCCAAACGATAGTCACCCGCCGCCGGGTTCAGGAACTTGGGGTTATAATTCAAGTTGCCTTCGCCGCCGCCGGTCCAGCCCTCGATGCAATTAAACCGGATCGCGCTGACACAGGAAATATAGCCGCCGCCATCGCGCGGGGCGGGCTGGTTGCCCCACACAATGCAATTCTCCAGTGTGCCGGCATAATCCCCGTAGGCGGCGTTGCCGAACTCAGCCCCATTGTTTCCCACCAAAGTGCAGTTCTGAACCACAGTATGGCCGTAAAAACGGACACCAGCACCTCCACGAGCCCGGTTGCCGATGATGAGGCAATTGCGCGCCACATGGCCCGCATCCACCAGCACACCGCCCCCGTTGCCGTAGGAGTCCCAACTGGTGACCGCATTGGAAGCAACCAGGGAGTTGAGCACGGTTGCCCGCGAGGTGCCGCCGCCCTCTTGAACGGCGGTGTTTTCCACCACCTGGCAGCGCAGCAAATCGCCATTATACGCGCCGCCCCCGCCGTAGGTGGCCGAGTTGCTCCGCAGCACACAGTTGGTCAATTCACCCACATTCGCCCCGCCGCCATAAACGGCGGTGTTCTTCACCATCGTGCTGTCCGTGGCGGCGCTATGCGAAAGCCCGCCGCCCCAATTCGCCCGGTTGCCGCGGAGTTCCGTCCGGAACAGCCTGGCATAGGCCGCCCCGCCCCCCGCGCCCGTGCCGCTCCCCACCGCACCCGACTGGTTGTTCAGCAACTGGCTGTCATACACCGTGCTGTCATGCACGCCGCCGCCCCATTCGCGGCTGGTGTTGCCGCTTACCACACAGTTGCGCAACGTGGCCAGGTAGACGCCACCTCCCGCCCCGGGCCCGGTGTTGTTCTCAATGCGACAGTTCAGCAGTGTCCCCCCGATGACGCCGCCGCCATAGGTGTTGGCACTGCACACCTTGATGACGCAGTTGGAAAGCACCCCGCCGATTGCGTACGCGCCGCCGCCGCTTTTATCCTGTTCCGCATCGCCCTCCGTCAGGGTGTTTCCGCCGGACAGCGTGAAACCGGACAGCGTGCCGGCATCCAAATAGACGCAACGTGTCGCGTGCGGCCCGCTGATGATTTTGGCGCCATCCCAGTCGCCCGAACCGGTGATGGCGGTGTATTCCGGCCCGTTGACGCTGATCACCGTGATGTCCCTTTGAATCAGCACGCGATTGGGCAGGGTGTAGCGGTCGTGCAAAAAGGCGCCGGTCCGGTAGGTGCCGTTGGTGACCAGCACGGTGCCGCCCACGAGGCAGACATCCACGGCATCCTGAATGGCGGTGGCGGCCGTGGCCCAGGAATCATAAGGAGCCCGGGGCGTGGGATTGGCGGCGTTCACGTAGCAGACCGGCTGGTTCACCACATGAACCAGCACCGTGGCCGAGATGCCGCCCGGGTGGGCGTCGTTGAAGGCGGTGAGGACGAGCGGAAAATCACCGGCGGCATCCCAGGCGTGCAGCGCGACGGCGGCGTTTGTCAGCTTGGATCCGTCCCCAAAGCTCCAAACCAACTGCGTAGCCTGTCCGGTGACACTGGCCGAAAATCTCCCTTGGTAATGGCTCGCCATGGTTGTGACTGGGGCATGGATGGCCACGCTCAACGCGCCGGTCACGGGGCCAACTCGGTATTCATCGCAGCCAATTGAGGGCGGCATGTCCCACGCCGTTCCGTCCAAATCGGTTTCCCCGGCCACCGCCGCCATGCCGGTGCCAATGCAGGGAGAGCCAGCCCCCAGATGCGTGCCATCCACGAGCCGAGGATTGTTGGAGAGCATTCCTTCCCCGCCACCTGGCCAGTATTGCACGCAGTTGTAGCGGTTGGTGGTGGGCAGGATTTCCCCATCCGGTGCTCCGGCATTGTCCCAGACAATGCAGTTTTCCAGCGTGTGTTCGAGGCCCCAGCAAACCAGGCTGGCACCATTGCGCCCGGCCCGGTTGTGGGTGATCGTGCAGTGGCGCACCACGGCGTTGTTTCCCCACAGGTGCAGACCTCCACTCATGTATTCTGAAGCATTGTCGAAAACGGCGCAGCTCTGGAGTGTGCCTCCGTAATACAGCATCGCCCCGCCCGCCAGGAAGCGGGCCGTGTTGTGCCGGATGATGGAATTGCGCACCACGCCCCCGGCATCCAAATTCAGGCCGCCGCCATGTTCCGTGCTGCGGTTGTTTTCAATGATGCAGCGTTCCACGGCACCGCCTTGGGAAAGCCGGATGCCGCCGCCGTAGAAACCGGTGTTTTCCGCCACCGTGCACTGGGACAACTCATCGCCTTTTTCGCAGTAAACGCCGCCGCCCCAATGGGCGGTGTTACCGCGGATTTGCGTGTTGGACAACCGGGAAAAGGCCGCCCCGCCCCCCGCGCCCGTGCCGCTGCCCAGGGTGCCGCACCGGTTGTTCTCAAGGCGGCAATTGAGCACCGTGCCCCCGATGACCCCGCCGCCATAGATGCCCGCCCCGCACTCCCGGATCACGCAGTTGGAGAGCGTGCCGCCGATGGCGTACGCGCCGCCGCCGCTCTGCTCCTGCTCCCAGTTGCCTGTCAGCAGGGTGTGCCCACCCGACAGAGTGAAGCCCGAGAGCACGCCGGCACTGATAAAGACGCAGCGCACCGCGCTCGGCCCATTGGTGGGCAGGCCGCCGCTCCGGTCGCCTTCCCCGGTGATGAGGGTAAACTCCGGCCCATTGACACTGCGCACCACAATGTCCCGCTCGATGATCACGCGGTTCGGCAGGGCGTATTCGTCGTTGCAATAGCCGCCGGCGGAATAGGTCCCGTTGGTGACCAGCACCGTGCCGCCCACGACGCACTCATCCACGGCGTCCTGGATGTTTCTGGCTGCCGTGTCCCAAGTTGCGTACGGGGCTGAAGGGTGTGGACTGGCCGCATTGACGTAATAATATTCCTGGGGCATCACATTGACCCAGTTCGTCAGGGAAACGCCTTGGGGGAAATCGTCGTTAAACGCCGTCAGCACCACCGGATAATCGCCCGGCGCGCTCCAAGTGTGGAAGACCGCCGTCGCGTTGGTTTGCCGGACGCCGTCGCCGAAGTCCCATACCAGTTGGCTGGCGACCCCCTGCACCAGGGCCGCGAATTGGCAGGCATAGTTTGGCGCGATCCGCACCACGCGGTAATCGGTGGCGGGATTCACGAAGGACACGGAGAGAGCGCCGACAGCGGGACCGGGTTCATCGCAGCCTATGGACGGGCGCGCCGCCCAATCCTGGCCATCAATATCCTGTCCCACGGCTGCCGAAGCCAGGCCCGCGCCCCTGCAGGGGGAATTGCTGGCAATGTGGAACCCGGCGAGCAACTGCGGATCGGCGGCCACGATGCCTTCGCCGCCGCCCGTCCAATCCTGAAGGCAGTTGTAGCGGTTGGTTTGGATGGAGCCATCGTAAGGGCGCGGCCCCTGGTTGCCCCAGGCGATGGTGTTCTCGATGGTGGCGCTGTCACCCCACCAGGCTGCGCCGGTGCGGTCAGCCCGGTTGTTGGCCAGGGTGCAGTTTCGCAACACGCCATTGGGGGAGACGAAAACCGCGCCGCCGCCCCGCGTTCCGGCCACATTATTGATAATGGCGCAGTTTTGCGCGGTGCCGCCCGCGTAGAAACCAACGCCCCCGGAGACATCCCGTGACCAGTTGTTGAAGATGGTGCTGTTTTCGACCAAACCGCCGGAATTGCAGTGCACCCCGCCGCTCCAATACCAGGCGTAGTTGTCCCGGATGACGCAATTACGGGCCGAGCCACCATTGAGAAAACGGATGCCGCCGCCGTAGCCGGCAACATTGCCTATGATCAGGCAATTGCTGATGGCGCCACCGCCATTGCAAAGCACGCCGCCACCGCCATCCCAATCCCCCACATTATCCTGGATGGTCGAGTCTGCCAGCACCGCCCCCGCCCGCAGATACACCCCGCCGCCGCTTTGGTTGGCATAGTTGTTTTTGATTTGGCACCGCACAATCAAACAGGTGCCAGTGCTCCAGAACCCGACCCCGGCCGCGTCACCCCAGGCGGTGTTGTCACGGATCACGGAGTCGCGAATTGTTCCGGCATTCCAGAAGATGACTCCGCCACCATGGCCGCTGGCTGTGTTGCTGACCACCAGGCAATGGTCAATCTCACCGCCATAAACTCCGTACAAGCCGGCGAACTCCTTTGCCTCGTTTTCGGCGATGGTAGTGTTCGCCACCAGCCCGTTGCCGCTCAGGATGTAAATCCCACCCGCACGCAAGGCGGCACGGTTTCCTTGCACCACACAGTTTGAAACCACGCATCCCCCGTCCATCACGATCCCACCGCCCCGACGGTCCGTGGTGTTGCCATTCGTGAGGGTATGCCCGCCCGTCACCGTGAACCCCACCAGTGCGGCCCCATTGGTCAAATAGACGCCACGCACCGCACTTGAACCGTGCGGCCCGCTTCCCTCAATGATGGTCACCGCCGCCCCGTTTACGCTCATCAGGGTGATTGCCTGTGACACTGCCACCCGGTTCGATACCGCCAGACCTGGCATCGTTTTGCCACCGGCGGCGTACACCCCGTTGGTAACCAGTACCGTATCTCCCGCTTGCGCCTCGTCCACTGCGGTCTGCAGCTCGTGTGCGGCATTCTCCCAACGGTCATAAGGCGCGGCCGGTAAAGGGCTGTCCATCCACACATGGCGGGTGGCAGCTCGGGTTGGCAGTAAACCGATGAGCAAAAACAGGGGGATCAACAAGGGAATCTGGATGATTTTCGCCTTCATAGGTTTGAATTTCATTTTGGCGTTAACCTATTTCAACCGAACTGCCAATTGCCCCGCAGAATCAAGGTGTCCGTCTAATGCAAACAGAAACACGGTCTTCTGGCCGAATAACTGCGTGGGATAATGTGTATTCTGACGTAAACGTAGAAGGAATCATTCGGCTGTGCAAGACAATATCGCACCGTATATTTTACCCGCTGCACCCCCAGCTTCGCATCCCCTTGCCTGGGGATTGTCAACCAGGTCCGCGGACTGTTGCCGCTCGCAAGTTGCCCCGGTTTTCGCTGCTAGTTTTTGTGCTAGGGAGCCCTTGCCAGTCCAGTTTGGCGTTCTGGCCAATCGCACTTCGGGCAAATCTCTGGGTAAAAGGTCCTGAGGGTCTGGAGCTTCCGCCGTTCTAGTGGCTTGGCGACTTGGGAACGAGCGGGGAAAACATCACCGAACCTGCTTGGCTTCAGCTATATCGGTAAAATCGAAACGATCAAGAAGAACTGGAGCCAGTGGTCGGAATTGAACCGACGACCAACGGTTTACGAAACCGTTGCTCTACCCCTGAGCTACACTGGCTTGCAGGCATTTGTCGCGCTATGGGAGCCGCAACGGGGATGATAGTAACGCACCGCCTGATCCGATGCAAGCAAATGCAACCGCTAAAGTTCACCGTCTGGGGGCAGCATAAAAAACTCCCTCCTGCCCATAGGAACGGGCTTCCCGGTCTGGGGATTGGATGCCTTGGCATTGATCATCCGCAGTGTGTTCTGTCGGTTCTTGGGTGAGTCGGTTCGGTCCAAAAATGTTGTGTGGAAAGTTGTTGTAATTCCTGTCAACCGACGTACTATCTGCCCCGCGTTCGGCTTCTTCCAAGGAGTCAGCGTGTCGGGGCGTAGCGTAGCTTGGTAGCGCGTCTGAATGGGGTTCAGAAGGTCGTGAGTTCAAATCTCACCGCCCCGACCATTTTTCTCTTCAGAAAAGTATCAAAAACCCCAGATTTTACGGGTTTTTTTGCATTTCTGCCGATTTTATCCTTTTGATCCGACTCCGGCACCACCCTGGAAAATCCACGATAAAAACC
>CAIYYI010000292.1 GCA_903930345.1 uncultured Verrucomicrobiota bacterium
CCCTGCCCGGCCTCGGCTGCGGATAGCCGGCGGATGGTGGCAATATTGGTGAGCAAATTAAGGGTTGCGGCTTCTCCCGGAATACGGCCCATGGTGCGCGGGTTATAATAGATGGCCGCGTGGAGGGTCGGCTTGCCCTGGGCATCCAGGCGCGGGAAACCGGCCACCTGCAATTCCGCCCCCACACCGCCCAGCCGGGGCTGCTCCGTGGCCAGCCGCAGGGTGCCGGTCTTGTCCTGCAAATCAATCCAGGCGCCCGCCTTGTACGCTGCAATGCGGCCGCTCACCAGCACCCGCATGAGCCGTTCGGGGGCCGAAAAAGGATCCTCGCGCAGGAATTGCAACTGGCTGATCGGGGTGGGAGCCTGGCTGAAGGAGGGCGCGGCACCCTGGCGCCAGGTGGTCAGTTGCTGGATGCTCTGCAGGAATATTTTCACCCGGGTTTGGCCGTCGGCTTCTGTTTGCACGTCGGTCCGCAGGCCGACCAGGCCGACATGGGCGTTGATCAGCTCCGGCAGTTTCTCCAGCTCCACGTTGGGAATCAGCACGTTGGCTTCCACGCGGGGGCTCAGTTGCACGTCGATCCACAGGTGGTTATCGATGGGGGTCAGCCGGGTGGCCACGCCTCCCACCTCGACCATCTGGTAGCGGTAGGCCGGATCCTCGATCCGCTTGGGGACTACCGGTTTAGGCAATTCCATCCCCTGCGCCAGCGGAGTGATTCTGGGGTTGAGAACCACCGGGTGGTGGTTGACAAATCCCGTGCGCCCGCTGACGGTCACCATAAAACCATTGGCCACCAGGGGGGCGCCGCCCGGCAGTTCAATGAACAGGGTGCCCGTCTCATCCCGCAGGAAAAGCATTCGCCAGCTCAAATCATACAGGATCGTCTGGCCGCGCAATTGTACCGGATGCCCTTTGGCCGCCTCCTCTTGTGTAAGCTTTTCAAGATCAACGATGCAGGTGATTGTTGGCAGCGGTGTGGCCGACGTGGCCGCTAATAGGGGCGCACTGCCCAGTCGGCTAAAAAGGATCGCCAGACCAGCTACGATCGCCAGCCATGCCGACCGATACTGAAGGTTAGAACTGATCACCATTCACTGTTTCATTGATGCTAGCCACGCGTTGGAGCATTCCGGTACTATCGGCTGCCTTCCCGTTTTGGTAAACTGTCATTTTTTTGCGCCACGGATTTGTAATTCCAATGAGCCTTCCAGATGAGCCTATGGCGCGCCGGATTTTGTGCTGCTGGCTAGGCGCGAGCGAGGCGCAGATCCGCAGCGATCTGACTGCCAGGCGCGCGCGCCCAACCCAGTTTGGGGCAGCAATATCGCAGGACTTGGGAAAACGAGCGAGCAACCACGCCAGCGGCCTAAAGAACCAGCGTTTTAGGCTTATCTTGAAAGCGAATTGGAATAAAACACAGGGGCTTGACCGATACGATAAAACCTCTGCTGGACATTTGTTGCTTTTGGCTGGGTCAGCTCAAAACAACCGGAAGGCCCCTCTGTCATGACCCCCACCACATCCCAATTGCTCGACGGCAGCCACATATTGGTTGTGCTCAGCACCGTGACGACCGTGCTCGGAGCGTTCGTCAGGGACCAACGCAGCATTCCCTCGGAAGCAAGCGCCAGATGTAGAGTGGCACCCCTTCCCACAATCGTCAAAGAGATCGGCCGCGAGTTGGTCTTTGCAGTGCAAGAATTGGTGAGTGTGATCCACCCCGCATACGCACCCGCTTCCATCAGGCTGGCTCCCGTGTGCAGCACCACCTCAACATTGTTCGTGCGGCCGGGCAAAATCACGCCGCCAGAGGGCAGTAGTTCCACCCATATCGCCGAACTGCTGCCCCCCCACGCTACCTCCTCCTCAGTAGTGTTAACCAGCTCATATATGATCCGGTTGATCGTAAACGGCCCGCCAGAGTAACCACTCGCGACGAGACCGGTTGTTGGTGAAAGCGCGACTAATTCGAGGTTCACACCGCCGGGTATGCCCGCGTTGACCCCAGTTCCGTTCAAGGCGGAGAAATGGGTGCTTGAAAAAGTGCCCGCCAGGCAGTACGCAGCGACCCTGCCGCCCCCACCCCCGCCGCCGGCTATGCCGCCATTGCCTCCATTGGCCCGCACATATCCCATTCCATCGAGCAGGCGCGTCTGAACCAAAATCGATCCGCCCGATCCCCCGCCGCTGCCACTGTATTGGCCTGTATCCCCATTGGCCGTGATCAGCCCATCAAGCAACAGCCGGTTCGTCACCTCCAACTGGATTGCCCCACCACCGGCCCCTCCGTAATATCCACCCGAGGAGCCCAGCTCCATCGGTTTGGACACCGAGCCGTAGGCTGCGCCGCCAGGAATGGCGTTCGTGTTGTAACTGCCGCCACCGTTTCCTCCATAGCCGCCCCCGCTGCCAAATTCATAGCCGACCGAGGCCAAACCTTTCCCCGGCCCTATCCCATTGCCATTGGTCCAGAGACCATATCCCCAGCCATCGGCCGTAATGCGCCCGCCTTCAGCCACCACCAGGTTGTCTGCCTGAATCACCGCTCCCACTCCCCCGCTCCCGTTGGTCCGGTTGATGCTCCTGCAGGTGACCACTGCGTTGCTGGAAACCGTCAGCATCCCTCCGACCCTCAGTTGGGATAGCCCCTCCAGGGTCATCCCGGCGCCGTTGCTCAACACCAGGTCGGAAAACTCGGCCGTGCCGCCGTTGATGATGTGCATGCTGCCAGGCATCATCACTCCGCTGGCGCACACCAAGCGCCCGCCTGATACCGTCACCGTGGCGTTGCTCCACATTGATATCCGACCCACGTTCAAGACCGCCCCCGTGGACAGGGTGAGCGACGCGCCTGAGGCCAGCTCAACCAGGCCATAGGCCGAGGCTTTATTGGTCAGTGTCAGCGCATTGCCCACATACAGGCTGTTGGTCCCCGTATTGATGAACAACCGCGTCCCGGGTGAGCCTGAACCATATTCCCCTGCGCCTCCAGCAACCGTGCATTGGGAGAAGTTGTTGAATAGCCCCCCGATATATTCCAACGCCATGCGGCCACCACCGCCCCCGCCGGAGTTGTTGGTTCCTCCGTTGCCGCCATTGGCCTGCAGGCTGCCTTTGCCATCCCAAACCGCCGCCCGGGCATAAATCGATCCGCCCGATCCCCCGCCGCTGCCACTGTATTGGCCCGCATCCCCATTGGCCGTGATCAGCCCATCGAGCAACAGCCGGTTCGTCACCTCCAACTGGATTGCCCCACCACCGGCCCCTCCGTAATATCCCCCCGAGGAGCCCAGTTCCATCGGTTTGGACACCGGGCCGTAGGCTGCGCCGCCAGGAATGGCGTTCGTGTTGTAGCC
>CAIYYI010000293.1 GCA_903930345.1 uncultured Verrucomicrobiota bacterium
AGGACTGAAAATCCTTGTGTCGGCGGTTCAATTCCGCCCCCAGCCACCACTTCAACTTCAAAGACTTACATCCAAACTCGCTTCCTCGATATTTCCCGCAACGCGAACCACGTGTTGGTTTCCATGCGGGGATGAAATTTCATGCAGGTGATTTATTCACAGCGCTTTCCGCATCTTGGGCAATGTTTGGTCAAAACGTACGAATGACTTAAAATGGGGGTTTTGATCCAAAAAATGGTCCGTTTAAGGCTTGAAAAAATTGTTTAAAGCCCACAAATTCACTTAATTGCTTATCAAACGATAACAAAGGAAAAATTATGGCATCGGGAAATCCAGTCTTGAGGGAATCGGTCTTCACCAGCGCCGAAGGCCAATCGGTCATGACCCTGAACGGGGTCGTCAACAAAACCGGGATCTTGCTCGTGCTGTGCATGGGCAGTTTTGCTTTTGCCTGGTACCAGTCATCCGCAGCGTTGGGCCCGATCGCCGGCGTCGGCATGATCGGGGGACTGATTGTGGGGTTAATCACCTGCTTCTTTGCCCGCATCGCCCCCTACACCGCCCCCGTGTACGCCGTGCTGGAGGGCTTGTTTCTGGGGGCCATTTCCGCCATCATGGAGGGTTCCTTTCCCGGTATTGCGGTTCAGGCGGCCGGGCTGACCTTCGGAACGGTGGCCGTGATGCTGACGCTGTACCTTACCCGGGTCATCGTGGTGACGGAGACCTTCCGCTCCGCAATCATCGTGGCCACGGGTGCCATTGCCTTGGTGTATCTGGTCAGCTTGGTGCTGCGGTTGTTTGGCACCCAGATACCGTTCATCCACCAAAGCGGAGTGATCGGCATCGGCTTCAGCCTGCTGGTCGTTGGTTTGGCCGCGATGAATCTGCTGCTCGACTTCGATTTTATTGAGCAGGGTGTTGGTCAGGGGGCTCCCAAACACCTGGAATGGTATGCGGGATTCTCCCTTCTGGTCACCCTGGTCTGGCTGTATTTGGAACTTCTGCGTTTGCTTGCGAAGCTACGCGGGAGGGATTGATCCCCCACCCCTCCGCCGCCATGTGGTACTGCGTGATTGATGGCCAAACCAAGGGACCGATCAGCGAGGCTGAACTCGATTCCCTGGTCGCCCAAGGCAAGCTGGGCCAGGATACCTACGTGTTCCGTGAGGGAATGACGGACTGGCAGCCGTACAGCGTCGCGCGCCAGCCCAAGCCAGGCCTACGGTTGCACAAAACCACCACCGCCCCGGAGGCGGCAATGGTGGTGCAGGAGGATGGCACCCAGGCACCGGCCTCAGAACTGGCGGCTCAAGCTGCCGGCGCATACCTGCGCAAAGCAAAAATAGAATCCTTCACTGCCTGGGGCACGGTGGCGGGGGTTCTGGTTTGCATGTTCATTTTCCTTGGCTTGTTGAATGCCCATCAGCCGGACGCAGGTGGACGATCCCGCAACTCTGCCCGCCAACGCGGCCAATCCGCCGCCAACCGCCCCACCAGCCCAAAACCTGCCACCGGGCCGCAGGACATGGATAACTTGGAGGCGGATGTCTGGCTCAAAGGCAGCACGCTTACGGTTAAGAACACGAGCGACTTTGATTGGCCGACGACAACCATCGGATGCGTCAAGGAAGGCCAAACCTACCTCCATCAGATCAATGGGCTGAGGCGGGAGGAGACCGCCAGCATGAACATCAGGCTGTTCAAGTCCAAGGACGGCAAACGCCTGGGCCTGTTGACGACCATTCCAAAAAAGTTCGACTTTGAACTCTCCGGCCTGGGGAGAACATCCGTTGACTTCAAGGAACGCCGCTAAAGCCCGCAAAACCTGCCACAGTTGGCCGCGCTTCACGGATCATCAACATCGGTCAGATAATCCAACGCTTCTTTGAGCGAAACGTTGCCGGGGTGGAGTTCCAAACCCTTTTTGTAGGTATCCACAGCCGGTATGAATTTTTGCTGGCGGTAGCGGACATTGCCAAGCAACAGGAACACTTGGGGCGAATTGATGCCGAGGGCCAGGAGCGCTTCCAAGTGGCGCTGGGCATCGGCGTAAGCCTGATCGGAAATGCAGGCGAGGGCCGCATGGTAATGGGCGATGTTTGACTCCTCATTGCGCTCCAACAGCGTTTCAAAAGCCTGCCGGGATTCACGGTACTGGCCTTTATGGTAGTAGGCGATACCCAGCCAGTAGTACCCCA
This sequence comes from uncultured Verrucomicrobiota bacterium, assembly GCA_903930345.1. Classification (GTDB taxonomy): domain Bacteria; phylum Verrucomicrobiota; class Verrucomicrobiia; order Limisphaerales; family CAIYYI01; genus CAIYYI01. The sequence continues at coordinate 2,199 of CAIYYI010000293.1, forward strand.
TGACATACGTCGGGCTCAAATCCGTAACCTTTTCCAAGGCGGTGATCGCCTCATCGACCCGGGCGCTGCGGTACAGGGCAATGCCAAGATGGTAGTAGGCCTGGGGGGTGCTGGGGTTGAGGCGGATGGCCTCTTCAAGCACACGAATGGCATCCTTGATTCGACCGTGCAGATAATAGCTGTTTCCCAACAGCAGCAGGGTCTTCAGATCCTCCGGTTTTTCTTTGAGCTTGGCTTCCAAGCTGTTCACCAACTCGTCCGCCAGAGCGGGTTCCAAATCTTCCACAGCATCCATTAGATTGAGAGGAGCAGAGGTCATATCCGTTTTATTCCCATGTTAATCGCTATGTGGTTACGCAGCTAAGAAATCACATTATTTGAAATTATCAAAATCATTTTTTCCGTCGGGCGTTAATTTCTTCAAATCGGAACCGATTTCGGTTAAATTCATGGACTGTGTTGACAAGCTTACTCACGTGTCTGGCACTGATCAGCTTGGGAATCGTGACCTGGCAATGGGTGGCGGCACGCCGTTTCCCGCTCCACCAGCGGGTGCCGCAAACGGGCTTTGCCCCCGGCATCTCCCTGCTCAAGCCGCTGAAAGGGTGCGATCCCGCCACGCGCGCCTGCCTGGAAAGCTGGCTGCGGCAAACGTATGAAGGTCCAGTCCAGGTTTTGTTCGGCGTGGCCGACCCCGCCGACCCTGTCTGCACCTTGGTGCGGGAATTGATCGCGGAGTTCCCGGAAGCTGACGCCAAGCTGGTGATCTGTGCCGAAAATCTGGGCTTCAACGCCAAAGTCTCCACCCTGCGCCAACTGGTGGACCTCGCTCGCCATGGTTTTCTGGTGGTCAGCGACGCCGATGTCAAGGCCCCCAGCGATCTGCTGCCCACCTTGATGGCACCGTTTCAGGCACCCCGGACCGGACTGGTCAACTGTCTGTATTCCCTGGGTCGGCCCGCCACGCTGGCCATGCGCTGGGAAGCGGTCGCCATCAATGCTGATTTCTGGTCCATGGTATTGCAATCCAACATGATAAAACCGATGTCCTTTGCCCTGGGGGCCGTGATGGCCATCCGTCGCCAGGCCCTGACGGAAATCGGCGGGTTTGCAACGGTGGCGGATCACTTGGCGGACGACTATCAACTGGGCAACCAACTGTTCCGAAAAGGGTGGAGTCTGGAGCTTTGCCCGATCGTGGTGGAGTGTGTGGAGGGGGCGGCGGGTTGGCAACAGGCATGGAGGCATCAACTGCGCTGGGCGAGAACCATCCGGTTCTGCCAGCCAACCCCCTACTTTTTCAGCCTCCTGAGCAATGGCACCCTCTGGCCCCTGATCCTGGTGATTGCGCGCCCGGAAACGCCCTTTCTTTTGCTGGCACTCCTCTGTTGGGTGGTGCGCATGGCCACCGCCTTGCAGCAGCAATTCCTGCTCACCCGGTCACGCCATCACCTGTTCTATGACTGGTTGGTGTTGGTCAAGGATCTGCTCCAGGCGGTCCTTTGGCTGCAAGCCTTTGTCGGCAACACGGTCACTTGGCGCGGCATCCGCCACCAGGTGGGCAAAGGAGGGAAACTACGGCTGCCGGTCTGAATGTGGGCTGAAGAGGGATGTCAATCCCGGTGAGTGATCTGAATCCCATCGGGCTCCAGCATGGAGACCGCCTGGTCGGCGAGGAGATTGGGCCACAGGCGCACCGGACCCCGGGGTGAAAAAAAGGCGTTTTTCACCTCGCGCACCTTGATAGCCTCGCGGAAATCCCGGAAATCCGTGATCGAGAAAAAGTGGATGTTGGGGGTCAGGTACCAGGGGGAAGGCAGGGATTTCGTCACGGGTGCGCGCCCCGAAAACATCATCTGCAGGCGCACGCGAAGGTGCGCAAAATTGCTGAAGGAGACCACCACCCGCTGCCCCACCCGAAACGCCTCCTGCATCACGTGCTGAAGATCAATCAACTCCTGGAAGGTGCCCAGAAGCAGAATGTAATCAAAGGTGTGCGGACCATATTGGTCCAGGCCCTCCAGGATGTCCCCCTGATGCACCGCCAGTCCCCGCTCAATGCAGCGCGTGACTTTTTCCGGATCCTTCTCCACCCCTTCGCCAATGACCTGTTTGGTTTTCACCAGTTGCTCCAGGAATGCGCCATCACCGGTGCCCAGGTCGAGCACCCGTGATTTTTCCGGAATCCAATCCTTCACCTGGTTGTAAAGCTGTTGATACATGGTCTGGAAAAGTAAAGCGTGCGGCCTCAGGCTCCGGTCATGTACCGGTATTCGTTCGTGAGGAAGTTGCCCAGGGCGCGGGAGAATTCCGGGTTGCGGATCAGAAAGGAATCGTGCCCGTAGGGGGTTTCCAAGTTGAGGTAGGTGGTGGTGAGGCTGTTGCGCTTGAGCATGCGCACCAGCTCCCGGGATTGCGTGGGCGAATAGAGCCAGTCGGATTCAAAGGAGATCACCAGAAACCGCGCTGTCACGCGGCTGCACACGTCACGCGCATGCCGGCCATCCAGCAGGTCGAACCGATCAAGCGCTTTGGTGATATACAGGTAGGAGTTGGGGTCGAAGCGTTTGACGAAACTCTCCCCCTGGTGCTGCAAGTAGCTTTCCACCGAGAAGAATTCCGGAAACAAATCCTCGGGCCGTTGGGGTCGCTGAAGATTGCGCCCGAACTTTTTGTGCATGGCGAACTCGCTCAGGTAGGTGACATGGCCCACCATGCGGGCCACCGCCAGACCGTGAGTGGGCCGGGAATCCTCCGTGTAATGGCCGCCACGCCAGTTGGGGTCGGTCATGATCGCCTGTCGCCCCACTTCGTTGAAGGCGATCTGCATGGCCGAATGCGCCATGCAAGACGCGATGGGAATACAGGCGTGCAGACGCTCCGGATAATCCATGGCCCACACCAACGATTGCATTCCGCCCATGGAACCGCCGATGGCGGCAAAAAGCTTGCCAATGCCGAGGTGATCCAGCAACAGCACCTGTGCCCGCACCATGTCCCGGATGGTCACCGGTGGAAAATCGGTGGCGTAGGCGCGCCCGGTGGCGGGATTGATGGAGGTTGGACCAGTGGTGCCGCTGCACCCACCCAGCACATTGGAACAAATGATGAAAAACCGGTCGGTATCAATGGCTTTGCCAGGACCCACGTGGAAATCCCACCACCCGGGCCGGCCACTGCGGGGGCTCAGTCCGCCCACGTGCGCATCACCCGAGAGGGCATGGCAAATGAGAATGACATTGTCCTTTTTGGGCGAGAGTCGTCCCAGGGTCTGATAGGAAACCTCAATTTCTGGCAAATCGTAGCCGGACTGGGTGCGCAAACCGGGCAATTTCACGATCCGGGTTTCGGTCACCCCCAAATCAGAATGGTACTGCTTGATGGCCTGATCCTGCAGGTCACCTTCCAGCATGTCTTTGTCGGCAGCGTTCATTGAGTTCAGTCGCACAGACTGGCGATCAGCCTGTGCCTAAAGCGGGGCACGATAGGCCAGTCTGTCCGCAAGTAAAAGCGCATATTTTCACCGGTTGCGGGTTTACGGCGTCCGCAAGCGGAAAAACTGGTTGGTTCCGGTCGGGGGAATGATCACAGTTGGCATCCCGTCCAAATGCTGAATCGCCCCGGTGAAGGTCTGCCAGTCTGGGAATGTCAGCGAACGGGTCTGTTCCAAAAAAGCCCCCGATGGTTCCGGCGGCCAGACCAGCCGCAGCCCCCCGTCCGGCAGACGTCCGGATTGCAGCGAGAGCGGATCCTGCCGGATGACGATGATCGAGGATTGATTGGTGGTTCCGACATCATCCGTGGCTGAAGCGGTCAGGGCGTGCAACCCGAGCGGGGCATTGCGCCAGACAAACTCGTAAGGTGGAGTGGTGGTTTCGCCCAGCTTTTCACCATTGCGGAAAAATTCCACCAACCGCACGGCACCATAGCGGTCGTTGGCCTCCGCCTGGATCATCACGTCGCGCGGCCCTGGCTGCACGGTGTTGTTGGTGGGGGTCGTGATCTGGACCTGCGGCAGGAAATTGCCGATGCCGGACAGCTCGAAATCAAAGCTCAGATCCGGACTGTTGGTGGCGGCCTGATGCACCTCCACCGCCAGGATGTTGCGACCCGGAAAGACAAAGCCGGAGTATATGTTCGCCGTGTGCCAGGTATTCTCGCTGTCCCCGTTCACGGCGGTGCTCGCCAGCGTGCGGTACCCGATGATGGTCGGGAAACCGGGCAGATTGGAGCGAAAGATCTCATATCCGTTCAGGTAAACCACCGCACCGTCGTCCCGGAGGAGTCGAAGGCTGACCGAGGTGAACTCAGCCTCGTTCGTGAACACATGGCGGAAATAGGTGGTGATGTACTTGTCCTGATAGTTGGGGCCGTATCCAACCGTGGTGGCTTCATCGCCATCTTCGTAGCCGAGTTGGGCCGGGCCCTCCCGCCACTGGTTATCGTTATAGCCCAGCGCCCGCCAACCCGTGCCCTGATCGCTGCCGTTGTCCAGATAACGCCAGCGGGAACCGCTCGGCACAATGGTGATGGGTAACCCGTTGGTCACCGTCACCAATACGGGTACGACGGTTGAGAACCCGGCCGCGCCCTGGTCATCAAACGCGATCGCTGAAAAAGTGTGTTCCCCCATGGCCAGATTATAGACCGGCAGGGCAAAAGGAGCCGCGAGACTCTCGCCCGCCTTGAGCCCATCCTGGTAGAACTCCACCCGGACCACTCGCCCGTCGGAATCGGCAGGCGAAGCCTCCAGCAAAATCGTGCCCGGAGTGGCCAGGGTCGCAAACCGCACCGGGTTGGTCAGTGCGACTTGGGGTGGCTGGTTGGTCCCTCCGGCATAGGTGGCGATCAATTCCAAATCGAACGCCAGATCGGGGCTGTTGGTCCGGTACTGATGCACCTCCACCGCCAACAGGTTCGGACCCAACACGAGGCTGTCCGGGCGGAGCGGGATGGTTACCAAGGTCTGTTCGTTGCTGCCCTCGATATCCAGGAGGGCGGCGGTTTGAAAATTGATCACGGCGGGCTGGGCGGGCATGTTGTTGCGGGCCACCTCCGCACCGTTCAGGAACAGCACAGCCCCATCGTCCCGCAGCAGCCGGGCCTGCAATTTGACCAGGTTGTTGGTGCTCACCACGTCAAAGAACCGGCGAAAATAAGTGGTCATGAATTTATTGCTCGGGCTGCCGCCGTACTGCACCACGGTGACCTCCCCATCCCCACCATAACCAAAGCGGGCGGGGCCAACCACCCAGGTGGCATCATTGAAGCTGTTCGAACGCCAGGCGGAACCTTGATTCACGCCGTTGTCCAGATACTTCCACTGGCTGCCCGTGCCAATGAGCGTCTGCCCCGTCTGCGTCAGCGCGGTGGAGAAGCGCCAGATTGGACCAACGACTCGCTGTCCCCCCCGGCACGCGATGATTTGCCAGTAATACTCGTGATTCAACTGCAGTTCGCCCGGTTCCCAAAACATGTTCGGCGTCGTGCCCAGCAAATCCGGCGGTCCCAAATTGGTCTGCGAACCGAGATAAACTTCAAAGACCGATCCATTGCCCGGCCCCAGGTCCAGCCGGATGTCATCCAGATGCACGTTGAGATATCCCAGACGATCTTCCCCCACAAAGACCAACCGCACCGATTGTCCCCGGTAGCGTGACAGATCCCGGCTGATTTCCACCCAATCCCCCAATAGGGGATCGGTGGCGGGCGAGGCGTACAGCACTTCCAACAGCCGGTTTTCCGGGGTGCGCAATTCCACCCGCAGTTGCTGGTTGGTGCCAAAGCGTTCGGCGTGATTGCGGATCCGCTGGTGCCATGTCAATTGCGCGCGCGCCGCAATGGGAGAGACGGTGACCTCCTGCCATAGGGAATACACTCCCATGGCCACCTGGCGCAACATGACCCCATGGCTGCCGAGCGGAGGCAGCGGACCATCGGGTGAGGACGGATCAAAAGCACCCGAGTTGATCACCCAGCCCCCCAATCCTTGGTTCTCCTGCTGCCAGCCGGTCAACTCACCAAATTCGAAGTCCCCATTGATGATCGCATTGCCGCGCCCGGCCATCCAAGAGAGGGTCAGTTGCCGTGGCTGATTGGTGGCTCCGTGTGCCGGTGTGGGGAGGAAGGGCACCACGGGAATTTCGTTATCCGCCACGATCACCAGACCGGTGCCGCTGCCCAGCGCCGGTGCCGTTGCCCACACCACCACCTGGGTGTCCCCCATGGCCCAGGCGTCGTCCACTGCCACCAGGTCAAACACCGCACTGGTGGCTCCGGCAGGAATGAGCACCTGCGGCGGTACCTGCAGGATTTCCGGGTGCTGGGACATCAGCGAAACCGTGAAAGGAACATGCATCGGACCAGAAATGGCCACCTTGCCAGCCCCCGGCATGGTGCCAGCGGCTTCGCTGATAATGGCCGGCAATTGCAGCACCAGATTGGTGCCCTCATCGTCCTGCACCCATCCGGTGGCTTGCCCGGCGGTCCAGTTCTCGACGCTGGCAGTCACCGTGAAAGGCTGGGGGCCATCCAGAAAGCGATCATTTCGCACCACCAACTCAAAGGCCACCGATTGCTGTCCCGGGGCAAGGATCACAAATTCCGGGGCCTCCAGACTGACCTCATCAGGGTTGTCCAGCGCAAGACTGATCGCCACCTGTCGCTGCGGGGCCTGGCTCACATGGATGACGCCCCCCACGCGATGATCGCTTTCCGAAATGGGGTCTGGCAGGGTCACTGACAAAACGGCGGTCTCGTTGTCATGGATCACAAGCAAGGTGTTGCCAGCGGCAAATCCGGGTGCCTCCGCGATGATCCGCACCCATTGCGAGCCGTCCAATAGGGCATCATCCTGCCCCTCGAGATCAAAGAACGCATTGGTGGCCCCAGCGGGAATCACCACGGACGCTGGCACGGTCAATTCGGTGGGATCATCCGAAACCAACTGCACGACCAGGTTGGTGGGGAGAGGGGCCGTCAACGCAATCTGACCTGCCCCCGCCAGTACCCCTGCCCCTTCCGTCAACTCCGTAGGTGCCTGCACCCTCAACTGCGAGCCACAGACCGGGTACGCCGAGAAATCACTTTCGATCAATCCGAGCGGAATGCCCTCGCCGCGCGAAAAACCAACCTGCCCCAGGCGCGCCTCCACGTTCAGCCAGGTCAGCCGCACCCGTCCATCCTGGAACAGTTCGATTTGAAATGTGTTCTGGTTGTTTTTGCCATACTCAGGCACCCGTTGCCAGGTCACCGCTATGCGGTCCGGCAATTGGCGCCAGGACACCTCGCCCCCGGTCAGCGGATTTAAATCAGCATACAATGCCGCCACCCGGAGCCGCTCATAAAACACATTCAAATCGGTCTGGAAATAATTCGGATTACCCTCGGTGAAGGTCACCTCGCCGTTGGCGCCAATCCAGATCCCGCTGGCCGATTGCCCGAAAAGGGACACTGTGCCGGGCCCGGTCAACGGCACATAGGTGTAGGTGTCATCCCCCAGCACCGCCCGTGTCCCTCCGGTGGGATCGGTGAAGAAACCCGTCACTGGCTGACGGCAGACCGAATAATGGCTGGCCGTGCCATCGGGGGTGAAGGTGAGCGATTGGAAATCCAGATCGCTGTCATCATCCTCAAAATTCTCCACCAGGTAATCCACCTGGCCGATGCGCAACGAGAAAAGCCGGGTATGGACGATGCCGGTGGTGAGGTTGGTGATGAACAGCGCGTTGGTATAGATGCCGACCGGGAACAGCGCCACGGCGCTGGCCAACTTCACCCGCACCACCTCCGGCTGGCCGGGCTGCAAGATCCCCCCGGAGCTGGATATCTCCAAAAGGCTGCCAGTCCCGGCGGACCAACTCAGTGGCCCGGTGCCTGCGTTGACAAGCGTGAACTCCACCTGTCTTGGCACAAACGGCCCTCCCAACGGACCGCTGGCACGGGTTTCCGCCGTCGGCGAGATCTGCAGATCGTCGGGCAGATTGAAATCCTCATGCACCCCCGTGGTGGTGGAACTGTCGGGGCTTTCGGCAAAAAAGCCCAGGCCGCGCTTGGCAAAGGCGGACCAGATTTCAAAGTGATTGGCCCCATCATGCAGCCACTGATCCGCCAGGATAATGGCATCACGACCATCCACGAACGAAGGATTGGAGGGGGTCAGTGACAGCGCTTCTGTGACCAGCAGCAGCGCCAGGCGGTTGCCCATGGCAAAGCCATGCCGGGCGATCAGCCGGGCCCGCACCTCCCACAGCATCATGCACCACACCTCCCCCTGATTATGCACCTCACTGGCGGAAGCCAAGCCCAGGGCCGAGCTACGGGGAATATCCGTGTAAGTCCCCGCCTGCACTGGATCTATATCCTTGAATGTGAGCGGGTTGACCCGGCGGTCCGTGCAATAGGGGTATCGGCGGATGCCGAAATAATAATTTTCCTTCAGTCCGTTGAAACCGCGCGAAACGTAGGCACCCATGGCGTAATTGCCATCAAGCGGGTCGGCTTCCTGCGCCAGCAGGGAGAGCGCGTAGAAATCCGACCACCCTTCCGCCATGCCCAGCGATTGCCACTGGTTCAAGGCACTGCCTCCCCCGACCAGGCGATCGGTCAGGCCATGCACATACTCATGAATGACCACCTCGCCATCCAGCGAGCCATCCCGGAAAGGTGACGACCCGGAAAACAGGAACATCTGCATGCGCGGCGCCATGCCGTCGGGCGGCGTGGCCATGTTGGCGTTGTTGTACCCATCGCCATCCTGCCCATCCGCCTGCACTGGGTCATTGCCCGTGCCGCCCCGTCCGAAATTGTCCTGCTGGAAGTTTCCGGCGGTTTCGGTAAAGCCCAGCTCGTAAAGCTGGTCGTGCGCCCAATTGTTCCAATAAAAGAGCTGCACCACGGAAGCCGCGCTGTAGGTGCCCGGATCCCGGGTCAGGTCCAGGGGGAAGTCAAACACACGGTTGGTGGTGCCCATCGGACGGGGCAAATCCGCGACATTGTTACCGTCGCGATCAAGATGGGCATCCACGTTGTTACCCAGGGTCTCATTAACCCCGTCATTCAACCAGCCGGCTGGGGAAGCATTGGTATCCAAGGCGGTCAGGGTAAGCAATACGCGCGGCACCTCCGGCGGCTGATTCGTTGCGGGCGCACTCAGGCCCGGGGATGACGGCGTGGGACTGTCCCCTGTGTAAACCCGGTAAGTGGCTTCGCTGATGTACTTTGTATAGGACTGGCGGGCCAACACATCCCCTTGTTCCGCATCCACCAGCACACCGTACATTTCGCCCCGGGTCTGCCCCGTCACGATCACCTCCCAGCAAAGCTGCAACACCTCGCGATTCAAAGGCAGCCAAACCAGGCGAACCCGGGCGGCGTCCCGTACCCCCTGCCCTTTCAGCCATTGCAGTTGTTCCGTGCCGACCGGAAGTTGCGCTGGCTGATAGGTCAGGCCTGCCACCGGAGTTTCACCCACCATCGGCAAGGCCACGGTCAATGCCTGGTTGGCGGACACCAGAGGCTGGGTCAGGGCTGCCCGCCGGGCTTTTCCCTTCCCAGCCGCCACCAATCCCTGGGGAACCAACCGCGATGACACCGCCACCAATTCGTTGCGCGGCCCGAGGTTGGCCACCAAACGACCCTCAAAAACCTCAATCTCTGCCACCCGTTGCTCCCATACCAGCACCTGCAATCCACCGGGACTTCGGTGGTTGCGGGCCAATTTTGCATTGGCCAGAATCTCCTCTCCCTGGCCGAACAATCCGGCATGCTGGGTGATGAATCCCTTCACAACCGTCACGGGGTCTATCGGGATGCCCGGGACCACGCCGGTCAGGCTTTGGGTTGCTTGTTTGACTCGCGTCGGCCCCAGTTTGGCCGGGTCCAGCCGGATCCAGCGCGGCGAGCCCAGGATGGGATCCCAATCCACCCGCACCCCGGGCAGTTGTGCCTCCAGCGCGGCGGCCTCTACCGCCGCCTGTTTGGCCGGAGCCTTCCGGACCTTTCCGCCGGGCTGGCGCTTGTCGAAATTCGGCAGGGGCTGTTGGTGGTCCAGCGCGCGGAATGCCATCAGGCCCGGGACCATGCACAGTAGCCCCAGACAGCCGACGACGATCAAGAAACGTTTCAATATTACGGCAGCCATGTATTTGCTGCCAAACGCTAACGCAATCCGTGGAAATTGCAATCAGGTCGTGCATTCCTGACCGTGGGCCGTCAGACAGCCTCGGGTGCTAATCCATCCCGGCGCCGTTCCTGGCCTGCGCTTGCCGATAAACCGCCAGATACGCCTGGGTGGATCGGTCCCATGAAAAATCCGCCGCCATGCCGTTGGTTTGGTAGGCTTGGTAAAGCTCTGGTTCGCTGTGGATCACCAGCGCTTTGCGGATGGCTTTCACGAGCGCCCGCACCGAGTACTCGGAAAATTTCACGCCGTTGAAATTTTCCTGGTCGTCACCAATATCAATCACGGAATCATCCAGGCCGCCGGTGCGCCGCACAACCGGGACGGCCCCGTATCTGAGACTGTAGAGTTGGTTCAATCCGCACGGTTCAAACCGGGACGGCATCAGGTAGAAATCAGAGCCCGCCTCAATGCGGTGCGACAGGCCGGCATTGTAGCCCACCATCGTGGCCACCTTGGTGCGGAAACGCCGGGCCAGGCTTAAACAGGCGTTCTCCAGGTGCGGGGAACCACTGCCCAGGATCACGAATTGCATGTCCGCAGCCAGCATTTCCTCCAAGGCACCCAGCAGGATGTCGAGGCCTTTTTGCTCTGCAAGCCGGGTGATGTTGCCGAATAGCGGCACGTCGGGTCGCACGGGCAAACCCAGTTCCGCCTGCAGTCTGGCTTTGGCCTGGGCCTTGCCCGCCAGATCCTGCACGCTGAAGGAAACGGGCAGGTGGGGGTTATGCACCGTGTTCCATTCCTCGTAATCAACCCCGTTCAGGATGCCGGTCAGGTGATTACTTTGACCGCGCAAGGCGCCGTCCAGGCCGCAGCCAAATTCCAGCGTGCAAATCTCCCGGGCGTACCGGGGGCTGACAGTGGTGATGGTATCCGCATACTGGATGCCCGCCTTGAGGAAATTCAGGTAGCTGTGGAATTCCAAGCCGGTCGGGTTGAAATATTCGGCAGGCAGATTGGCAAGAAAGTACTGGTCCTTGGCGAACAATCCCTGGTAGGCCAGGTTGTGGATGGTGAGACAGGAGCAGGGGGCATTCCCCCACCCTGCCCGGCGGGCCTGGTGTTTGATGAGCAGCGGCACCAGGCTCGTCTGCCAATCATGCACATGCACCACCTCAGGCTGCCAGGGTAGATAGCGCGCCAGATGGGCCGTGGCCAGGGAGAAAAACGTGTAGCGGGCCGCGTTGTCCGGATAATCCACCCCGGCTTCCTGATAGAGGGATTTGCGGTAATAGAACTCCGGCTGATGCACGAAGTAGATCGTGAGCCCCGGGGTGGGTTCGCGCACCCAGATTTCCGCCGAGACCCGGCCAACGCCCAGCGGCACCTCCAGCCAGTAGTCCAGCCGCCGCAAATCCGGATATTTCTCCCGAATACCCGAGTATAACGGGGTCACGATTCCGGTCTGGTGGCCGGCGGCGGCCAGCGACTTGCCAAGGGCGCCAACCATGTCGGCCAGCCCCCCGGTTTTGGAGTAGGGATGAACCTCGCTGCTGGCCAGCAGGACTCTCATGGCGCGCGCAGGCAGTCGGTTTTCAGATAGGGCTGCAGCGGCTCCGGAATGCGCACCGAGCCATCGGCTTGCTGGTGCGTTTCCAGCAAGGCCACGAACAGGCGGGCCAGGGCGGTGCCGCTGCCGTTGAGCAGATGCGGGAACCGGTTTTCATTTTGCTCCGTCCGGTAACGCAGGTTCATCCTGCGTGACTGGAAATCCTCGCAGTTGGAGCAACTGGAAACCTCCAGGTACCCCCCCTGCCCGGGTGCCCAGACCTCAATGTCGTAGGTCTTGGCGCTGGCAAAGCCCATGTCGCCCGTGCAGAGGCAGATGACCCGGTAGTGCAGGCCCAGGGCCTGAAGCACTTTTTCAGCGTTACCCACCAGCTTCTCCAATTCCTCATAACCATGCTCTGGCTTGACGATCTTGATAAGCTCCACCTTGTCGAACTGGTGCACCCGGATCATGCCCCGCGTCCCCACGCCGGCCGCCCCCGCCTCCGCGCGGAAGCACGGGCTGTACGCGCAATAGTAAATCGGGAGCTGGCTTTCCTTCAGAATCTCCTCGCGGTGAATATTGGCCACCGGGGCTTCGGCCGTCGGCACCAGATATTGTTTCCCCAGCGTGCTGGCATCCGCCCCTTCCTGCACGGCGTAGGCCTGGTCTTCAAACTTGGGGAACTGGCCGACGCCCACCATGACCTCGCGCGAAACGATGAACGGTGGCGAAACCTCCGTGTAGCCATGCTGGCTGATGTGGAGATCCAGCAGGAATTGGATCAGCGCCCGTTCGAGTCTCGCGCCCCAGCCCGTGTACAGCAGGAACCCGCTGCCGGAAAGTTTGGTGCCGCGGGCGAAATCCACCAGCTTCAGCGACTCGCACAGCTCCGTGTGCGACTTGGGTTTGAACGCCATTTCCGGGCGGGCGCCCCAGGTGCGGATTTCCGGATTGTCCGCCGAGGTTTTGCCCAGCGGCACTTCGGGGTGCGGCAGGTTGGGCAGCCGCAGCAGAATCTGCTCACGGGCGGCATCGGCCTCCGCCACCTGCTTGTCCAGGATGGCGATCCGCTCGCCGATCTGTTTGCCTTCCGTTTTCTTGACCTCCGCCTCCGCCAGCTTCTTCTGGGCCATCAGGGCGCCAATCTCCTTGGCGGAACGGTTGCGCTGGGCCTTGAGTTGCTCCACCTCGGCCAGGCATTTGCGACGCTGCTCGTCCAGCGCCAGCACCTCGTCGATATGGCGCTCATCCCCTGCCCCACGGGCGGCCAGGCGTTCCTTCACATAATCCGGCTTCTCACGTATGACTTTGATGTCCAGCATTTGGCCAGTATAAAAGCAGCCTTGAGCGCGGAGCAAGAAGGAAGGTAGGGCAAGAGATGCATTGACCATTTGGCATGGTCATATTAACAGTCTTCGCATGTCATTCATGTTTTCCCGCAAGAACTGCAAGGCAGCCCTGGGTTTGGCACTGGCCTTGACCCTGGCCGACCTGACTCTGCAAGCCGCTCCGGCGGCACTGCGCAAGGAGACCGAGGCCCAAAAGAACGAACGGATGGGCTGGTGGCGGGACGCCCGGTTCGGCATGTTCATCCACTGGGGGTTGTACGCCGTTCCCGGCGGCGAATGGAACGGCAAAAGCCTGGGCGGCATTGGCGAGTGGATCATGGACCAGGCCAACATCCCCGTGAACGAGTACGAGAAGCTGGCCGGGCAATTCAATCCCACCGCCTATGACCCAGCCGCCTGGGTGAAAGCCGCCAAGGCGGCGGGCATCAAGTACATCGTCATCACCTCCAAGCACCACGATGGTTTTTGCCTGTTCGACACCAAAACCACCACGTACGACATGGTGAATGGCACACCTTATGGCAAGGATCTGCTCAAGGGTTTGGCCAGGGAATGCCGCAAACAGGGGGTCAGGTTCTGCGTGTACTACTCCATCATGGACTGGCACCACCCCGCCAAGTACCGGGGCAGCGACACCCACTACAACCCCACCAAGGTCCACCCGGAAAAGAAGGCGGAATACTTGGATTTCATGAAGCAGCAACTCAAGGAATTGGTGAAGAATTACGACCCGGGCGTCATCTGGTTTGATGGGGAATGGCCCTCCTGGTACACGGAGGAGGACGGGCGCGAGGTGTATGATTACCTGCGCAAGTTGAATTCGGACATCATCGTCAATAACCGGGTGGGCAAAGGCCGCAATGGCATGGAGGGCATCAGCAAGGGCGATCAGAAATACGTGGGTGACTTTGGCACGCCGGAACAACAGATTCCAGCCACGGGTTTGCCCGGGGTGGACTGGGAGTCGTGCATGACGATGAATGACACCTGGGGCTTCAAGAAAAAGGACCAGAACTGGAAAACCACGCAAACCCTGGTGCGCAACCTCATCGACATCGCCAGCAAAGGCGGCAATTACCTCCTCAACGTGGGGCCGACTCCCGAGGGTATGATCCCGGCCCCCTCTCTGCAGCGGTTGCAGGCAATGGGGGACTGGATGAAATTGAATGGCGAATCCATTTACGGCACCCAGGCGAGTCCCATCGAGAAACCCGCTTGGGGACGCTGTACCGTCAAGCCGATGGGCAAAGCCAAAAGCCGCCTTTATTTCCATGTCTTTGACTGGCCAACCAACGGCCAATTGGCGATCAAAGGTTTGGCCAATAAACCGCTCAGCGCCAAGATATTGGCGAATGGAAAACCGGTGATATTCACCGCAGCCAACAATAACCTGATCCTGACTCTGCCGGCTGAAATGCCTGACAGAACCGCCACCGTCGTGGCCGTGGATATCGTGGGTGCGCCCCAGATTGTCAAAGCCGATCCCTATGCGGATGAAACCCCGGCCCAGCGGGATGCGCGTATGAAGTGGTTCCGCGAGGCCCGGTTCGGCATGTTCATCCACTGGGGTGTTTATTCTGTCCCCGGCGGCCTGTACCACGACAAGCAGGTGGGGGGCATTGGGGAATGGATCATGAACAACGCGAAAATCCCGGTGGCGGAATACCGTGCCTTTGCGCGCCAGTTCAACCCGGTGAAATACAACGCGGACGAATGGGTGAGGCTGGCCAAGGAAGCGGGCATGAAATACATTGTCATCACCTCCAAGCACCATGACGGGTTTGGACTTTTCGACTCCAAGGCGACCGAGTGGGACATCATGGATGCCACCCCCTACAAGCGGGATCTGCTCAAACCCCTGGCCGAAGCCTGTCAGCACCATGGTGTGAAGCTGGGCTTTTATTATTCCCAGGCCCAGGATTGGACACATCCGGGCGGCGCGGCCTTTGGCAAAAAGTGGGATCCCGCCCAGGAAGGGGACATGGATGAATACATCCG
>CAIYYI010000294.1 GCA_903930345.1 uncultured Verrucomicrobiota bacterium
CGCGCAATGTGGATCGCGCTCTTGCCCTTGATGTACCCCAGCACTTGCGACACCGAGTACTTCGGCGGGATCGACACCAGCATGTGCACATGATCGACCATCAGATGCCCCTCCCCTATCTCGCACCCCTTCTGCCGCGCCAACTCCCGGAGTTGTCAAACTCTGGGAGTCTCCCCGGCAAAGCCGGGGGGGGCCCATTCATCTAAAATATTTTTATGATGCCTCGTGATACCTACTGATGCCTATTGATGCCTTGTGATACCATCCCATGACAAATATTTATGAGACACTCCCGGCCCGTTTCAAAACCGGGTGTATAGAGGAAACGCGACGCGAACCCAGGCTGGCAGCCCCAGCCCGACCCGTCCCAAATAATGATGAATGCTCTGAAGGAATACGACACGACCCGGTGCCGCCCAGCGGCAACTCCCCCGGCGTACCGCAGCACTGGTCCACTGAATGCCCCACAGCTCTATATTCGCGCCATTCGTTTAATTCGTGGTCAATCACAACTCCTGCTTCCGCGTTTCCGGTCTATGAGATCTTTGTTTGCAGTTAAATTTCTGCTTTATCCCCAATCCCACTCTCCCAGTGGCCTCCGCCACTGTACTTTTATTGTACGATCACGCAAAAACCCGAAAATCAGGCTAAAAAAGTACAAGAAAGTACAAAAACGTCTAATTCGCCACCCATGATCAATGTCCACGCCATGAACCCATCATCCATCTGGCCCCGCCCCGGGTTGCCGAAGCACCGGTTCGCAGTAGCTATGAAACAGCGCCCTGCCCCACGCGGGCAGCCGTCCGCGCTGCCCGGCCTCGTCGGCCGACAGGGAATGGATCAGGAAGAGAAACCCGGTTCAGCGGGAGCGAACGTAGGCATCCATGGCCCGGGCGGTGCGTTTGCCATCGCCCATGGCGAGAATGACGGTGGCAGCGCCGCGGACAATGTCGCCGCCGGCAAACACGCCCGGCAGACTGGTCATGCCCTGCTCATCCACCTCGATGTTGCCCCACTTGTTCAGCTTGAGTTCCGGGCAGGTGGCCGTGAGCAGCGGGTTGGCGCGGGTGCCGATGGCCACCACCACCACATCGCAATCAATGACAAACTCGGATCCGGGAACCGGCACCGGACGGCGGCGGCCGGAGGCATCCGGCTCTCCCAGCGCCATGCGCTGGCAGCGCAGGCCGGTCACCCAACGCTGCTCATTCCCCAGCACTTCCAGCGGGGCCACCAAAAACTCAAAGCGAATCCCCTCCTCTTCGGCGTGGTGGATCTCCTCCGCCCGCGCGGGCATCTCCGCCCGGCTGCGGCGATAGACAATGAAGGACTCCTCCGCCCCCATGCGTTTGCCGGTGCGGGCCGAATCCATGGCGACGTTGCCGGCACCCACGGTGGCCACGCGGCGGCCACGCAGCACCGGCGTCTCGCCGTTGATATCGTAGGCGGCCATCAGGTTGACGCGGGTGAGGTACTCGTTGGCGGAATAGACCCCCTTGAAGTTCTCGCCGGGCACATTCATGAAGACCGGCAGGCCCGCGCCGTTGGCAATGAAGACCGCATCATACTGCTCGCGCAGCTCGTTCAGGGTGTAGGTGCGGCCGACGACCACATTGCACTCCAGTTTGACCCCGGCGGCCAGCAGGCGGCCGACCTCCTCCTGCACAATTTGTTTGGGCAGGCGGAACTCGGGGATGCCATACATCAGCACCCCGCCGGCCTCATGCAGCGCCTCATAGACAGTGACATCGTGGCCCAGACGGGAAAGCTCGCCGGCAGCGGTCAGCCCGGCCGGGCCGGCCCCAACAATGGCCATGCGCTTGCCGGAGGAGGCGGGCGGGATTGCGTTCAGCACCTCGGGATGACGATACGTCCAGTCGGCGATGAAACGCTCCAGATTGCCGATGGCCACCGGGGAACTCTTGGCACCCCGGACGCAGACGCCCTCACACTGGGTCTCCTGGGGGCAGACACGGCCCGTCACGGACGCCAGACAATTATCGGCGGACATGCTGCGGGCGGCGCCCTCAAAGTCGCCCTGGGCGATGAGCATGATGAACTTCGGGATGTCCACCATCACGGGGCAGCCCTCCATGCATTTGGCGTTCTTGCAATCCAGGCAGCGCTGGGCCTCCACCATGGCGGATTCGGCGCTGTAGCCTTGGTTGACCTCCTGGAAGTTGGCGGCGCGGACCGAAGCTTCCTGATGGGGCATTTCCTGGCGGGTGATGGCCAGCCTCTCCTTGGTGCTTTTGGGCGGATTCACGGCAAACAATTGAAAAAATCAGGCGGCTCCCGGCGGCTTTGGACTGAGGGAGGGAACCAGGCCGACGCGGCAGTCCCCCTCATGTTTCATGGCGTTCTGCTCAAAGGCCCGGTAGGTGCCCAGGCGATCCATGAGCAGATCAAAATCAACCTTGTGCCCGTCAAACTCGGGCCCGTCCACGCAGGCGAAGAGGTTTTCCCCGCCGACGCTCACGCGGCATCCACCGCACATGCCGGTTCCATCCACCATCACCGGGTTGAGCGAGACGATGGTGTGAATCTTGAGCGGTTCGGTCACGCGGGCCACCGCACGCATCATCGGCACCGGGCCGACGGCATAGACGACATCCACGGGGCCGGCCGCCAGCAAATCCTTGAGCGCATCCGTCACAAATCCCTTGCGGCCATAGCTGCCATCGTCCGTACACACATGCACATCCCCGCAGCGGCGAAGCTCCTCCTCAAAAATGACCCACTCGCGGGAACGGCCCCCGATGATGGACGAGACCTTGACCCCGCGCGCATGCAGTCCGCACGCGATGGGATGGACCACGGCGGTGCCCACACCCCCGCCCACGCAAACGGCGTGTCCCCGCTCAATCATATCCGTGGGGCGGCCGAGTGGGCCGGCGATGTCTTTGATGGCCTGGCCGGGCTCAAGGGCAACCAGTTCGCGGGTGCTTTTGCCCACGGCCTGGATGACCAGCGCGATGGTGCCCGCAACGGGGTCGGCATCCGCGATGGTGAGAGGGATGCGTTCCGCGCCCGGGCGCAGGTGAACGATGACGAACTGGCCCGGTTGGCGAATTTTGGCCAAGCGGGGAGCCTGCACGTCCAAACGCGTCACGTTCGGACTCAAAGTCTGTTTGGCGGTGACAATATGCATACAATGCTAACCCGTAATAGCAGCCCCGGTTGATAGCAAAGTACGGCCGGCTTGCAAGGCAATTCCAATGAATCCCAGCGAATTCCAGCGAATAATACGCGGGGCAGCGAACCTGTGCCGGGCCATGAAACGCACCGCCAATGGACAGTCCGCCCCGCCCGGAGGTAAAGGGGATATCCAACGCCGCTGACTGTCCAGCGGCTACAACGCTAAAGCATCACTTTGGGAATGCGGTTGGGCAGTCGCTCAGGCAGCCACCAAGGTATCGTAATGATGCTTGGCCGCCCAAAGGGCCAACTGGCTCAGTTCATGGATGCACCTTTGGATGGCTTTGGTCCTGAAGGGACTTGAAACGCGCCTGACGCGTGCCGGAGACTTCGTGTCCATGACGGGGGCTTTGCAGATGGCTTGAATCTGCTCCTCGGAGATGTTGCTCACCTTCTCCAGCACATCACTGGTCTTGATTTCGTAACGGCCATCGGTCCGTATGCAGCCAAGCAAATCCCTCAAAACGTAGCAACCGACTGTTTTTGACATGGAAACCTCGGGCGGACCATTCAGCGCATTGGGATTCTCAATGATCGGAATCCTTATGGATTTGATCGTGCGACGGTGTTGATGCCGCACATACTTGAAGGGTGCGGTTTTGATATGAAGCTGCTCCAACTCGGTTTTGATCGCCGTTTCCAAAGCCCCGAACTGCCCCTCAAAAAGCGCCGGGGGGGTAAAAATGATCACTCCCGTCGGATCGAACGGATTCTGCGAGGGATCATGGATGAAAAAATCCTTGAACTGATTGTCCCAAGTTCCGCCATCCCGTGCGCAGAAAGGATCCATCACTTTTTTTGTCAGGTAGTTGCACAAACCCCAAACATGGTAGGCACGCTCGTCCTCGGCCTCTTGTGGAATGCTAAAAATCAAACCCATACGCTAACCTTTCTCTCCATTGTTAACAGCAGTCATTTGTTGTTGAATCAAACTTGGACAGGGTGGCAAGTGTTTTCCGAACCTATTTCAAACCCGGATGAACGCGTGACGCACAGCCTTTCCATCCCCGCCGCCAAAGGTTCCGTTTCAGCCATGGTGAGCACGGCATCCATAACGGTCTCCACCAAATGCGGCATGGCCTGATGAAGCGGGGCGGTCATCCGGGTGTTCACCGTGAAAGGATCCATCACTTCCACCGCAAAGATTCGCACACATTCGGGAACCTTCAGGCCGAGCTGGCGTCCCAGGGCCATGATTTCGCCGATGCCGAAATAATGCGGGGCCATCAGCGGCAGGATGGTCAGGTCGTCCAGGCCAACCTCATGCAGCGAACCCGGTGGCGCCTGATGCGTTTGCACGGCGTCCACCAGAACGAGGCAGGGATAATCAATGAGCATGTCCAGCAGCGAGAGACCCATCTCACAGGTGTCAATGACGTCAATATCCTCCCGGCCATGGAGACGGCCCCTGATTTCACGAACGATATGCAACCCCACGCCGTCATCGGTCAGAATGTCATTCCCCAAACCCAGGAGGAGGACTTTGGATTTGTCCGGAGTCATGATATGGGGCTAACTTTCATTGCAGCGTGGTCAACCCTGGCGCAGCAAATCAACCATCTGTTTTTGGGCGTCGAAAATACGGACCACGAGCGGGGTGTGGCCCGGCAGGGTGTGCGTGGCGCATCCGAAACAGGGATCGTAGGCGCGAAAAGCCATTTCGACCTTGTTCAAGAGCCCCTCCGAAATGTGGCCGCCCTTGATCAATCCCTTGGCGGCCTTGTCCACACTCATGGCAATGCGCGCGGCGTTGTTCTGGGTGGCGACAATCAGATTGGCTTTGGTGATCAGGCCGTTGTCGTCGGTCTCGAAATGATGGAAAAGCGTGCCCCGGGGCGCCTCGACCACGCCGATGCCAACAGTCGGCTTTTGCGTGGGCAAGGTGCGGACATTTTTGCTGGTGATTTCCGGATCATCGCAGAGCTGGACCATGGTTTCCGCAGCCTGAATGATTTCAACCACCCGGGCGTAATGATTGGCGAGCGTGTGATGCACCGGTTTGCCACCCAGCACCCTGAAGTATTCCTCATAGGCCTGCTGGGCGAGGGGCGTGGCCATGCCCTCGGCCGCGTTCAAACGCGCCAGCGGGGCCACCGCATACAGGCTCGTCCCCTCGCCATCCTTGAAATCCTGCCAGCCCAACGGCTTGAGATAGCAAAACTTGACATAGCTCCAGGGCTCGACGTGTTCGGCAATGTAGTCCCGATATTGCCGCACCGGAAACTTGGCGTACTCCTTGCCCGTGGGATCCACGACCCGCAGGAGACCGTCGTAGAAATTCACCCGGTTGTGCTGGTCCACCAGGCCCATGTAATGGGTCTTGTGGGTGTATTCCTCGGAGACGATCATCTTCACGTATTCCGGGTTTTTCAGGACGATATCCTTGAACACCTGGAGGGTGAACTGGGCAAACTCAAGGGCATCCCTGGCCGTCTCCTTGAACCGGGGGAGATCCTCGGGTGCCAACGACCGGGACACGCCGCCGGGCAAGCCCAGCACGGGATGAATGACCTTGCCCCCCAGATACGTGATCATCTCGCGCACCCGGCGGCGCATGGAAATGACCTTTTTGCCGACTTCAAGACCCACCTTCTGGATGACGCCCACGACATTGCGCAGGCCCGGAGGCGCGTCGGGGCCGACGATAAAGTCGGGGCCGCCCAGGATGTAAACGTGCAGGGCATGATCCTCAAACATGAAGGCGTTATAGACGAGTTCCCGGATTTTCCTGCCTGCGCTGGTCGGTTCGACTTTGTAAAGATCGTCCAAAGCCTTCGTGGCGGCCATATGATGGGCCGTCGGGCAGACGCCGCAGATGCGACTGGTGATCTGAGGCATATCCTCGGCGGGCCGCCCGAGGCTGAACACCTCAAAGCCCCGCATCTCGGGAATCTGGAGATAAGCCCGCTCCACATCGCCCTTTTTATCGAGGAAGATGTCAATTTTGCCATGGCCTTCCAAGCGTGTGATCGGATCAATCGTCACCTGACGACGTTCTCCCATATAGGCGGCATTCGCCTGTTGGCTGGCCTGGTTCCAAGTTTGTTGTGTGGCGGGGTTCATGGTGTCTTATCTTCCAGGGGCAGATTGGTTTTGCGGCGCAGCAAAGACTTCGCCAGCCCGTAACGATAAAAGGTGCCGACCGGGTCAGGAATTCCAGCCAGGACCAGGTCAATGCCCGCCTCCTCTTTGGGGGCGATATTCGAACATAGGGAGGAGAGGATTTTGGCACCCTGGTCGCGCACGCGCGAGGTGGGGCCGAGACAGCCGGTGCAGGGCATGTTGCCATTGACGCACAGCGCCTCACAACCTGCCCGGGTCGCCGGTCCCATGCAGACCACACCCTGGGCGAGCATGCATTTCTCCGGATCAATCAGCACCTGATGCGGGCGCTTGAACTCCGTGAAGCTCACATCCGTTGGTCTGGACCCCTTGCGCAAACACTCGTCACAAAGGGCGGTGTCAGGCGCCAGAACGGTTCCCTTGGGCGGCAGCCTGCCCTCAAGGACCGCTGCGACCGCGTTTTTGGTCAACTTGGGCGTTGGGGGGCAACCCGGAATGTAATAATCAACATCCACCACCTGATCAAGGGCGCGGACGACGTTCCACAGTTCGGGCAGGTGCAAATCGTGACCGTTGATGTGGGTCTGCAATTGCGGGCGGACCTTTTTATCGTTCACCGTGGTGGGCCCCTCCTCGAAGTAAAACTTGAACATCTGCTCCCGGGAGAATTGGTTGGCCAGGCTCGGGATGCCACCCAGGTGGGCGCAGGAGCCATAGGCAATCAGATACTGGCTCTTCCGGCGGAGCAGGCGGGCCATTTCCTCCTGTTCCGTGGAACGGATGGCACCATTGAGAAACGTCACGGTGATGCCACCATCGGGGATCGCCTCCAAGTCCGCGCGTTTGAAGTCCATGGCGCAAGGCCAAAAGACGATTTCAACGGCCTCCACGACGGCAAGGATATCCTCGGCCAGGTCCACGATGGCCTCCTCGCAACCGCCGCAGGAAGCGCACCAGTAGAAAGCGACTTTCGGTTTAATGGGCATGGCAAACCTCCCCTTGCTTGGACATGGTTTCGTTGATGGCCTGTTCCAAACCTTCCATTTCCTGGTCCCATTTCTGGAATTTGGCGGGCATGCCCAGCGGCCCGAGCGCCTGGATTTTGGCGGTCATATCGTTGATAGCCCACTTGACCTTGTCGCCCTCGGCGGCCGATATCCACTCCAGGCGGACACGGTCCTCCTCGATGCCCATATCCTTCAGCATGCGCTTGAGGAGTTGGTAACGACGCAGCAGCTTGTAATTGCCTTCCGCGTAATGGCAATCGTTGGGATGACATCCGCCGATCAACACCCCATCGGCGCCTTTGGTCAGGGCTTCCAGGATGAATTGCGGGTCCACCCGGCCCGAACACATGAGGCGGATCACGCGCACATTGGCGGCGTACTTGAGCCGTGAAACCCCGGCCAGATCGGCGGCGGTGTAGGTGCACCAATTGCAGAAAAACGCGACGATGCGCGGCTGCCAATCCTGTCTAGTCATAGGCCAACACCCCCTCGATTTCGTTGAAGATTTCCTCGTCCTCGAACAGATTTTGCACAATGGAGCCGGACGGACAGGCCGCCACACACGTGCCGCAACCCTTGCAGAGCGCCTCGTTGATCGCGGCTTTGGAGCTGGCGTCAATGAACGCGATGGCCGTGTAGGGACACAGCGGGATGCAGGATTTGCAGCCCGAGCAATCCTCCTCGCGAACATAGGCGGTGTTCGGCTCCAGATCAACGTGGCCCTTGTCAATCAGGGCCAGCACCTCGGCGGCGGCGGCACCCGCCTGGGCAACCGTATCGGGAATATCCCTGGGACCCTGGCAGCAACCCGCGATGAAGACGCCCTCCGTGAAAGTGCTCACCGGCGCCAGTTTGGGATGCCGCTCCAGGAAGAAACCCTCGGTGCCACAGCTCATGTTGAGCATGCGCCTCACATTCTGGGCATCGGCCTGGGGCTCCAGTCCGGTCGCCAGCACCACCATATCGACCGGGATGCGGCGGACGAAGCCAGCCAGTGTGTCCTCCACCCGCAGGACCAGTTTGCCTTCCTCCTCCTTCGTGTAAGCCCAGTCGGTGACCTCGCCCACCCGGCCGCGGATGAAATGGACACCTTCGTCCAAAAGCTTCTCGTAAAACTCATCGTAGCCTTTGCCCGGAGTGCGCATATCAATGTAGAAGTTGTAAATTTCCGCACCGGTATGTTCCTTGATCAGGTGCGCCAGCTTGAGCGAATACATGCAGCAAACCCGCGAACACCACCGGTTGGTCTTGGCGTCGCGCGAGCCGACACAATGGATGATACCCACCGACTCGGGTTTTCGACCGTCGCGCATGATCACCTCGCCACCGGTGGGTCCGGAGGCGTTGACCAGGCGCTCCACTTCCAGGGCGGTGTACACATTCTTGTGGATCCCGTACCCGTATTGCGGCACCCGCTCGGCGTCAAAGGGCTTGAACCCGGTGGCCACAATGATCGTGCCCACCTTGATTTCCTTGAATTCCTCCTTCTGGGTGAAGTCGATGGCCTGCCGGTCCGCACAGGCTTCGACGCAGGTCTTTTTGCACTTGCCGGTCTTGAGGTTCAGGCACGTTTCAGGATCAATCAGGACCACCTGCGGGGTGGCTTGCGGGAAGGGGACATAGATCGGCTTGCGCTTGCCCAACCCCTCGTTGAATTCATCGGCAAATTTGGGCTCCTTGTAAACGCACGTTTTGATGCATTCCATGCAGCCAACGCACAACTCCTCATTGATGTAGCGGGGTTTCCGCTTGACGGTCACTTGGTAGTTGCCCACAAACCCATCCACTTTGGTGACCTCGGAGTAGGACCAGAGGGTGATGTTCGGATGCGCCCCCACCGCCGACATCTTGGGGGTCAATATGCAGGCCGCGCAATCCAGCGTGGGAAAGGTTTTGTCAAACCGCGCCATATGGCCGCCGATGGTGGCCTCGCGCTCAACGAGAAAGACTTTCTTGCCGGCGTTGGCGAGCGTCATGGCCGCGTGAATGCCCGCGATGCCGCCGCCCAGCACGAGCACCTCGGGGTGGATCGGGACCTGCTTGGTTTCCAGCACCTTGTGATGGACCACCCGGCGGATTGCCGCCCGGGAGAGCGCCTTGGCCTTCGCCGTGGCTTCCTGGCGGTCGGTATGCACCCAGGAATCATGCTCCCGGATGTTGACCATGTGGAACAGGAACGGGTTCAGACCACCCTTTTCCACCGCCGTTCGGAAGGTGTGCTCATGCAGCAACGGGGAACAGGAAGCCACCACAATGCGGTTGAGATGATGTTCCTTGATATCCCTCTGGATCAGCTCCTGTCCGGGATCCGAGCACATGTATTTGTAATCCCGCGACAAGGCGACGTGGGGCAGTTTCTCGGCAAACCGGGCGACCTCCGGGCAATCGACCATGCTGGCGATGTTGCTGCCGCAATGGCAGACATAGAAGCCGATGCGAATCTCTTTGGTTTCCATTTGCATGACTGGTTATCTCCCGAAAAGGTTGGCGGTGTTTGCTTGCGTTTTCATGGCTCAAACCGCCACCGGTTGCGCCGCCGTCCATGACAGCGGAACGATGTTCCGCTGCAACCCCAGCACCTTGGGAGACAGGCCGAAAGCCAGGCCCATCAACTGGGTGAAATAAACCGTCGGGACCGACACGGGTTCCCATTTCGCGGCGATCTTGTCATGGTAGGCGTCCAGGTTGAACTGGCACAGGGGGCAGACGGTCGAAATAACGTCAGCACCCCGCTTCGCTGCCTCCTTGATCAGGATGTAGGTGCAGAGCAACCCCGGTTCCGGCAGGGTGCCGGTCAGGCTCCCGCCGCAGCAGCGGGTCTTGAGGGGATAGCGGACCACGGTGGCCCCCAGGGCTTCCAACAGCCGATCCATGGTGGTCGGATTCACCTGGTCGTCAAAGGTTGCATAGGGCCGGACGATCTGACACCCGTAATACGGAGCCACCTTGAGTCCTTTGAGCGGGTTTTTCACGCGCTGCCGGACGGCATCCAGGCCCACCGTTTGCACCAGGATATCGAGTGGATGGCGGACCGGAACATTGCCTGAATAGGACAACTCGGCCGTCTGCAACGCCTGCTGGACAACCTGGTGGATGGCGGGTGACTCTTTGAGATAATGCTTGGTCTTGTTCATCACCAGATAACAGGCACTGCACGGGGCCACCAATTCCTGGTGCCCCATCTTTTCGGCGATCGCCAGATTGCGGGCCGCCATGACACAGGCCTTGACCTCGTCCACCGCCATGTAGGCAGTGGCGCCACAGCAATTCCAATCGTCAAGCTCCTCAAGCTCTATTCCCAGGGCTTGGAACACTGGAATCAGCGATTCCTCATAAGCCCGGCCCGAGCCTTTCAGGGAACAACCGGGAAAATAGGAGTATTTCATGAGGTGGGGTGGGATGTTTTGCCGTTGGTTTTGGGGTTGGAGAGCGTGTCGATGGAGACATTTTCCACCGATCCCATCATCCGCGCCAATTCATCCCGGCGCTTGATGGAGTCGAGTTTGAAGGCAAACCGGCCGCGCAGGATGAGTTTCAAACCAAGCTTCCACATGCCCAGGGCCGCGAAGACGTTGGTCTTGAGAAACATGATGGTGGCCAGGTAGTTTTCCGTCACACGCCCATGCTTCACCGCCATCTTGGTGAACTCCTGGGCCAGGACGGGAATGGGGAATTTCTTCGGGTATATACCCTCTTTCATCGCCCGCTGCTTGAGTTCATACATGATGTCGGTGATCCGAATCTCACGCGGGCACTCGGTGGTGCAGGCATAACAGGAGGCACACAGCCAGATGGTGTGGCTCTTTAACACCTCGTTCTTGAAATCCGCCCGCGTCAAGGCCATGACCTGCCTCGGTGAGAAATCCATGTAGATGCTCAAGGGACATACTCCCGAACAGGTGCCGCATTGGATACAGCTTTGGAGGGCCTCACATCCGGGGACACTCATCACCTCCCGACCAAAGCCCTTGACGCGATCTGCCTCATATTTGATCGTACGGGTTAATTCGATCATAACCATCCATTTCTGTGGTGGTAATTAGTCATAAGACTATCAGCATGAGTCGCTTAGAAAATAACCACTTAAGTCATGGCAAGCCTGCCACAGCCTGCCGCTGCGAAGATGACACCCACAGTGCAGCCACTGGCTCCCGTGGGCAACGCCAACTTCTCTGCCAAGTGATTAAACCCCTGATACAGAAATAACCTCAAAGCGTCAAGTATATATTCTTATTCTCATTTCATTTCATAAATATTGCTCCTTATCCAAATCCAACCTGGGTGCGACGATCACCGATTTTGAATCGCCCAGAGGCTGAGTTCTCATGGTTGTTGCTCTTCGGCATCGTTTTGGATTTTAACCGGATGTCGTCCACGAGCAGAGGCGCAGGAACGGGATTTGACGCCCCACCGCTTTGCCGTAATAATCAAGGCATGGCAAATACCTTTGGCCATTTGTTCTGTATCACCACCTGGGGCGAATCCCATGGCGGCGGCGTAGGCGTGGTGGTGGATGGCTGTCCTCCCCAATTGGCGCTGACGGAAGCGGACATCCAACCCGACTTGGATCGCCGTCGTCCGGGGCAGTCAAAGATCGTCACCCCACGCAAGGAGGCGGACACGGTGCAAATCCTCTCCGGGGTATTCGAGGGCAAAACCCTGGGCACCCCGATTTCCCTGTGGGTGAAAAACGAGGATGCCCGGTCGGAGGCCTACAATGAGATGGCAGACAAGTTCCGGCCCAGCCACGCGGATTACACCTATACCGCCAAGTACGGCTTTCGCAACTGGCAGGGGGGCGGTCGCTCCAGCGCCCGGGAAACCATTGGTCGCGTGGCCGCCGGGGCCATCGCCAAGAAGGTTTTACGCGAGAAGTTTGGGGTGGAGGTGCTCGCCTATGTCAGCCAGGTGCAAAGAATCAAAGCGCAGGGCGATCCGGAAACCGTCCAAATGCGGGACGTGGAAGCCAACATTGTGCGCTGCCCCGACCCGGTGGCGGCGGCGAAGATGATTCGCCTGATCGAGCGGACACGCCGGGCGGGCGACAGCGTGGGGGGCATCGTGGTGGGCGTCGCCCGGGGTGTGCCGCCCGGCTGGGGTGAACCGGTCTTTGATCGCCTGGAAGCGGACCTGGGCAAAGGCATGCTGAGCCTGCCCGCCGCCAAAGGCTTTGATGTGGGCTCCGGATTTGACGGCATCCTGGCCACCGGCACGCAGCACAACGATTTGTTCCGCATGAAAGGCGGCCGGGTCCGCACCCTGACCAACCGTTCCGGCGGCATCCAGGGTGGCATCTCCAATGGGGAGACCATTTATTTTCGCGTCGCGTTCAAGACGGTGGCCACCGTCATGCAGGAGCAGGCCACGGTGGATATCCATCACCACAACACCACGCTGAAAGGCCGGGGGCGCCATGACCCCTGTGTGCTGCCACGGGCCGTGCCGATGGTGGAGGCAATGACCGCCCTGGTTTTGGTGGATCACGCCATGCGACAACAGGCGCAATGCGGGTTGGGCAAGGCTTAACGGCCGAACAGCAGGGCAACCAAAGCGTCGCTGTAGAAAACCCAGATCGTGGCCGCCAAGGCGATAAACGGCCCGTAGGGCAGGCGGCTGGACCACTGTTGCTGGCCGGTCACAATCAGTCCCACCCCCACGACCGCGCCAATGATCGAACTTCCGGTCAGCGCAAAAATCACGCCTGGCCACCCGAGAAAAGCCCCGATGGCGGCCATGAATAGCACATCCCCAAACCCCATGGCTTCGCGCGGCAGTGTGATCTGGTCGTCAATCACCGCCTCCATGTGGCCGACGTCATCGGGCTTGAACTCCTGCTGCTCCACCTTGAGGCAGTCCGGATAAAGCCGGACATCCACCTCCTGAAAACAGCGGTCGGGGAGTTCCAGCCGCCGGGCGTGGAATCGAATGCAGTCACTTTTGCGGTAAAAGATATCCTCGTAGGGCACGTTCTCCTCGGGGAAAGCCACGAAATCCTCTGTGAACACGATCAAGGTGCCCGGCTTCAGCTCAATCTTCTGGCGACCAAACAACAATTTGCCTCCGCGCACCACAGCATAGACCAATCCCCCGCCCACCACCATGCCCAGCGCGCTATCCACCAGGGCATCGCTGGCGGACTTGCGTCCGTGAAGGGCAGGAACCAGAAAGGAGCAGATGAAGCCCGCTCCCATGCCGCCAAAGGTGATCGCATCGGGAATGATGAAATGTTCCAGATCAATGCACGAGGCCACGATGAAACCGGCCAGGAGCAGGCAGAAAACCAAGGCCAACCCCGGGGAAAAGCCGCCGTGACGCAACCAACTGAAGAGGAACAACAACCCGGTGATCAGCTCCACAACGAAATAGCGGGCTGAGATGTGCGCCCGGCAATTGGCGCACCGGGCGCGCAGGTACAACCAGGTGAAAAGCGGCAGATTGAGATACCAAGGGATGGAATAGCCACAGTGCGGGCAGTGGGATGGGGGCGAGACCACGCTTTCGCCGCGCGGCAGGCGGTAGATGCAGACATTGAGAAAACTCCCCACCATGGTGCCGAACAAAAACAGCACCAGCGACCAGAAGTGAAAAGGCACCGCCGCCCACACCTCCGGATCAAACATGGCCACCGCGAACAAAGGCGAACCCTCCAGCCCCGTGAATAAGCCGGGCGGATTAATGGGTGCCTCCATACACGTTATGCACCAAAGCGGTTCGCATGGCGGCCACCGGGGCGGGACGCCCCGTCCAGATTTCAAGCGCTTTGGCCCCCTGATACAGCAGCATCCCGATGCCGTTGGCCACACGCCGCCCCTGCCGGGCAGCGGCAGCCAGCAAGGGGGTTTCGGCTGGACGATAAATCATGTCGTAAACCGCGCCCGCCCGGCCAAGATCAAATTCCCGCGTGTCAAACGGCAGCCCGTCCCCCGGTTTGAGCCCCAGCGAAGTTGCGTTTAACAACAGGTCCACCCCGCCGGTGGGATAGCCCACACGGCACGCCACCCCGGGATAACGCCGGGTGATTTCCACCGCCAATTCCTCCGCCTTGCAGCGCGTGCGGTTGACCAAGAAGAGTTCCTTGACCCCATCGCAGGCCAGTTTGAGGGCGGCGGTGCGCCCCGCCCCCCCCGCCCCCAGGAGCAGCACTCGCGTGCCGCCCAGCGGCAGGCCGAGGTCTTCCTGGATGGACCGGGTGATGGCATCGGCATCCGTATTGAACCCCCGGCAACGGATGGGTTCGGGAATATCACCGGAGAATTCACCCAGCGGCCGCCACTCACCGGCCCCATTGCGCGCCTCGAAGCGCAGAGTGTTCACCGCGCCCCAGATGCGCCCTGATTCATCCAGCTCATCCACCATTCCCAGGGCCAGAAGCTTGTGGGGCACCGTGAGGTTGAGGCCCAGGAATTTCATGGCGCGCGCGCCCTCAATGGCCTTTTGCAAATGGTCGGGGTGGACTTCGAACGCAAGGTAGCGCCAATTGAGATTGAGCATGGCCAGCCCGGCATTCTGCATGGCTGGGGAAGCGGAATGCCGGATGGGGAAACCATAAACCGCGCAGTAGCGCGTGGTGGCGTCGATTGCAGGACCAAATCCATCAGACATGCGCCGATGGTAGGAAATGGCGCCGGAAAGTTCAACCGCAACCCCACCGGAAACCATGTTTATTTGAGCGGCTCCACGAGCGCCCTCAGGCCCTGCCATTGCCTCTGGGTGGCGATTGGCCAATTCGTCTGGAACAAACCGGAGGTGAAATCATGGCTCGTCAGGGGTATCCAAACCGTCAGGTTCGTGGTGGTTTCCAAGTGCAGAGTGCCATAGCGATTGCCGCTGACCTCCACCCCCCACGCCCCGGATCCGCGGCGCGATGACAACCGGACCACAGGAGGCGGCAACTGGACCGCAAAGCCCCATTCCTGGGTGTCCATCAAGTCGTTTTCCGCATCGGTTCTCACCACCGGTGTGTCATCCCGCGTTTCCACCCTGATCCGCAAGGGTCCGGATGGAAACCCGGAGGGATTAAACGCCAGGGAAAGATTCGTCTGGCCAGGCAGGGCAGCCCCATTGGCCAGCCATCGCACGGCCAACGGATGATCCGAAGGTTGCACCAGATTGAGGGTGAGCAGGACCCGATGGTCATCCAAGAGATTGGTTCCCGCCACCGACTGCTGCCAGCCATCCAGGGTGCGCACCCGGCGATTCAGCGCTTTCACCAGCGCCTCCAGACAGACCTCGCAGAAGGGCTCGCTCACCTGCCGCATCCGGCAATTCAACTTCGGCCGGTACCAGCCGGTGGACTCGTAATGCGCGCCCTCAAACAAACCCACCACCTCCTCATAATCGACCGTCTCCGGCGTGGGTAGGGGCACATCCGGGGTGAGCCAGCTCTTCCATTTGATGAATTCAGGGCGGGTCTCCCGCGTGGTGTTGGGCTCCTCGTTGGTGGTTCCCAAGGAGATGGCCAGCTCATATTCATCCCCCAGCCTCGCCAGCCCGTGACCCGCCTCATGCAGCAGCAAATTGGGGCTGGCA
The DNA here is from genome assembly GCA_903930345.1 of uncultured Verrucomicrobiota bacterium. GTDB lineage: Bacteria > Verrucomicrobiota > Verrucomicrobiia > Limisphaerales > CAIYYI01 > CAIYYI01. The sequence continues at coordinate 15,798 of CAIYYI010000294.1, forward strand.
CTGCGGGATACCATCACCACCCCACCCTGCTCTGAGCCGGCGGGATTCGCATCATTCACCAGCAGAATGACCAAGTCTGGCCGGGGGGAAAAAGTCGCCACCAAGGCATCCACCTTGCCTTGCCCATTGGCATAAACCGGATCGACCTCATTGGGGGGGATGGTCAGCAGGGAGGAATTCCCATAACTGTCGTACGTGCTGTTAAAGTAGGTGTTGCGGTAGTAGGACTGGCTGGGATGATCCGAACCAGTCTGCTGGGAAACCACAAAGCATGCGTCGGCATTGAAGTAACCCTGATACCTGGCAAAAGGCTCCGCCGCCAGAAACCGGCTGAACAGGTTCGTGGCATCCGCAAAAAACTGTTGCTGCTGATCTGCGGTGTAACCTTCGGCCAGGAACAGAAAGCACACCCGGTTGGTCGCGGGTCCGGTGGTTTGGAGGGGCCGCACCACCTGGGCCGAAAGCGATCCTCCCCCAGCCAGGGTCAAGAGCAGGCAACCCAAGCCCAGCCACACCCGCAGTTGCCCAGACAGTCTGGTAATCAGCGGATGATTCGGCATTGGGGTGGTCGGCTTCATCGGCATGGCGGTTTCTTAATTGGACTTCACACGATAAATTCGTGTGCCAGAAGCAAAGCCCACCTGGTTGGTGAAATCATGCACATTGCCGGTGCCCACGATATTGGTGGCTAATGCTGTCCAAGGACCCGCCGGCAAGGGGGCATTTTCGATCGCATAATATTTTCCCAACACCGTGGGGTAGGAAAAGCGGCTGGAAACGCGGGTATGCACCGCATTCACAATGCGAAACACATCAGCGGCGTCAAACGGATTGGTGCCCGACTTGAATTCGCCACGATTGCTCATTCCATCGCTATCCGCATCCTGGGTCGCATCACTCGCTGAGAGAGGATTCCATCCCATCACCAGCTCGTATTCGTCCGGGATCCCATCCCCATCCTGATCCGCCAAAGGACTGCTGCCTTGGGCAAAGGAAGGGGAGACTTCTGAGGTGTTACCGGAGCCATCAATGGCGGTGACACTGAGGAAACCGGTAAAAGGGGTCAGGTTGGTGAGTAAAAGTGTGAAATCAGCGCGTCCTGAACCATCGGTGGTCACCGCCGCAGCTCCAATCCACTGGCGAGCCTCCCCGCCGCCGCCCACGCCCGGGTCAGGCCCGGCGAAGAAATCCAGCGTATAAACCTGGGAGGCCACATTGGTCATGGCCCCCCTCACCTCAATCCGATACCGGCCGCTGGCAGAGGTGATCACCGGGTAATTGGCCAGATTGGGGCTGATGGAAGAGCCACTCCAAGGCTGGTTGGGATTCATGCCGGTATTGCCAAAATCGATAGATAAATCCGCATTTTTGAAAATGCTATTGGCACGCACGCGATTGCCAATGCACCCATCCCGAACCCGGACCCCATCGTAGCCCGGCGTCAAAGCGTAGGCGATCCGATTGCCCCCCAGGCCCCCGGGCAAACCAATGACGTTGTTGGCCGCCAGATTGGCGATCTCAATGCCATGTTGCCCATTGCCCAGGGCACCCACACCATCCGCCTTGAGCCCGATGAAATTGCCGCACACAATGTTCTGGTTGGCACCGCCATCCCGAATAACTAACCCCACCCGTGCATTGCCGGAAATCAGGTTCCGAGCCAGGGCATTGGTGCCGCCGATCGTGTTGTTACCCGCGCCAAACACCTGCAGGCCGCAAAGCTGATTGGGCAAGGCCCCATCCCCGGCGAGGTTCAGACCAAGCAGATTCCCGGCAATGACATTGTTGGAAGCACCGGCACTGAGAAGATAAATCCCGTTGTCATAGTTGCCGGAAATCAGATTGCCAGCCCCCGGCTCAAGTCCACCCACTGTATTGGATGAAGCATTCTCAACGCCAAGACCGGAATAGCCATTCCCCAGCACTTGAAGACCAGAAGCAGTCGTGCCGATTTTATTGCCGGACACCCGGTTCAATGTCGCATTGGTCCCGATCAGATAAACACCGTTCTGGGAATTGCCGGAAATCAAGTTGCCTTCGCCTGTTTTGAAACCGCCAATCCAATTCCTTTGCCCGTTGTCCACCTGCACCCCGCAGAAGCCGTTGGAGATGGCGACTTTCCCCTGCCAGTCGGTTCCGATCAGATTTTGGCGCACACGGGTTTCAATGGTGCCAGCGCCGAGGTAAACGCCGTTCTGAACGTTGCCCGAAACCAAATTGCCTTCCCCGGAGAAAACGCCCCCCACCTGGTTGGAAACACCGCCGACAATCGAAATGCCATGAAACAGATTGCTGAGCGCCCGTGTGCCGGTGATATCCACGCCAATCCAATTTCCGACCACCACTGAATTGGTCGCGGCTGAGAGGCTGATGCCGCTCTGGCGATTGCCAGCGATCACATTCCGGGCTGCGGGAACAGAACCTCCCACCAGGTTGGAAGTGCAGTTCAACAAGCCGATGCCGGCATACCGGTTGCCAAAGATGTTGGTTCCGGTGGCGTCCAAACCGATCCAATTGCCTTGAACCAGGTTCCCAAACGCGTTCAAGGCAATGGCAATGCCACGCTCATTATTGCCGGAAATCACATTGCCTTGTCCGAGCAGGATGCCACCCACTTGGTTGGTCCGCGAACGATTGATGGTCACCCCGTCCGCCAGATTGCTGATCACGTTGTTTCCAAGGCGATTGAGTCCGATGAAATTCCCAATGATCTGGTTTTGCTTGGAAGCGGAACCCAGCAGATAAACCCCGCTTTGGCCATTTCCAGAAATGATGTTCCGCTGCGTGGCGTTCGTCCCCCCGATCACGCAATAGGAAGCATCGCTGATCGTGATGCCATTGGTGCTGTTTCCCAAGGCCAGCAATCCGGAAGCATCGGTGCCGATCAAGTTGCCTTGCACCACATTGCTGAGGGAATCCCGGCCAAGAATGTACACCCC
>CAIYYI010000295.1 GCA_903930345.1 uncultured Verrucomicrobiota bacterium
CCGCCCAGCCCTTGAGAAGGCCTGAGCGTAGCGAAGGCCGACGAAAGGGCTGGGCGGGGGGAGGTGGAAGGTGGAAGCTGTGCTCTTGAAAAGCATCAGCAATTATCCAATCGTCACGCGCCAGCTTTCATCCGTCATGTGTTGGCTCGCTTCCGGCAGCAGGCCCTGACAGCCAGCGAAGCGGCCGAGCAACTCGACCTGTCTCGCAGCCGCTTCTACTCATTGTCCACCGAATATCTCCACGCTTGCGCCCAAAAGAAAGTGGGCTCTTGGATCCCGGGAACCTCCGGCGGTGACCACTCCGCCACCTGGCCCGAGCCTGTCATACACATCCTTAACAAACGTCTTCGTTGCCAGCCTCCTTGCTCCTACAGCTTCACGGCCTCGGAAGTCCTGAGACTGCACGCCTTCAAGCTCGACCGTGCCCAGGTGAGGCGCTGGGCGATGGAGCATGATTGCGCCCATGCCACCCCGGCCAAACGCCCGCATGCCCCGGTGCGTCGTTGGCAGCGCTCCCAGATCGGCGAACTCTGGCAATTGGACGCCTCACCCCATTGCTGGTTTCCCCCATCAACGCTGGATTTCCCCATGCTCAATATGATCGACGACTGCAGCCGACTCTTCGTCGCCTCCAAAATCTATGGCCGTGAACTCCTCCTGTCCTACCTCGATTTCCTCCCGATCGCTTTCCTGGCCTACGGACGCCCGCTGCAAATCTACGTTGATTATCACGCCATTTTCTTCACCAAGAATCCCGAGGCACTCACCCAACTTGGCGCGGCGCTCAAGTTCTACGACATCAGCTTCCTTTATGCCCCAACGCCCCAGGCCAAAGGAAAAATCGAGCGCGAACATCAATTCTGGCAGGGCCGACTCCCGCCCTATTTCACCAGCGAACAGATTACGGAGATCGATGAGGCCAACACCCACATCGACGCTTTGCGTCTCCATCGCAACGCCCATGAAATCCACCGCGAGCTGCGCATGATCCCCCAGGACGCTTGGGACCTAGCTGAAAAAGAACAACGCTCTGTCCTCCGACCAGCCCCTCGATGCCCTTGGTGGCCTTATGTTTGGAGTGTTCGAACCACGGTGAAAACCGGTACCGATGGCCGCGTTCCCATCGGCCCGCAACGCTTGCGCATTGAACGCCCTCCGGGCACCAAAGTGGTTTTGTGCCTCCATCCCTCAGGCCACCATTCCGTCCTGGCCGCCCCTCCCAACGTCAAAGAGAAACCTGTCCTCCTTTTCACCAATCGCCAAAAATGAACATGTCCTGTTTTGCTAACTACAAAATATTCCTGTTTTGAAAACTACGCGGCAACATGGTGATTGAGGATTGCATTTTCTTGTCAGGACACGAAACCGGAGAGTGGTTGGGCGGAAAAATCAAGGCGATCAGCGCCAACAGGACCACGAGAATGCTGATCCAGCGCAATGTTATCGGCCTGGATATGGGAAATCTATCTTGGCTGGCCACGGAGTGGCATGGCTACGCCAACTGGACCAACGCCGTGGGGCGTCTTCAGCAATTCAAGACGGAGCAGAACCTCCCGCGCCGCATGGGAGAGATGGCAGGTGGGATTGGAATTTTTGATGGCACTGAAAACGTGATCGACCAAAACATCATCCACCTCGATTTCGATGCAAACCTCGCTGGAGGTCTTGCTGAGGATCATCTGATCTATTCTCTCAGAGAAACAAAAATCCAGATCACCCGGAACTGGTTGAGCGGTCTTCCGAACACCGCGGGCGGTGGCCTGAAACATCGCGACACATGGGGACCCGGACTCCAGAACTCCTGACATAGGGCGATTGAAAATGTCCGCTTTTTGGCTCAATCGGACATTTTAACGGCATAGTGGAGCTGCAACTGGGAGCCCGGGAAGATGGTTTTCATTTGGTTTAACTGATCGCAAAGCGCGGCGATTGCGCGTGTGCGGTGCGGAGAACTCTGTGGGGCCAGGGTGATTCGCAACTCGCTTTGAGTTGCCTCAAGATCAGCCGCGCTGGCCAGGGCCGATTGAATCAGCGTTCGACCTTCGTCATCGGCCCGGCGGTAATGAGGGGCGACCAACCGGAACAGATCGCTCTCGGCCTGGTAGGCCACCATTTTGACCAGATTGCTGAGGTGTTTGCGTTCCGGGGCCAGCTTACCATGCGCGGTCTTGAACCCGCGCATGGTCCGGCGTTGCTGCTCCAGGTTGGTGATGGCTTCCAACCCATACTCGGATTGGAGGCGGTCGACGCAAGCGCGGGTTTGGCGGAGCCGGGTGTCCAAGGCGGACCACACCGGATTGGGCACTTCGCGGGTCGGATCGTCCGGCACCGCGCCGTACTCAACCAGCGCGTCCAGCGCGTATTCCTCGCGCAGGTATTTGAAGAAGTTTTCCTGCCGCCAACGGTTGAACATCCGATGCGCCACCTGGGCGGCAGGCAAATCGCGCCGGGAGGTCAGGATCGGCGTCTGATGTCCATTCTCCATCAGCCGGGTGACCTGCCGCAGCCGCAGCCGGCCCTTGAGCAGCCGCACCTCCTGATCGGCCAGCACATAGGCAACGGTCTGTCCGTCATGCTGGAAGGAGCATTTCTTGAATCGCTGGCGGGGGATCCGCCGATAGCGTCCCTTGCGATACGTCAACAGACCAAAACCCGCCGCCAGCATTTGCTGGAAGAGCGCCGGTCTGTAGCCGCCACGATCAAAGACGACCGTCAGGGGGCGCTTGCCCAAGAGGTCGCGCACCTGGGCAAGAATCGGGGGCAACATTTTCACCAGACCGGCGTTGGCCTCGGCGGTGACCACAAACAGCGGATCGCCAGCCACATCGTTGACCCAGTAATCCGAGGTGGCCGGCATCGAGATGCGCAGGCGGGCCACATGGGCTTTGGGAAGCGTGTGTTGCCCATGATAGACCCGCACGTGGCCGTCCACATAAAGGAAGCCCAAGGCCGCCCCCCGCTGGGCGACCCGCTCCTTTGCCAGCGCCTGGCCGAACTGGACGGCCCGTTTCACCGCCGCCAATTGAGACAGCTTGCGCCGCAGCGTTTTGACCTCGGGTGCCCGGTCCAAACCCAGCACGCGCCCCAGGTCCCGGGGTGAGTGTTCCTTGAGGCCCTCCGGGCGTTTGATGCGCCAGAGTGCCATGAGCAACAGCGTCAGCAAGCTGGTGCGCAACCCGTAAAAAGCAGGCCCCAAGCTGCCATAGGTTGTTTGCGCGCAGGCGAAGACCCCGGTGGCAACCAGGGCGGGCAATGACAGGAGGACGCCCGCCCGTGGAAGGGCCAGGGCCGAACCGAACAACGGGGCCGCATCCTCCAACAATCCCAAACGCGCCAGCAGCCGGTCGGCACCCCGATCCATCGGGTCCGTGTCGTGGCTGGGCAGGCTGCTGGCGTTGCTCGCGGGACCAAAAGCGGACACATTTGGGTCCGCACCCGGCGCTGACGCTGGCAGAGCAGATCCGGTGGCGGTTGATGCAAAAGCGGACATATTTGGGTCCGCAGCAGCCCCTGCTTCCAAAGGCAGTTCGGCCTGCGTGGGCGGGGTCGGTTTCCATCCCAGACGTCGCAGCATTTTGCGCACGGATTTCTCGCTGACGCCGAGCCGTCTGGCAATCTCACGCTGTCCAACCCCTTGGGCTTTGAGACGCTCCACCGTCTGGCGTCGCGAATGGTCCAGGCGAGAGATTCCGCGCGGAAAGCCCGCACCGCGTCCCAGCGCAGCCAGTCCGCCCGTTTCAAACCGGCGATACTGTCGGCGTACGGTGCGGGTTGTGCAGCCAAATGCTCGCGCCACCTCAACCTGGTTGGCCCAGCCTTGGTCAACCATGTCAACCAGGCTCACCATGGCAAATGCCTCGGACATGCGGTCGCTCAGCGAATACTGGCTCAGGATGATCCCTGAGACCATGACCACGCGGTGACCCTCCTGGGTTCTGATCAGGCAGCGGTCGTTGATCAGTCGTAGCGCTTCCGTGTTCCGTGCTTCTGGAAACAGATCATCGTTTGGTTCCGGGCCCATACCGGGCGAGCATACATGATTTTCAAAAATGCGGACACATTTGGGTCCGCACCCCCCAAAACGAGAATCCCCAGATTTGCCCTATTTCCTCACTTTCTCACGACTCTATGTCAGGAGTTCTGGAGTCCTGATTCAAAAATCAGTGGCTGATGCGGCGTCCTTTTTCAACTCCGCCTGCGCCGCCATGCGCAACACGGCGAGCCATTGGGTGAGGTCGGCCGCAGTGGTGATAATATTGAGGGCAATGTCCGCCTCCCGGCTGCTGGGAGCGTCATCGAGTTTGCGGGCATAGGTATAGTCCTGCCCGTTGCCCTCGTAACGGATCTTCGGGTCAGGCTGTTACCAGATTAGTCCTGTGCAGTTGGTGTGTCATTCACTCGCTTCACGTCATTTTGGCAGCGGCTTTTGCAGCAAGCCCAAGCGCCTGTTCCAGAATCGCACGTTCAGGTGAAGTTAGCGCGAGCAGGACTCCGGGATCGTCTCCGCCAGCTTTGACGAAGTCGATGCCTGTTCGCAACAGCCGAACGGAGAGGCGGAAATCGGGCACACCTTCAACCGCTTGTTCCCAGGCCAATGCCCAGCCTTCAAGGTTGTCAGATGAGGGAAACGGCGCCCCGGCGCGGAAGACCATGCCGATGTGTTGGACGACAGCCTCTCTCAGCACGGACAACCATCTCCACAAAATCCTCGTCCTTGGTCATGACGATGGCATCCGCCTGCCGGGCGGCAGCGAAGATGTCCTGGTCCTTGGCATGGCGGAGCCCAACATCACGCACGGACTGAGCTTCTTCGCCAAATTCCGCAGTGATCCATTTTGCCAGGGCCGGCGACAAGTGGGCGTCCACCCAAATCATACGGGGACCAAGACTGGGTGGTTGAGTTTGCGGCTGGCGTACTGAAAGCAGGCCCTAACGTCTTCGGGTTCAAGGTCCGGCAACTCCTCCAACACCTCCTGGGGGGTCAGGCCATTCCCCAGCAGATCCAGCACGTCAATAACGCGGATGCGCATGCCCCGGATGCAGGGGCGACCCCCACACTGCTCCGGATCAATCGTAATTCGATTCATACCAGTATTCTACATCTGCCGCTGGTCGCGATCAATGTCGTTGGCAAAGGCGACGGGCCAGCCTGCATGTTCGAGGCCAATGCCTGCGACAATCCCCGCAACTGTTTTGTCCAGCGCGCCGTTCAAATCCACCGAGGCTACTCTCGCGCCGTTTTGGGTGGTTTTGCAATCCCCTTCGGGAACAATTTTGAAGCGATGGGCCGCGCCAGATTTCCCGCTCCCGAAGGGAACGCTGCCATGCACGAAGCACATGCCAAATGGCCGCTTTAAGGCAACACATGGCTTCACGGTCGCGGTCATAACCCGAGATCGCTTGTTGCAAAAATCCCCCTTCCGACAGTTGCGCGACATCCGGGGCAGGGGGGCAAATGTGGCCAAACCGGATGCTTGTGCGCGCTGGCCGGTCACTGCCCTGCTTCAACCAAGTTGACTCGGGAATATCACCCAACTTTCGGCAGCCGCCACTCGCTCCGGAATGGCCGGGGCTGGAGCATCCCGTTGGCGGCCTCGTCGTTGACGAAGCGCTCCGCCTGCGGATCCCACTGGAGCTTGCGCGCCTGGCGCACCGCAATGTGGCCGAGCTGGCAGAGCGTGTCGGAACGCATCGCCGTCTCAATGTCGCAGATCGGGCGGGTGCGGTTTTTGATGGCGTCCAGGAAGTTCCGGGTGTGGTGGTTGCTGACCGGCAGCCGGACCGGCATTGCGCCGCACTGGTTCTGCGGATCGGCCAGGAGGCCGTCGGACGAAGCCTTGAGGTCGCCCCGGCGCACGTGCGCCCAGCCGGCTTCACCGATGAACCGGATCCCGTGGTCAAAGCCCTCCGTGCCGTCCTGCACAAACACGATCGGGGCGCCCTGAGCGAACTCGTAGCGCACCCGCCACCCCAGGATGGCATCGCAGCTCCCCTCCCTGGGAAACTGGCCCTCGCCCTGGACGGAGACCGGCCCGGTGGCATCCGCGCCGTTGCCCCACTGGGCGATATCCAGGTGGTGGATGCCCCAGCAGGCGATCATGCCCAGCGAAAAGTTGGCCATGTTCTCGTGGTTGGCCCGCTTCAGCTTCGCATCGTGGAACGGGGTCAGGGCGGCCGGCCCGACCCAGCGGTCCCAATCCACATGGGCGGGCACCGGCTGCTCCGGCCAGAGCGGGCTGGTGATGCCGCCGGGGGCAGAGACCCGGATCTCCCGCAGCTTGCCGAGGCGGCCGTTGAGCGCCAGCTCGCAGGCCCAGCGGAACTTGTTTTCCGAGCGCTGCTGCGTGCCGAACTGGAACACCACGCCGCGCTTACGCACCGCGGCCCGAACGCGCCGCCCCTCCTCGAACGAGAGGGCCATCGGCTTCTCGTGGTAGAGGTGTTTCCCATGGGCGATGGCGTCCAGGGCCGGGATGCTGTGCCAGTGGAACGGCAGGGCCAGGAGGACGGCATCGAGGGCGGGATCCGCGTTCAGCTCGCGAAAGTCCCGGTATTGCCGCACCTCATCCTTCCCGTATTTGGCGGCGATGAGCTTGCGGGCGTTGTCGAGGCTCCGCTGATTCACATCGCAGATGGCAGCCACGCGGACATCCGGCTGGGCCAGGAAACCCGTCATATCGCTGGTGCCCTGGGCGCCCACGCCGATGACGCCCAGATTAATCTTGCCCGAAGGGGCCGGACCGGCTGCCCCCAGCACGCGGGCGGGCACCACCAGCGGGGCGGAGCCGGCCGCCAGGATGGCTTTCAGAAAGCTGCGCCGGCTGGCCGGGAACGGACGGTGAAGGCTTGGCTTCATGGGATCTCAGAGGGTGAAGGGCGGCAGTTTGACCAGCGCGCCGCCCTTGAGGGCGGACTGGTGCGCGCAGAGGCCCACGCAGGTCCAGTTGGCGGACTGGACGGCGTTCGGGAACGGCTCCCGGTCCTCCGCCAGTGCCCGGGCAAACTCGTGGGCCAGATGCGGGTGGCTGCCCCCGTGGCCGCTGCCCTGGGTGAAGCTCAGGTGCGTCTTCTTGCTGGCGTCATAGACGCCCTGGGTCGTGTACCGGGCAATGCCCTTGGGCAGCCGCCGGGCAAAGTCCGGGCACTTCACCGGCTTGGGAATCTTCGGCTCCGGCCGCTTGGCGGTGTGGATGATCAGCGGCTCGTGCTCCACCAGCGGCCATTCCACGGACTTTTTGGTGCCATAGACATCAATGCTCTCGCGGTACTGCCGCGCGGTGTCAAAGAGGCTGCGGATGATCCGCGCGCTCACATCGCTGCCCCGGAACTTGACGTGGGCGGTCTCGACCGCAAAGGGTGACCCATAGCACGGGATGAGTTCCCGGCGGATGGTGCCGGAGCCGAAGCAGCTCACGTACTCCGCCGGTTGGCCGATCAGGCCGGCAACCGGCCCCACGCAGTGGGTGGCATACCACATCGGCGGCAGTCCGGGCCAGTAGTTGGGCCAGCCATCCATGTCCTGCTGGTGGCTGGCCTGCACGAACTGCAGCTTGCCAAGTTCGCCCCGGTCCAGCAGATCCTTCATGAACAGGTATTCGCGGGCATAGACCACCGTCTCCATCATCATGTACCGGAGGCCGGTCTGCCGCACCAGGTCCACGATCTTTTTGCAGTCGGCGATGCTGGTGGCCATTGGCACGGTGCAGGCCACGTGCTTGCCGGCCTTGAGCGCGGCGATCGACATCCAGGCATGGTCCGGGATGGGGGAGTTGATGTGCACGGCGTCCACCTCCGGGTCAGCGAGCAACTGCTTGAAATCGGTGTGCCGCCGCTCCACCCCGAAGTAATCCCCCACGGCGTTGAGCTTTTCCGGGTTGCGCTGGCAGATGGCGGCGCAGCGGGTGAAGGGGAGCTTCTGCCAGAGGGGGATGAATTCCGCCCCGAAGCCGAGGCCGACGATGCCGACGTTGATTTTCTTCATGTTCTTTCACGGTTGGCAATAAGGTGTTCTCCCGCCACCATAGACCATCCAGCCGCCCGGGACCATGAGACTTTGCGCTTTTAACTTGAGTTTTTTTACCGCGCCCGGTCAACGCCGGTTGACGGCGCGGTACCGGCTGGGCGGCTGCCCGAACGCCCGCTTGAAGGCCACGCTCAGGTATTCCACATGCCGGAAGCCCGCCCGCTCCGCGATGGCCGCCAGCGAAAGATCCGTCTCGGTCAGCAACTGGCGCACGCGGTTGAACTGGATGCGCAGGATTTCCTCGTGCGGCGTGCGGCCAATCAGCTTCCGAAACCGGTTTTCCAGTTGGAGGTCTCCACCAGCAGGGCAACTTTAAGGCGCGTGCGCATGGGAGGGGTGTCAGAGCCTGGTCAGGGGTTCTCGCGGTCCTGTTTTTCCCGGTGATCGTCACCCTCGGCAGGCAGCCTGTCTCCCCGTCGAAAGGCGGTGAACCAGGGCTCCGGGGCGGCCAGAAATTCCCGCTCCTGCCCCTGCCAGACCAGGCGCAGCCGCTCCGCATGCAACGCCTGGCAGGGCAGCAGCAGCAAACGCTGCCGCTCCGGCGTCAGCCGGTGCGTCACAAACTCCAGGTACAACTGCTCGTCCGGCCCGTAGATTTTATCCCCCACGATGGGATGGCCCACGTGCGCCAGGTGAATCCGGATCTGGTGTTTGCGGCCGGTGTGGGGCCGCACCCGCAGGCAGGCAAAGGCCCCCTCCGCCCGCACCAGGCGCTCCTCCACCTGGTAATCCGTGCGGGCGGGCGCCCCGGTGGCACAGACCCCGCTTTTGATGGCCACGGCGCTGTTGACCGCCGGGCCCAGGCTGGCCTCGATGATGCCGGTATCCGCCCCCGGATGGCCATGCACCAGCGCCAGGTATTCCTTGCCGATCTCACGGGCTTCCATGACGCGGCGCAATTCCCGCGCGGCCGGAGCGGTCTTGGCAATCAGGACCAGGCCGCTGGTCTCCCGATCCAGCCGGTTGACCAGTTGGGGATGCGAAGACTCCCCCAGGTGGAGGCGCGCCCGGCTGATCAGGCTGGACATCGCGTCCGTCTTGGTGGGATGACAGACGAGATCGGCCGGCTTGTTGACCACCAACAAGCCGTCATCCTCGAAAACGACCTCGAACAGAAAAGCCATCGTGCGGGCCACTCTGCCCGCGCATAAGGACGGTTGAAAGCCGGAAATGCGCCGGGGTCAAATCCGCGGCACCGTCTGCGTCCCGGGCATGGCGATGGGGTACTGGCCGCTGGCATCCGCCCGCACCGGGGCGGGGGCGTCCATCGTGAGCTGATCCAGGCCCGGGGCCAACGAGACTTGCGAGTTCAGGGCCTGCTCGTAGGTGACCACGCTGCCGGTCTCGCAGGCGATGCGGCCGCAGATGGCGGTCAGGCACGATTTGGCGCACCGCTCGGCCTCGTTATACGGCTTGTCGGTACGGATGGCATCAAAGAACAGGTTGTGCTCGTTCTGGTAGGGATCGCTCTCCGTGCCCTTGTACTGCCAGAGCAGGTTTTCCGGGAGGGGTTTGTGGCCCTTGAAGAGGCGCGGTTTCGGAATGCCCTCGCCCAGCACCGCGCACCCCTTGGTGCCGTGGATGACGCTGCCAAAGAAATCAAAGCACTTGGTGATGTGCCGCCCCTGGGCGAACAGCCGGGTGCCATCCGGGAAGGAGTACTCGGCGGCATAGTGGTCGAAGAGCTGGTCGGGATCCTTGCGCACCTGGCGTCCGCCCATGCCCTGGACGGATTCCGGCCAGGTGTTTTTCACCCAGCAGCAGACGTCGATGTTGTGGATGAGCCAATCGACGATGAAGCTGCCATTGAGCCAGGTGAAATTGCTGTAATTGGCGATCTGGTGGGCCAGCTCGCTCTGGCCCGGCTGGCGGGCACTCATCCCCACCGGCCCGTGCATCCGATAGGCCCAGCAGGTGATCACATCGCCAATGAGCCCATCGTGGATCTGCTGGATGGCCGCCTCCAACGGGCTGTTGTGGCGGCACATCAGGCCGCCGGCCACTTTCAGATTCTTCTGTTTGGCCAGCTCGCCCGCCTGCAAAAACCGCCGGATTCCCGGGCCATCCACCGCGAAGGATTTTTCCACAAAACAGTGGCACCCCCGCTGGACGGCATACTCAAAGTGCTGCGGCCGGAAGGCGGGCGCGGTGGCGAACAGCACCACCCCGCCGGGCCCCACCGCCTCAATGGCGTGTCGGTAGGCGTCCAGCCCGGTAAACCGCCGCTCCGCAGGGACATCCATCTTATCCGCCAGGCGCTCGGAGAGGTTCTTGTGGCTCCGCTCCAGGCGCGCTTCAAACACATCGGCCATGGCCACAAGTTTGACCGGGCCGGGCGTGGACAGCGCCTGGGCCGCCGCCCCAGTGCCGCGCCCCCCGCAGCCGACGAGCGCGACTTTGAGGGTGTTGCTTTCCTGGGTGTAACCAGGACGGGCCAAACCGGCTACAGCCGCTCCGGCGGCCAGGGCGGTGGAAGTTTGGAGGAACTGCCGCCGGGTGGCACCCTCAGCGACGGATTGGGATGGCTGGTTCATAGTTTTGCTAAAATAGTGCTGGCTTGAGGGTGAAAGTGTTACGTGAGACCCGGCCCGATGGCAAGCCTGTCATGGCGGCCAAACCCGATTTTTTCCGGTACCGGGATGGGCGGGCCTGGCGCGGAACCTGCTCCGTAAACTCGTTTTTATGCTGGCCATGCGCCGTTTGAATTGTTACAAACAGGATAACCTTATGCTGAACCACCAATCATTGCTTCTGAGGCTGATCGCCATCTTGGCTATCTCCCTTGCGGGAAGTATCTTCCAATCAAATGCCCAATCCTTGGTGCCAGCGGATTGGGGGACCGTTGTCAATGGCTACCAGGATGATTTTGAGGGGACCAGCCTGCAGTCGGGGTGGGCGGTGCGTGGGGCCAGCGTCTATAGCGTCAACGGCGGCATCCTGCACATGGGCGTGGGCGCGGGCGACCCGAACCACCTGCTGTATGAGGGGGCGGCCTACAACAGCGCGGTGCAGGAGGTGCTGGTGCGCATGCGGGTGACCTCGTACGGCTCAGGCGACGGCCCGCGCGGCGGACCGTCCACCGTGGTGGATGCCTCCAGCACCGGCATCAACTACCACTTCCGCAACAACACCGCCGTGCGCATGGCGATGCTGGATGACAAACGCGGGTGGGGAACGGAACAGGTGTTCACCTGGCAGACCGGGGTCTGGTACTGGCTGCGCATGCGGCATGAGGTCAATGCGGCGGCGGAGGGCGGCGCGAACGATGCCTTTGGCAAAATCTGGCTGGCCGACGGCACCACGCCGGAGCCAGTCGGCTGGCAGTATGTTTTTGACTATACCCCGTTGCGCACCGAACGGACCGGTTTTGCCGGGCTGGCATCCACCAGCAACAGCGGCCAGGCGGAATACGATGTGGACTACATCCTGATCAAGGCCAGCGGGCTGCCGTCGATCACGGCCTCGTCCCTCGTGTTTCCTGCCACCCAGATGCCGGTGGCCATCACCAATCAACCCGTCAACACGGTGGCCACAGAGTCACTCTCCGCCACGCTGTCGGTCGGCACGCGCGGCTTTCCCACCCCGACCCTCCAGTGGTATCGTAATGCCCAGGCTCTGGCTGGGGCCACGAACAGCACCCTCGTGCTGACCTCCATTCCGCTGGCTGACAATGGCACGACCTTCCGGGTGGTGGCGGCCAACGTGGTCAGCAACGTCAATTACAGCGTCACCAGCGCGGTGGTCACCCTGACGGTCAATGCGGACACCCTGGCCCCCGCCCTGCTCTCCGCCCAATCGCCGGTGGCTTCCCAGGTGCAGGTGCTTTTCACCGAACGGGTGACCGGCGGCACCGCCACCAACACGGCCAATTACACCCTCACCGGGCCCGCCGGGGCGGTCGCCGTGCAGGGCGCGATCTTCAACACCACGCAGAACGGTGTTATTCTGAGCGTGCCACCCCTGATTCCCGAAGCCGCGTACACGCTGGCCATTGCGGGGATCCAGGATATTTCGGTGGCTGGCAACACCCTGGCCTCCACCCAGACGGTGTTTGTCGCGGGCAACTATGTGCCGGTGGCCATCGGGGGGGCTGCTCCGGCGGGATCCGTTGAGGCGGTGTCCACCGGATTTCAAATCACCGGCGGCGGGGCGGATCTGGGTGGGACCAACGACCAGTTCCAGTTCGCCTACCAGACCTTCACCGGGGACTTTGATTTTGTGGTGCGGTTGGAGAGTTTGGAATTGTCCGATCTTTGGGCGGAGGCCGGTCTGGTGGCGCGGGAAAACCTCACTGTGGGCGCCCGGTTTGCCAGCGTGATGGCCACCCCGGGCTCCAGCGGCATCTATTTCCAAACCCGCACGGTCACCAACGCCACCGCCACGCTCTCCGGACGGCACCCAGTGAACTACCCTTACACCTGGCTGCGGCTGCGCCGGGCCGGGGCCACGTTCTCAGGTTACGCGAGCTATGACGGGCAGCGCTGGAGCCAGCTCAGCAGTGTGGACATCGACCTGCCGACGACCCTTTACTTTGGTTTGGCAGTGTCCAGCCACAACAACAGCCTCACCACCCGGGCGGTTTTCCGGGATTTTGCCCTGTTGCCGACGGCCCCGGCGGCAGCGCTGCCGGAATTCAATGTGGAGCCGCTGGGGCAGGCCAGCCGCCGCACGCCCTTGGTGATCTCTGAGATCATGTACAATCCGTTCGTGCCCGGCTCCAACGACCTGGAATTTGTTGAGCTCTACAACAGCGCTGGCACCCCTGAGGATCTGAGCGGGTACCGGTTGTCCGGGGATGTTGATTATTGGTTCCCCACGAACACGGTGGTGCCCGGCGGAGGCTACCTGGTGGTGGCCCGCACCCCGGCGGATGTGCAGGCGCACTATGGCATTTCCGGTGTGCTAGGGCCATACACCAACTCCCTCCCCAACAATGGCGGGCGGGTCCGGTTGCGCAACCCTTCGGACGCCATTTTCCTGGAGGTCAACTACGGCACACGCGAACCCTGGCCGGAGGCCGCCGATGGCAACGGCCACTCACTGGTGTTGCGCCGGCCTTCCCTGGGCCAGGATAATCCCGAAGCCTGGGGGATCAGCGGGCAGCCGGGCGGATCACCCAGCCGGGCGGATGCCATCTTGCTGGACCCACTCAGCCAGGTGGTGGTGAATGAGTTCCTCGCCAACAGCGATGTCCCCCTGGTGGACTTCGTCGAGCTGTATAACCGGGGCACCCGGGCGGCCGACCTGTCCGGCTGCTGGCTGAGCGACCGCGGGGACACCAACAAGTTCCGCATCCCGGACGGCACCCTGCTGAATCCCGGCCAGGCCCTGGCCTTCACCGAGACGCAGATGGGCTTCAACCTGAGCGCCAAGGGCGAGGCCATGTTCCTGCGCGATGCGACCGGTGGACGGGTGCTCGACCTGGTGCGGTTTGAGGGCGGCGCGCCCGGGATTTCAATCGGCCGTTCCCCGGATGGCGCGGTGGCGTTTCATGAGCTGGTGAGCCGCACTCCGGGCACGAACAATGCCGCGCGCCTGATCCGCGATGTGGTTATCAACGAGATCATGTTCCGGCCCCTCTCCGGCAATGCCGAGGACGAGTTTGTGGAGCTGCACAACCGGGGCACCAACACCATTTGTCTGGGGGGCTGGACTTTCTTTGATGGCATCCAGTACACCTTCCCCACCAACGCCGTGCTGTCGGCCGGGGGATTTGTGGTGGTGGGGCCCAACCCGGAACACCTGATGACGAATTACCCGGGGCTCACGGCGGCCAACACGTTCGGCGGCTTCAGTGGCAGCCTGGCCAATGCGGGTGAGCGGGTGGCACTGGCCATGCCGCTGGAGAACGCCCTGTTGGCGGCCTCCCCCAAGGCGCTGGCATCGGCCAAACTGGTCGTGCCCGGCACCAACCTGTTTCCCGGTTCCTCGAATTGGACGTGGGTGGTGGTGGATGAGGTGGCCTACCGCAACGGCGGCCGCTGGGGCCAGTGGAGCGATGCGGGCGGCAGCAGCCTGGAACTGGTGGATCCCGCCGCTGACAACCGCCTGGCCGCCAACTGGGCGGACAGCGATGAGACCGCCAAAGCGCCCTGGACCTCGTTCACGATCAGCGGCCTGGTGGACAACGGCATCACTGCGGCGGCCGACCAACTCCAGGTTCTCCCGCAGGGGGCTGGCGAGTGGCTGCTGGATGATGTGGAAGTGCTCACCGCCACCAACTCGCTGGTGGCCTCCAACGGCTCCTTTACGACCAGCGCTTCCGGCTGGGTGGGCGAGGGCACGTTGGACCAGACCGGCTGGGATGCCACCGGGGGCGTTGATAACAGCGGTTGTCTGCACCTCCGGGCGGTGGATCGCGGGGATAACCAGATGAACCGGGTGCGTTCCGGTCTGACCTCCGCGCTGACGGGCAACCAGACGGCCACCATCCGGTTCAAGGCGCGTTGGCTGAAGGGGGATCCCGAACTTGTGGTCCGTCTCCGCGGCTGTTACCTGGAGGGCGGGGTGCGCCTGCCTGTGCCAGCCAATGCCGGCACACCGGGTGCGACCAACAGCCGCCGCGTGCTCAACGCCGCCCCGGCAGTTTACGAGGTGGCGCACGCCCCGCTGGTGCCGGCCGCCAATGAACCCGTGGTGGTGACGGCCCGGGCGCATGACGCGGAAGGCATCGCCTCCCTGGTGCTGAACTACCGGGTTGATCCGGGTACCAATCTGGCGTCTGTCACCATGCTTGACGATGGCACCGGCGGCGATGCCCTGGCCGGCGACGGCATCTACAGCGCCACCATGCCCGGCCTGAATGCGGGCTTCCTGGCGGCCTTCCATGTGGAGGCAAGCGATCCGCAGGGGGCTGTCAGCCGTTACCCGGCCGATGCCCCCATCCGGGAGTGCCTAGTGCGGTTCGGCGACACCACTCCGGCCGGGAATTTTCCGCTCTACCGCCTGTGGATGACGGCCAAAACGTTCAACACCTGGTCCAGCCGCCACAAGCTGAACAACACCCCGAATGATGTGACCTTCGTGCTGGGCAACACCCGGGCGGTTTACAACCTCAAGGCGCTCTTTGCGGGCAGCCCTTACATTGCCCCCGGCTTCAACACCCCGGCGGGCAACCGTTGCGGCTACTCCATTGAGTTCCCGGCGGACGACCTCTTCCTAGGCGGCACGGCCCTGGTGCTGGACTGGCCCGGCGGGCACGGCGGCGAGAACACAGCGGTGCAGGAGCAGATGGCTTACACCATCGCCGCCGGCATGCGGCTGCCCTACAGCTACCGCCATTTCATCCGGCTGCATGTGAACGGGGTCACGGACCTCCAGCGCGACGGGGTATTCGAGGCGGTGTTCCAGCCCGGCAGCGAGTACGTGGAAACGTGGGAACCCGCCAACCCGAAGGGGGAGTTTTACAAGATCGACCGCAGCTTTGAATATGATGACAGCGGCAACCGCCTGGCGGATCCCATGCCGCGGTTGGTCACCTATCCCAGCTCGGGCGCCAACAAGGTCTCCCGCTACCGCTGGACCTGGCTGACCCGCGCCGGCACCTCCGCGCTTGATTACAGCAACCTCCTCAAGCTGGTGGACGCCGCCAATGCCACCAACAGTCCGGCGTACACCGCCCTGGTGGAAGGACAGGCGGACATTGAGCAGTGGATGCGCGTGTTCGCTTTCGAACACATCGTCAACAACTTTGACAGTTGGGGCCACATCATTGGCAAGAACATGTACATGTTCAAACCCGACGGCGGGCGCTGGGTCATCTATCCCTTCGACCTGGATTGGCTGATGCTGGTCTCGCCGCTGCAGGGTTCTTTTGGCAGCCAGTATCTGGCCAGCAACGGCCCACTCTTCACTGCGGATGATCCGGTGGTGCTGGCCATGTACAACCACCCGCCGTTCCGCCGCGCCTACTTTCGCGCGGTGGAGGATGCGGTGAATGGGCCGCTCCTGGCCGGCGTCGCGAATCCCGCCATGGATGCCAGATACAAGTCATTGGTCGATAACGGCGTGAACCGGTGCGATGGTCAGACGCTCGTGGCCCCGGATGCGGTCAAGACCTGGTTTGCCGAGCGGCGCGTGTTCCTGCAAAGCCAGTTGGCGGCGGTGAACTCCGCGTTTGCGATCCAGAGCCCCACCAATGGCTATGCCACCAATAATAACAACATCGTCCTGCGCGGCATTGCCCCCGTCACGGTCAAGACCATCACCGTCAACGGCGTCGCCTGGCCGGTCACCTGGACCGCACTGAACAATTGGATGCTCCTGTATCCCGTCAGCGCCGCCAGCAACTCGCTCACCGTTGCGGGGCTGGACCTGCGCGACCTCCCGGTCAGCGGCGCCAGCAAGACCGTGGATGTGCTCTTCACCGGGCAGCCCCGGCCGCCACAGGGGACGGTGAAGCTCAGCGAGATCATGTACAATCCGGTGGTGCCGGAAGCCGGCTATGTGGAGCTTTACAACACCTCCACCAACACCACCTACGACCTCTCTTACTGGCGCATTGAGGGGCTGGATTACACCTTCCCTCCCGGGACGGTGCTCACACCCACGAACTATCTGGTGCTGGTGAAAAATCGCGAGGTCTTCACCGCCACCTTCCCGGGCGTTGCCGCGTTTGACGAATATCCGGGCTCACTCCAGAACAACGGGGAGATACTCACGCTCCTGCGGCCGGGTGCGGCTGGGCAGGAGGAGGTGGTGAACGAGGTGCGCTACGATTCCACCGCCCCCTGGCCCGATTCGGCCAACGGCAGCGGTGCCTCCCTGCAAGTGGTTGACCTGAAACAGGACAACACCCGCGTGGCTAATTGGAGCGATTCCTCCGGTTGGCGCTTTGCCACGTTCACCGGCAACATCACAGGGGCCGCCCTGGCGAAGAAGCTGATTCTCTATCCCGACCTGGCGGGCGACGTTTACCTGGATGACCTCTCCATGGTGGCCGGGAGCGTGCCCGGCGTGGGAACGAACCTGGTACCCGACGGCAGCTTTGAAAACGCCTTCCTGTACACAACCAATGGCGGCGTCTGGACCAACCAGTCCACGTACGGTTTCCAGTCGCACATTTCCACCAACGCCGCCCGATCCGGACGCAGCAGCATGCATTTGGTGTTCACCAACGCGGGCAGCACCGTCAACAACCTCATTCTGGAGATGAACATCCCCAATGGAATCAACACGCTCAGCTTCTGGTACCTGCCCACCACCAACCTGAGCACACTGACCCTCCGCTTCGGCAGCCTTTACCAGCCCAAGGTGAACGTGCGGCCGGTCTTCCAAACCCCGGGCACCGTCAACTCCGGCTCACAGGTCTATCCGGCCCTGCCGCCAGTCTGGCTGAATGAAGTGGCTCCCGGGCCGGTGCTCGGCACGGTGGATAACCTGGGTGAGCCCGAGCCGTGGATGGAAATCCACAACAGCTCCACCAACGCGGTGGATCTGGGCGGCCTCTACCTCACCGACAATTACACCAACCTGACCCGGTTCCTCATCCCTGCGGGCACCGTGGTGCCAGCCCAGCAGTTCCTGGTGATCTGGGCGGATGGTGAAACCAATGAAAGCGCCCCCAACCAGCTCCACACCAGCTTCCGCCTGGCGGGCACCAACGGCTCCGTGGCCCTGGTCATGCTCCTGAATGACACCCCGAAAGTGCTCGATTACCTCGACTGGAAGAACACCTGGGGCAATCGCACCTTTGGTGCCTTCCCGGATGGCCAGGCCGCCCGCCGCCGCCGCTTTGACTTCCCCTCCCCCGGTCAAACCAACAACCCCGCCATCCGCCCGGTCATCGTGCGGGTCAACGAGTGGATGTCCGACAACACCAGCTTGGTGGCCCAGCCGCCCAACAGCCTGTTTGAGGATTGGTTCGAGCTGTACAACGCGGGGGATGAGGCGGTCGATCTCACCGGTTGGCACCTCACAGATAATGCGACCAACTGGAACCAGTTCCGCATCCCGTCCGGTTATGCCATCCCGGCGTTTGGCCACCTGCTGGTCTGGGCGGATAATGCCGCCACCCTGAACACGGGCAGCGGGGCCCTGCATGTCAACTTCCGGCTCAGCCGCAGTGGCGAGGCCATCGGCCTGTTCGACCCCAACGGGGTGCTGGCGGATTTGATCACCTTTGGACCGCAGGCCCGCGACGGCGTGAATGGCCGATACCCGGATGGTTCCGCCAACGTCCAGGCTTTGTCCTCGGCCACACCCGGCGCGCCCAACCTGACCGGGGGTGGGGCCAACACCCCGCCCACCATTACCCCGCTCTCCAACCTGGTGGCCCAGGTGGGTGAGACCGTGGCCTTCACGGTGGCGGCGATGGATGCGGACCAGCCGCCCCAATACTTGGTCTATGACCTCCTGGCGGGCCCGGCGGGCGCCACCCTCAACCCCACGAACGGAAGCTTCCGCTGGCTCGCCAATCTGATTGGCCAGCATACCGTGACCATCCGTGTGACCGACAGCGGTTCTCCGGCGGAACACAGCACGGCATCCTTCCAGATCACCGTGCCCGACACCGGGGTCAATCATGCCCCCATCTTCAATGCCCTCGCGGATCAGTCCGGCATCGAAGGCGTGGAGTTTGTGGTGTTTGTCTCCGCCGTTGACCCCGACGGGAACACCCTCACCTACACGCTGGAGGAGGGGCCCAACGGAGCCACCCTTGATGGCGAGACTGGGCGGTTAGCCTGGCTGCCCACGGAGTTGGATGGGGGGATTGCCCATGAGGTGGCGGTGGCGGCAACGGATGGGGCCATCCCGCCCGCCTCCTCGCGGATGGTCTTCTACATCCAGGTGATGGAGCACAACCGCGCTCCGGTGATTGGCACCCTCACCAACCTGACCCTGCTGCTGGGGCAGAAACTCTCCCTGGCGGTGACGGTGACGGATCCGGATTTGCCCCGGCAAAACCTCACCCTCTCCCTCCTGACCGCCCCGGCGGGGGCCACCGTGGGCACCAATGGCGCCCTCCAGTGGACCCCGGGCAAACCGGCCGTGGGCACCAACCAGTTCCTGCTGCGCGCGGTGGATGATGGGGTGCCCGCGCTCAGCGCCACCAACGCATTTGCTGTCATCGTGGCCGAGGCCCCCCAGTTTGCCTCCGGCCAGGTGGTGATCACCAATGGCGAGGCCCGCCTCACCTTCAACACGGTGCCCGGCAAACGCTACCAGGTGGAGTACACACCGCAGTTGGGCGACACCAACTGGACGGCGGTGGGCGCGGCGCAGACCGCGACGGGTGCCACCCTGACGGTGACCCACCCGCTCAACGGCCAGCTCCACCGCTTCTACCGCATCAACGCCGGGGATTAGCCCCGCGCGATCCAGCCGTCCGCTTGGCGCACCGCCCGGGGTTTCCGCCCCGGGCGGTTTTTTCTGGCTTCCCTCCGCCGCTTCTTCCACCCTGCTGCCGCCGCCGGGCGCCGTTCCGGCGGATGCCCATGTTTGACGAATGCCTTATCCGCCAGCGCCGCTTTGCGCCGGCCCGTTTCTGTGCCCCGCTGGCGGGGTACACCCATAGCGCTTTCCGCCGCCTGGTCGCTGATTTTGGCGGGTGCGGCGCGCTGTGGACGGAGATGCTCGCCGCCCGCCAGGTGCTCGGGGAGGATTTCCAGCGTTCGCCCTGGCTCCGCCGCCGGCCACAGGAGGGATTCGTTTTCTTCCAGCTCATGGCCCGCGCCGGCGATCCCGTGGACCGCATCCTGCCGCGCATGGCGGATCACGGTGTGGAGGCGGTGGATTTGAACCTCGCCTGCGACGCCCCCGCCATCCGCAGGCACGAGGCCGGCAGCGCCCTGTTCGAAAACGAGGCCGACCTGCGCTCCGTGGTGCTCGCCGCCCGGCGACATTGGTCCGGGATATTGACGGCGAAAATCCGCTTTGGCCGCCAGCAGCCCGATTGGCAAACCCGCTTTGCGGAGCGCGTGCGTTTCCTGGAGGAGGCCGGGGTGGACGCCCTCATTTTGCACGCCCGGTTTTTCGAGGATAAATTCCGCCGCCGGGTGCAGCACGAGTTGTTTCCCTGGGCCGCCTCCCTCACCCGGCTGCCGCTCGTAGCCAATGGCGACCTAGTGAGCCCGGCGGCAGTGACCAGCCTGGCGGAGCACCTCCGGCCGGTGGCCGCCATCATGATCGGCCGCATGGCGGTGGCGCGCCCGTGGATTTTCGCCGCCTGGGATCAGCCGCTGACGGTGGATCACGCGCAGGTGTGGGGACGCTTCTGGGAATATTGTGTGGAGGACTTCGAGCCCCCCGTGGCCATCCGCCGCCTGAAGATGTTCACCAAGTATTTCGCGGTCAACTTCAAGTTCGGCCACCAGTTCAACTCCGCCGTCGGCAGTGCGCCCACGCTGGAGACCGCCCGCGAACGCGCGGAGGAATTCCTGCAACGCGGGCCGGAACTGGTCAGCGAACCGGTGTTGGCCGGGCTGTGATGCTCTCAATCCCCCCTGGGGTTACCGGGTGGCGGAAAAATCGGTGGCGGTCAGGTACTCGGATTTCACCCCGTCCTTCACCGTCAGCGAACCGCCCGCTTTCTCCTCGGACGCCTTGCGGGCATCCATCCAGGCGGGGTCGGCACGGAATGCGGCAAAGGAGTTGGTGGCCGCCGCGCGGCTCTGGTGGATCAGCAGGTAAACCAGCATGTTCTCCGCCCCCTTCTCCTTGGGGGCCGGCGTCCAGTAGCCAAAGTTCGTCATGCCGTGCTTTTCGAAGAGTTTGCAGGTGTGGTTGCGGAAGCGGCCCAGCAGCGCGTCCAGTTGCCCCGGGGTGGCGGTGTATTGGCGCAGCTCGAAGACCCGGTTCGCCGCCGCGGTTGAGGGTTTGATCTCCGGCGAGAAATCCGTGGCTTGCAGGAATTGCACGTCGGCCTTGGTCACCAGTTTGCCATTGGCTTCGGAGGCCTTGCGGGCCGCCTGCCAGGCGGGGTCGGCCCCGAAGGCTTTCCAAGCCACCTCCCGCGCCTCGCGGCTGGGGTAGGCCAGCAGATAGACCAGCTTGTTCTCGGCATTGTCCAAGGGCACCCAATAGCCCACGTTCACCATGCCATGCTTCTCGAAGAGTTTGCAGGTGTGGTCGCGGAAGCGCGCCTGCAAATCCGCGAGCTTGCCCGGGGCCGCGTAATAGGTGCGCATTTCGTAGCAACGGGTGTCCGCAGCCTGGGCGGCGAGGGTGAGGGCCAAGACGGCGGCGGCGGCAAGCAGAGTGATCAGTTTTTTCATGGCAAAATATCCGGTTCAAGCTTCTCCGAACACCTCAGCCATGAGGCCGGGGAAGCGGATTTCGGGGTCACCTTACTGGCTTTGGCCGGGTGAGTGAAGCTTGTTTTTTGAAGTTCAGCCCGAAAGAGCTGTTTGAGAGTCGCCAAAAGCCTGGTCTGGCTGTATAAAAAGGGGGCTGCACATGAAAAAACATGTTTTGACTCTGCTCTTCGGCCTGGTGCTGCTCCTGGGGGCGGCCGCCCGGTTGACCGCCGCGCCGTCATCGCCCTGGCCGGAACTCCAGCGGGAACATCGGCCCTGGACTTATTGGTGGTGGATGGCCAGCGCGGTGGATCGCACCAATATCACCCGCGAA
The DNA here is from genome assembly GCA_903930345.1 of uncultured Verrucomicrobiota bacterium. Classification (GTDB taxonomy): domain Bacteria; phylum Verrucomicrobiota; class Verrucomicrobiia; order Limisphaerales; family CAIYYI01; genus CAIYYI01. Next base: position 21,593 of record CAIYYI010000295.1, read on the forward strand.
CTCACCCGCTATCAACAGGCGGGTTTGGGCGGCGTTCACATCATCCCCATCTACGGGGCCAAAGGCTGGGAGAGCAACGCCCTGCCCTACCTCGGCCCGGAATGGATGACGATGCTGCGCCACACCCTGAACGAGGCGAAACGCCTGGGCCTGGATGTGGATATGACCACCGGCAGCGGCTGGTGCTTCGGCGGTCCCCGCGTCTCCGACCAGGATGCCAACGCCTCGGTCGTCCCCACGACGGCTCAGGTGAAAGGCGGTGCCACGGTGCCCGCCACATTCGGGCGCGGCACCCAGCAGGCGGTCGTGGCGTTCGGTCCGGATGGGCAAACCACCAACCTGCTGGCCCTCCAACGGGCGGGCCAACTGGCCGCGTGGACGGCCCCCGCCGGTGACTGGCAGGTGTATGCCGTCTCCCAAAAACCCTCCGGGCAAAAGGTCAAACGCGCCGCCCCCGGCGGCCAGGGGCACATGCTCAACCTGTTCCATCCCGCCGCCATGGACCGCTATCTGGAATGGTTTGAGGAGGCCTTCAAAGGCGGCGATTGGTCGGATTTGCGGGCCATGTACCATGACAGCTACGAGTACCGCAACGATTGGAGCCCGGCCTTGTTCGAGGAATTCGCGCGCCGCCGGGGCTACCGGCTGGAGCAGGAGCTGCCCGCCTTGTTCAACCGGCAGCCGGATGAGCGGTCCGCCCGGGTGAAGTGCGATTACCGGGAAACCATTTCCGATATCCAGGTGGAGCAGACCCTGGCTCGGTGGGTGGCGTGGTCCCGCCAGCACGGCTGGCTCACCCGCAATGAGGCCCATGGCTCGCCTGCCAACCTGCTGGATCTGTACGCCCTGGTGGACAGCCCCGAGACGGAGATGTTCCACCAGGATCGCAACCCGCTGATCTGCAAGTTCGCCTCCTCCGCCTCCCATGTGGCCGGTCGCCGGTTTGTCTCCAATGAGACCGGCACCTGGCTGCGCGAGCATTTCCAGGAGACGCTGGGGGATGTCAAGCTGCTGCTGGACGACCTGTTTGTGGCCGGGGTCAACCATGTGTTTTATCACGGCACCTGCTACTCGCCGGACGAGGCGGGCTGGCCGGGCTGGCTCTTTTACGCGGCCACGCAAATGAATCCGCGCAACGCCATCTGGCGCGATGTGCCCGCCATCAACGCCTACATTGCCCGCTGCCAATCGTTGCTGCAGGCCGGGCGCGCCGATAACGACCTGCTCGTTTACTGGCCCATCTATGACACCTGGCAAAAGCCGGAGGGCATGGTGCAGCCGATGACCGTCCACAGCCGGGGCTGGTTTGAAGGCATGCCCATGGGCCGGGTGGCCGGTGAATTGTGGAACCGGGGTTTCACCTTTGATTACCTTTCGGATCGCCAGTTGGCCACGGTGCGCCAGGAAGCGGGGGCGTTGACCGTTCCCGGCGGTCGCTACGAGGCCGTGCTGGTGCCGCGCTGCCAATTCCTGCCGGTGTCCACCCTGCGGCAGATGCTCGCGCTGGCCGAAAACGGGGCCTCGATTCTGTTCGTGGAGGCACTGCCCGGGGATGTCCCCGGCCAGGGCAACCTGACGGAACGGCGGCGCGAGTTTCAATCGTTGCTGGGCCGTCTGAAACTGGCGCGGGCGGACGGCTGCCAACAGGCCCGGATGGGGCGCGGCCGGGTGTTCGTGGGCGAGCTTGAAGCCGTGCTGGCCGCCGCCGGGATCCGGCGCGAAACCATGGTGGACCAGCCGGGGGTGCGCTTCATTCGCCGTACCGTGGAGAATGGGGCCGTCTATTTCGTGGCCAATCGCAGCAACCGGCTGGAGACGGCGGTGACCTTCAACCGTTCCGGCCAGGTGGCGGTGCTGATGGATCCGTGGACGGGCCGCGCCGGGACCGTGCCGGTGACTGCGAGCAAAGCAGGCTCCCGCGTGCGCCTGAGCCTGGAGCCCGGCCAATCCCTCTTCATTCGGCTGCTGGCCGCCGCACCGGCGGCCCTGCCGACATGGGATGATTCAGCTCCGGCGGGGAAGGAGCTGCCGCTCACCGGCAATTGGCGGGTCACCCCGGTAGCCGGAGGGCCGGTCCTGCCCCCTGCTTTTACCGTCAACAGCCCGGGCTCCTGGACCGCGCAGGGCGGGGACTGGGAACGGTTTGGGGGCACTGCCCGGTATCGCCTGGCTTTTGCGGCCCCCGCCGCTGTGCGCGGGGCCTGCTGGGTGGATCTGGGGGCGGTAGGCCAGAGCGCGCGCGTGTACCTGAACGGCGCGGACCTGGGCACAGTGGTGCTGCCGCCGTTCCGGGTGCGGGCGGAGCGGTTGCTGCCCGGCGAAAACGTGCTGGAGGTGGAGGTGACGAACCTTTCCGCCAACCGCATCCGCGACCTGGACCGCCGCCAAATCGTGTGGCGGAATTTCCACGACATCAACCTCGTCAACATTGACTACAAGCCGTTCAACGCGGCGGATTGGCCGGTCTTTGCCTCAGGCCTACTCGGGCCGGTCACGCTGCAACCGCTCCAGCCATGAAGCCCGGCTTTAAAACCGCCAACCGCCACTTCTCCACCGGCTCGGACCCCGACGCCGCACGGGTGCGGGCGCTCGCCCAGTTCCGCGGCATCAATCTGGAGAGCGAGGAGCGGATGCGGCGGTCGTCGGAGAAAGCCGCCGGCGCAGTGCTGCCCCAGCTCCTGAAAAACCTGCGCATGGAATCCCGGCGGGGGGAGGCGGAGATTGTGAAGGTGTGGAACAACCTCATCGACCCCCTGCTGACCGCCCACGCCCAGCCGGACAGCCTGGTCAGGGGCACCCTCTTTGTGCGCGTGGACAGCAGCGTCTGGCTGGCGGAGATTGTGCGCTTCCGCCGCCGCGAGATCAAAGAGCGGCTCCAGCACGCCTTTGGCAGCGAGATGATCAAGAAAGTCTCCTTCCGCTGCGGGTGAGCGTGCGCATTCGTCAGTCCCCATAGAAACGGCAGATTTTCAACCGCGAATTCACCAATTGACGCGAATAAAAACCGGGGATGAAGGTTATGAAACGGTTCGGCATTAGCGTTCATTCGTCCATTCGCGGTTAACCATTCAAGGATTCAGGTTTTCCCCAACCTCAACCCTTCCCCTGTCGCACTTGCGCATCAATCTCTTTTCGCGTCGGGGCCGAGGGTTGCGCCCCCAGGCGGGTCACTGATAGGGCGGCGGCGGCGCAGGCAAACCGGGTGGCGGCCACCAGCGGCTGGCCTTCCCCCAATGCCACGGCCAGCGCGCCATTAAAAACATCTCCGGCAGCGGTGGTGTCCACGGCTTTCACCTTGAAACCCGGCACCAGTTCCTCCCCCTCGCTGGTGGCTACCAGAGCTCCCCGGGCACCAAGGGTGAGGATCACCGTGCCCACCCCCTGCGCGCGCAAGGCCCGCGCCGCCCGGATGTCCGAGGCGGGCTGGCGCACCCGGATGCCGGTCAGCAGTTCCGCCTCCGTCTCATTCGGGGTGAGCAGATCTATTTGGGAGAGCAGCGCCCGGGGCAGAGGCTGCGCGGGGGCGGGATTC
>CAIYYI010000296.1 GCA_903930345.1 uncultured Verrucomicrobiota bacterium
AATCCGAGCTCTACCGACTCGGCATAGATCGGAACGAAACCAAGAATGTGGCCGATGATTTCCCTGAGCAGGTTAGAAAAATGGAACAGCAACATGATACAGTCGGTCCACAACTTTCACCGAAAAAAAGGAGCAGAAAAGGGGTCAAACTATGACAATGACTTGGCCATTTAGAGGAAACGATGTAAATTTCCACCATGCCACGGCAATTGCGCGTTGAATATCCCGGGGCCATCTACCATGTGATGAGTCGTAAAAGGGGTTCGACCATATTATCGTTCGCATCTCCAACCGCTGCCTTCGGCGGAAAGCGCACACCACCCTTAATCCAGGGGATTAACCGTTGCCCTCGAGCAGGGGTCAATCCATACCTTGGTTCATTTTGTTAACCGCATCGCGGCGTCCGGCGGGAGGGGGTGCCATGGCTAAAAAAAACAATCTATCAATTAGTTGTCGTGCGGCAAAGTGGGCGAGGCTGCCGACATGATGGGCATGGCGCTTACCCCGACGAAAACGACGTGCCCGCTTTCGACCGTGAGAAATACGTCCACTGCGGCGCATGCCCGTGGAACTGCTCGCCGGCGAACCCCAAAATTTCCGAACCCATGAACATCGCCTTCCGTGCCGGCACCAGTGGATTGCCCTCGGCGGAGAATTAAAATATGAGCCAAACCGACCGAGGTGCAAAATTTACAAACCGATTATGAAAGCTCTCAAACTGCTCCTGCTCCTGCTGGTAATGCCAGTGGCGGTGCAAGCCCAATTCAATTATACGATCAATAACGGGGCCGTCACCATCACAGGATATACCGGTTCCGGAGGCACGGTGATTATCCCCGCAACCATCGAGGGCATACCGGTCACCAGCATTGGGAACAGTGCATTTGCGGTTCCTATGGGTGGGGTCCCCAAAATAAACAGCGTCACCATCCCAAGCAGCGTCACGAGCATCGGAGACTATGCGTTTGCCAACAGTAGCATAATCCAACCGTTGAGTTATCTCGGAGCTGTCTATTTTCAGGGAAATGCTCCAAGTGCCGGGGGGGCTTCAATTTTCGCCGGTGCCCCCTATGCAACTGTTTATTATTTGGCTGACACCACTGGTTGGGGAACCAACTTTGGTGGTGCTCCCGCCACGTTATGGGATCCAGCTACCCACTACGCCTACTCGATCAACAACGGCACGATCACCATCAGCAAATACATGGGTTCCGGAGGTGATCTGGTCATCCCTGACACGATCAATGGCTTGCCGGTCACCCGCATTGGCGAAAGAACCTTCGACATGAGGAGCACCCTGACCAGCATTACGATCCCCAACAGCATTGTTAGCATCGGGGCATATGCTTTCAATGGTTGCAGCAGCATTACCAGCATGGTGATTCCCAATAGTATCACCAACATTGGCGACTTTGCGTCCTCATCTTGCACCAGCCTGACCAGCGTCACGATCAGCACCAACCTCACCCGTATTGCCTATGGCATGTTTTCTTACTGCGACAGCCTGACCAGCGTCATGATTCCAAGTAGCGTCACCAATCTCGGACAGTATGCTTTCGCGTCCTGCACCAAGCTCAAAGGGCTCTATTTTTGGGGGAATGCGCCAACCATTAGCTCTTATGTGTTCAATGAAGCCAACGAAGTGACCATCTATCGCCTCGCCGGAGCAACCGGCTGGGGCGCGACATTTGCCGGGTTTCCAGTGGCGATATGGGATGTTGTTTATCCCGCAGTCATCTCCCAACCGGTTGGTCGCACCGCCTCGCCGGGAAGCCTCGTTTTGTTTACCGTAGCCGTCAGTGGGCCTGGGCCGATGACCTATCAATGGCGGGTCAATGGAACAAATATCACTTCAGCGACCAACGTCATCTGCGCCATCAATGTCCAAGCCAACAGTGGCGGACAGTATTCAGTGGTGGTGAACAATCCGTGGGGAACAACGGTAAGTTCAAACGCTGCTTTAATCGTGAACAGTTCGCAGGCCGGCATCTTGGGTGGAACCGTTGTTGCCTGGGACTATTTCAGCGAAACGGCTGTGCCAGCAAATTTGTATAATGTTGTGGCGATAGCGGCAGGTGCCAATCATGCCTTGGCCTTGCGTAATGATGGAGGTGTTACTGCCTGGGATAATGGCGACTATGGCCAAAAAGATGTTTCATTAAACAATGCCGTGGCTATCGCCACTGGGTGGGACCACAGTGTGGCTTTGCGCTCTGATGGAACCGTGGTCAGTTGGGGCGGCAACTACTCCGTGCCCGCGGGCCTAAGCAACGTGGTGGCCGTGGCGGCGGGTGGAGATCACACTTTGGCGTTGCTGGCAAATGGCATCGTTGTTGCGTGGGGCGACAACGACAACGGGCAAACCACTGTGCCCGCCGGCCTAAGCAACGTGGTGGCCGTGGCGGCAGGAGATGTGCATAGTCTGGCGCTAAGGGCCGATGGCACGGTGGTCGCGTGGGGGCGATACTTTGATCTTTCGAGCAACCTCCTGCCTATTTATGTGCCGCCTGGCTTACAGAACGTGGTCACCATTGCTGCCGGTGGAAATCATGCGCTCGCGCTACAAGCCGATGGCACGGTGGTCGCGTGGGGAGGCGATTCCGTTGTGCCTGCTCGTTTAGGCGCCGTAATGGCGTTGGCAGCGGGTCCTTATCACTGCATGGCGTTGCGGGCGGATCAAACCGTTATCGAGTGGAGTGCCGGTATTATGACAAACACTCCGGCAAATTTAAGCAACGTGGTAGCCGTGGCGGCAGGCAATAGCCACAGTGTGGCGTTAATCGCAGCCAGCAGTCCAAATCTGCCGATCATCACGCTTCAACCGATCCCGGTGACGATATTCAGCATTGGAAACACAACGCTCACGGTGAACGTGACCGGGCCGGCCCCCTTTGCATACCAATGGTATCTGGGAGCCAGCGGCGACATTTCCCAGCCTGTCGCTGAAGCCACCAACGCTTCCTATATCACTCTGCCCACCACTACCAACATGACATACTGGGCGCGGGTCACGAACCCGTATGGCTCGGTTGATAGCCGATCCGTCTTGGTTACCGTCATCAAGCCGTCGCCGTCCTTGGCGGAGGCCACAGACAATAGCCTGGCTTGGTTTACTGGCGGGAATACTGGCTACGAATTCCAAAAGCTACTCGGACCGGTGCCTGACGCCCACGATGGTGAGGATGCAGCGTATTCCGGCATTTCCGGTGGCAGCACAGCCTGGCACCAGGCATGGATGCAAACAACGGTAACCGGCCCGGGAACGCTTGCTTTCTGGTGGAGATTGGAGTCCGACATCTTGATTGGCACCAGCCAGTTCAGCTTCTACATCGACTCGAGCTTGCAAGGTCAGAGCGCAACCAACTGGACGCAGCAGACCTATCGTATCGCCGCCGGCGTCCATACTATTCGCTGGGTTAATTTCATAGAATATGTGGCGCGTGGCAAAGCGTTTCTTGATCAGGTAAACTTTGTTCCTGACGTGCCCCAGATAGCCACCCAGCCTGTTAGCCTCAGCCGTGTCGAAGGTGATTCCGCCATCTTTAACGTGACCGCTAGCGGGAGTGCCCCGTTGGTTTACCAATGGCGTAAAGACGGAACGAATCTGGTCAACGGCGGCAGCATCTCTGGAGTAACCACGACAAATCTGACCATCTCCGCCGTGCAGTCCAGCGATGGCGGTAACTACTCCGTCGTTGTCACCAACGCCTACGGCAGTATCACCAGCAGTGTTGCGGCATTGACCGTGGTGATTCCGCCGCCACCCTACACCTACACCTCGAATAACGGTGTGATCACCATCACCGGATATACCGGTGCCGGTGGCGCGGTGGTCATCCCCGCTTTCATCAATGGCCTGCCTGTCAACAGCATCGGGAACTATGCGTTTTACGGTCAATCCAACGTTACCAGCGTCACGATCCCCCACGGCGTCACCAGCATCGGTTACCAGGTATTTCAGTCCTGCTCCAGCCTGATTAGCGTCACGATTCCCCAAAGCGTCACAAGCATGGGGAACCTTGCCTTCTATGACTGCACCAGTCTGGCCAGCGTCACGATTGACCACGGCCTCACCAGCATCGGGATCGGTCTGTTCGATACCTGCACCAGCCTGACCAATGTCGTGATCCCTGGCAGCGTGACCAACATCGGGGACTGGGCATTCTCTGGCTGCAGCCGCCTCAACGGGGTGACGATCCCCAACAGCGTTACGAGCATCGGAATCGGTGCGTTCGGCTCCTGTTCTAGTCTGACCAATGTCACAATCGGCAGTGGCGTTATCAGCATCGGGGAGAGCGCATTCCAGCACTGCTCCAACCTGAGCGGCGTCGCGATCCCCGCCAGTGTCACCAATATTGGGGTTTGGGCGTTTTTTGACTGTAGCAGCCTGGGTTCGATCTTGGTGAATGCGCTGAACCCCGCCTATAGCAGCAGTTGGGATGGGGTCTTGTTCAACAAGAGTCAGACCACACTCATCCAGTTTCCGGGAGGTAAGCCCGGCAGCTACACGGTTTCCAGCAGCGTCACCAACATCGGGCTTGGGGCATTTGCTGCCTGCTCCAAACTGCTCGCCATCAGCGTTGAAGAGGCCAACTCCCTCTACACCGGAACGGATGGGGTTTTATTCAACAAGAACAAGGCGACGATCATTGCGTATCCGGGTGGCAAGGCGGGAGCCTACGCCATCCCCGCCAGCGTCGCCAGCATCGGGTTTGGGGCATTTGCATTCTGCGGCAGCCTCACCGGAATCACCATCCCGGATAGCGTCACCAGCAATGGCGATTATGCGTTTTATGACTGCACCGGTCTGACCAATGTCATCCTGCCGAACTACGTCACCGGCCTCGGAGAGGGAGCATTCTCAGCCTGCACCAACCTGACCAGCATCACGCTCCCCAACAGTCTCACCAACATCAGCAGCGATGCGTTTGAATCCTGCACCAGCCTCACCAACATCACGATTCCCAATAGTGTCTCTAGCCTCGGAAGCTCTGCGTTCCAGAGGTGTTCCAGCCTGACGAGCATCACGATTCCCAACAGCGTCACCAGCATTGGCTACGAAGCGTTCGATTCGTGCACCAACCTGACCAGAGTGTATTTCCAGGGCAATGCTCCCAGTCTTGGTTTGGATGCCTTCTACAATGCCTACCCCACCGTGTATTACCTGCCCGGAACCACGGGCTGGGGCGCGACCTTTGGGGGCCGACCGACCGTTCTTTGGGTCGAAATAGTCCCTTTCACCTACACCACCACCAACGGGACGATCACCATCACGGGATACACCGGTTCCGGCGGCGACGTAGCCATCCCCGGCACTATCACTGGTATGCCAGTCACCAGCATCAGGAGTTGGTCATTCCAAAACAAAACCAACCTCACTAGCCTCGCCGTTCCCAACAGCGTCACCAATCTCGCGGGCGGCGCGTTTTCTGGCTGTTCTAGCCTTGCCAGCGTCACGCTCGGCAATAGCGTCGTCAGCATCGGACATTGGGCTTTCGCGGACTGCACCAAGCTGACCACCATCACGATTCCCGATAGTGTGACCTTCATCGGGTTGGGGACTGAATGGGCTGGAGCATTCAGAGGCTGTATCCAATTGACCAATATCACCGTTACCGCTCTCAATCCGGTTTATAGCAGCTCGGCTGGAGTCTTGTTTAACCAGAGTCAGACCACACTGATCCAATATCCTGAAGGCCGGGGTGGAGACTACACGGTCCCCAACACCGTCACCAGCATAGGGCCTGAGGCGTTCATTTTCTGCGCTGGCTTAACCGAGGTCATCATCCCCGATAGTGTCACGTCCTTGGGAGCCTATGCGTTTTATGACTGCACCAATCTGACGGAAATAAAATTCCAAGGCAACGCCCCCTGGCTTGCCTGGTCCGTGTTCGACGGGGCAGACAATTCCACCGTCTATTACCTGCCCGGAACCACGGGCTGGGGCGCAACCTTTGGCGGCCGGCCCACCGCACTCTGGTTCCAGCCTAACCCAGCCATCCTCAACAACAATGCCGTCTTCGGATTAAAAACAAACCAGTTCGGCTTCACAATCTCTTGGGCAACGAACGTCCAGCTTGTGGTGGAAGGCAGCACAAATCTGATAAACTGGTCGCCGTTGCAAACTAATACCATCTCTGGCGG
>CAIYYI010000297.1 GCA_903930345.1 uncultured Verrucomicrobiota bacterium
AACGATGATCAAGGCCCACCCCGCGGTAATCCATTGGGGTTGTTGAATCCGCCCGGCGGCCGGCATGTGATCCTGGGCGATCCCGGCTCCGGCAAGTCTACTCTGCTGAAGTTCCTGGCTCTCGCCGGTTGTTCCGATTCGACGAAAAGACTTACCAGCATTTGAAACTCGCCCGGCTGGCCTTGCCGGAAATGGAGCGTTTCGTTGCCGACTGGTACGCCGTGCGGGTGGAGAACGCGGCCGAGCGTCAAGCCAGCGTGGATGATCTCAATCGCATCTTGCGCGACACGGATCAAGAGGCGATCCGGGAACTAGGCGCCAATCCGTTGCTGCTGACCATCATTGCCTTGGTCCACCGGATCGACGCGGTGCTGCCGGATGAACGGGTGGTGCTCTACCAGAAATGCACGGAAACGCGGTTGTCGAGCGGTTGATTCGCGTCTGCGTAAGCGAGATGGAACCTGAATGGGTCAGCCGTCTTGTGAATCAGATGAGATGTTTGGATAGAAGGTCGCCGAATCAAGGCGCCTGCCTGAGTGAGGGGTTCCGCAGGGTCTGGCATAATGCTAATGGTGCTGAGCGCAACGCTTGCCTTCTGATCGGATTCGCCGCAGGAATCGACGCGTCGCGTTTAGCCGAGTTGACCGAACATGCCGTTTTAAGTAAAGGATTTGGTTGGCAGCGCATGCTCCTTGCGTGCGAACAGGCTGACGAGTGGCCGCAGGAGATAACGCGATGCTTTAGGCGGTTCTATACGGCGCTTGCTTTCTATGCTTCACGTCATCCTTGGTCAAATGAGCTTGCTATGCTGGCCGAGTCATCTGTACCGCGCGGAATCGTCGAAGAACGGGCATTTTTCCTCAGGCTGTTCTTGATTTCGGAGCACGCTGGTCATATTGGCCCGTTTGAGCATTTTGGCCGCTTATCAATGCCGCTGGTCGCCACGCGCGTGTCGGTTGTTCCGCCAGCGCTAACCTATCACCATCAAAGTGAGCCTGCTGATTCACTTGCAGCAGATGAATATCGTGCTCTAAGGCGTGATCGCGAGTTCTGGGGAGCGATTTCCAGTATCTTTTCTTCAAGAGATGACGCACGGGAAAGGATGGCTGGTAAGTTTGTGGGGAAGTCGAAAATGCCTCGCCAGAGGGCTTCCATTTTTTTCAATAGGCTTAGCGCTTTAGATAAAGATTGGTCTCGTGCTATCGAAAAGGAGCTGATGAAAATTGAGCGTCTGCATAGCTTTGTTGAGGATTCAAGTGCGGCTAACGGCGGCCCAGAGGGGGTTCGTGAGGCGCTGTCCAATGCATCGTTCGCGGATGATCTAATGACCCTCCTGCTGCTGGGTTTCGATCTCAACCCTCCTGCCCTCTGGCGCGAAGCGCTACGAACCTGCTTCTTACCTCATGTGCCCGAGCGCCTCTGGCTTTACCAGCCAAAGACTTGGGCAGACACTGAGTCGCGTTTCGCTGCCGGGGCGGCCGATGACAACGACCGCTATGCCGCTGCCTGGATGCTGATCCACGACCTTTGGCTGTTTCAGACCAGTGCCTACCAAGAGCCAGTCGAGAGCCCATTCGCCCGGCTCGCGGATCTCACCCGCCAGGACGA
>CAIYYI010000298.1 GCA_903930345.1 uncultured Verrucomicrobiota bacterium
CCGGTGTCCGGCACGCACCGAGGTGAACGTATAGGCACCGCCATCCCCACTGACGGTGTTTGCTTCATTGCCATCCAGCACCCCATTGTTGTTATCGTCCAGGAACACTTTCCATCCCTTCAGCCGGTCGGGTTCGTTGGCGTCAATCACGCCATCGGTATCCGTGTCCACCCAGAGGTGCCCATAGACGGTGGAGGATTCGTAAAGTGCATGCCAGACGCCAAAGTTGTTGGTGACGGTTTGTCCGGGCGCGGCGTTGATCTGGTATTCGCCTCCGGCCACTGCCGGTTCTGTGATCTGCCAGCCATCAAACAAAGGCGACCATGGGCCAGGCGTGATACCCATGACATAAGCGCCGGGAGTAACGCAGTTAAACGCGTAAGGATCCTGGCCGCGAAGGCTGGGTTCTCCCGCATTTAATTGGTTATTATTATTAAGATCCTGAAATACATCCCAGTAATCGAGCGTCTCCTCGCCCGCGTCACGCTGCCCGTTGTGGTTACGGTCGTAATAGACCACGCCGGTCAGGTTCGCCTGCTGCTGGTTGAGCAAGTCCTGGCCACTGAAAGTATGCCCGGCATCCGTGCTGATAATCTGGAGCGGCTGGGGATGAGCCAGTTCCACCCAGCAAGCCGGCACTGGCACCTGGCGTACCGCATACGTGCCGGCCTTGGACACCTCGAAGGAAAACATGCCGTTGGAGCTGGTCAGCACCGTGGTTTCTTCCGCGTCCAACTGATTGTTGGCGTTGGTGTCGAGAAATACGGTCCAGCCGGCGAGCGGCTGCGTGCCAGCGGCGGTCTGGCGGTTAAGTGTTCCGGTGATGTAGGCATGGTAGTGGAAGTTGGTTGCCGCAAACGGAGACCCCATTAGCCCGTTATCCACAGATTGCACGGCGAAGCGGTATTCCGCGCCCAGCAGTGGCTGAAATGAGCACAGGGTCCACTGGAGAAACGGTGCGAGGAATGCGTTGGATGAGATTCCTCCCCAGCGTCCGGGCTGTGCAATGCGCCGCCATCCGTTGGTGTCGCTATTCGGGGCCACCAGCAGTCCCAGCTGGCCAGTGGCCGAAAGCGAAAAGTTATACGTGAGTCCCGCCGCTGGTGTGAGGGTGTGAAGCGGACCATTATCCTCCGCACCTGTCCAGGATAAAAGCAATTCCCGCGTGGCTTCGGTCCACTGAGCTTGCAAGGATTCCCCCAGCGGTGGTAACGGTCTATAGTTGATGGGAATGGAGTAATTGTTGTGAAATAAGGTGAGCGTATTGCCTCTGCCACCCGGCAGGGTATAGGGGGTCAGCAAATCCAACCGGCCGTCCCCATCATAATCCCCCAGCGCCAGCGTGGTCGGACCTTGCGGGACTGGTAGATCCCCCGGCTGGCTCGTGCCTCCGGGTGCAGCGTAACTCCCGGACGAGACTGGCTCGTCTCGGATGAAGGAAACCATCCCGTTGGTGACGTAATTGAGGAAGATACTCGCGTGGCCCAAGCCACCGTTCTGACTCGCGGTGGCGAAGATTAAGTCCAGCCGGCCATCATTATTGATATCCCCCCATACCGCCTGCCCTTTGTCGGAGCCGCCGGCTTCGATCGCGGCCACCTGGAACTCTGCTGGCAGCGTCGCGGCTCGCACCAGCGTGCGGCCCGAATTGTCGGCCAGGGGGCGATTGACCATTAGCACGCTTCCCCAGGTTTCATTTTCTGTGACCGGATTGTACTGATATCCGGAAATGAATAAATCCGTGAAACCATCGGCATTTGCATCCCCCCATGCCAGGGTGGCCCGGCTAACCTGCGGCAACGCCAGCCCTTGAACTTCGATCCACTGCCAATCATTGACATTGGCAGGATTGGGACCTGAATTCCGGTATAATTTCGTGACATGGGTTTGATCCGGCCAGGCAACAACTCCTGACACGAGCAGATCAAGTTGTCCGTCATTGTCAAAATCGCACCAGGCGACGTTAGCTCCGGTCCCCAGTTGTATTAACCGACTCGGTGCCCATCCCTGACGCGTGAACCTCCGGGTCCCTAGCGGCTGATCGGGATTCGCCGGGCCATCGTTGCGATAGATGCTGGTATGGCTGGCACGCGCTTCGCCCGTGACGGCCACAATATCCAGATCGCCATCGTTATCATAATCCCCGAAGCGGGCATGTCCAGCATAGAAACCGCTTCCGATTGCTTCCTGGGAAAAGGTGAAGTTGGGCGGACCGGAATTCCGATACAGCACCAAATCGGTGAGCCCCGAACCGGCCCCGGCGACCAGAAAATCCAGATAGCCATCGCCATTGGCATCTCCCCATTCCACGGAACCGTTGAACGCGCCGAAGCCTCCACTGGCAGCCGGCAGGAGGCACTGGGGATGCTGGGTGAAATCTCCGCCCCCATCGTTGATGTAGAGCTTTACCGCCCCCCCGCCTTCACCCAGCATGACCAAATCCAGATCACCATCGTTATCGAAATCGCCCCAGGCCGCCGCACCGGATGCAGCCCCCGTGTCATGAAACAAATTCGTCACCTGCAACATGTAGGGCAAACGATACGGTTCGCTGGTTGCGAAACTCTGATATCCGTGCCAACTATATGACGTATTGAATGAATCATCCACTGCTTGGATGGCCCCGTAAACATATTCGCCGGGTAGAAGCCCATGCTGATACAAAGTCACCTCTCGGGCGTAACCCATATTGCCGCGCCCGGGAATACTGCGATAGCGCCAATTATCCACCCGACTGTCCGCTGAAAGTATGTCTATCCCGTAATTCGTTCGCCCGATCGCGAGGTCAAAGGTTCGGGTGTTGGTGTCGGTGGTGGACCAGTTAAAACGGAGAAATCCCCTGGGGGTCGCCGTAATGGCCAGTGCAGGGTGCGCGACAAGCGTTGGCACCGGCGTCGGGTTGATCAGCAAAACTCCAGACGGTTGACCATCTGCGCTGGCGCCTACCATCAGCAAATCCAGCCCGCCTACGGTTCCCGGAGCAGCAGAATGAGCCAGTGCCATACTGCCGGCGAGCGGCTGGACCGGTTGGGAGGTCCCACCGCCCCGTGGCACATAGGCGGATCCATCCGGATCGCGCATCAGGTTGGTGCCCTGGTTTAAAAACACATTGAATTCGTAGCCATTGGTTGCATTGAGCCCCATGGTTATCAAATCCGTCCGCCCATCGTGATTCAAGTCGCCTACCTGCACCGAGGCATCTTTCAACGGATTCTCCATGGGGGTGGACTGTAGCCAACCCCAACCGCCGGGCGAATTGGTCTGGGCGTAGCACAGATAACTCCGATTGGTCAGCCCACTGGGACTATAACCTGTCACGAATGCATCCAATAAACGGTCACCGTTGAAATCGCCCCATACTGCTTTGCACCGGGTAAGTGTCCCGCCTGGGAAATTTGTGTCTTGACGCAAAATGCGGGATATGTTGCCGGGCAAGACCAGCTCGTTGTGGTAGAGAATGACTTTGGCCCCGGGATTGGGACCGGAATAGGCAATTCCCACTGCTAACAGATCCGGATATCCATCTGCATCGTAGTCTCCGGTCTCAAGACTGGTCAGATAAGGGGAAAGGCCAGGAGAGATGAGGTCATCTCGCTCGAACCGCTCGCCGTGACCGATGTTTTTGTAGAGGCCACTGCAGGGAATTTGGTTGCTATCAAAACCCGAGCAGACCAAGTCCAAAGAACCGTCGCGGTTGTAATCGAGCCAGGCCAGGCAGGCAGCCGTAACGCCTTGCAGGTGGTTGGTGCCGGGCACCGGCTCCAGCACTCGACCGGCCGGATTGTTCGTGGCAGGGTTGTTCTGATATAATGCCAGACCGTTCGGGCCGGCCACCGCCAGGTCCGGCCAACCATCATTATTGAAATCTCCCCAAGCCAAGCAAGTTGCTGATGCGCCTGTCCCCTCGGCCAGTGTTTGGGTGTTGGTGAAGTTAATATTGCCGTTGGGAAGCACAAAGCTGCGGTAAAGCCGAATGACGGATACTCCGTTCGACGTGGTGCCGGCCACCGCATAATCTGCCCGGCCATCCTGATTGTAATCAGCCCACGCAATGGTGGCTCCCGATAGCACTGGGGTGGTCACTCCAATCGGTGTCCATGGGTCCACATAACCGGCCTCATGGAACTGAAAGGCTGAAACGCGGTCAACCAATCCCCACTGAAGGATCAGCACGAGTAAACCAACCGTGAATGCCGGTACGCGGACCGTGTTGCAGGCTGATCCAGGCGTTTCCATGCCGAATTCCTGAATGCCTGACGCGTTGTGATTATGGTGTCGGCACCGTTCGTTGGGTTTGTTTTTCATGTTTTTTCAAAGTGTTTGGTGCATCATTGATTCTTTTGTTATGGCTCGACGGCAAACCAATTCAGTTGAAAAGGCTTCACCGGGTAATAGTTTTTGATTTTGCCGGCGGTATAATCAAAATAGAGCACGGAGGGATTATTGTTGACGGAGGTCAGCACCGAAAAACGCCCCACATCATTGACGGTATTCAGCGTGATTGGCGTTTCCCAGGTGGAACCTGCGGAATCTTTCGCCCGAACGAGTTTTAAATCACCATCGGTGACCGAGTAATAGCTGATGCTTGGCTTGCCGCCAATGACGCGCAGACAAATGTAATGCCCCACGTCGCCGACTTGGTCTAATAACTGGTAATGGTTCCAGGAGGTGCCGTCATCATCATTGGCTCGAATAAACTTCAACTGGCGAAACCGCCTGTCATAATACGCAATGGCCGCCCGGCCATTGACCACCGCCAGAGAAGCATATTGCCCCACGTCCTGCCCGACATCTCCCGGTTCAACTGTTTGGGGGGAGCCCCAAGTGGATCCATCCGTTGCGGTGGCACGTACAAATTTCAGGTCGCCGCGGGTGGCGTCATAGTAGGCAATGGCTGGATTGCTGTTTACGACCGCCAGCGAGGCAAATCGGCCAACATCACCATCTGAGTCAATGGTGGCTGGCGGCGACCAGTTGCTGCCGGTGGCATTAAGGGCGCGGGTGAACTTAAGCTTGGCGTTCAAATAATCATAGTAAGCAATGGCCGGATACCCGCCAACATCCGCCAGGGAGCTATACATGCCTGCCCGTGGCGTACTGTCCACCGCCACCGGTGCATTCCAGGTGGTTGCATAGGGATTGGCTGCCATGACAAACTTCAGGCGCTGGTTGGATTCATCATAGTAGCTGGCGGCTGGCCGGTTGCCTATCAGTGCCAGGGAAAGAAATTTTCCCACGCTTGCGCCCCCGTCAACGACCTGTGACGTCCAGCCTTTTGTGGCTACTTTCAGGGCTGTGGTTGAACGATGGTAATAACTGATTTGGGTCAGGCTTCCTCCGCTGGCCAGGCAGGCTCCCTCACCGCACTCCCCATCCGCATCCACAGTCACCGGGGTGTTCCAACTCGCACCCAGGATGTCATTGGCTTCGGCATATTTAAGATGCTTGGTCAGCCCTGCTGAATAATAGGCAATCGCCGGCTTGCCCGCCACTTCACGCAAACACGCGTAAGGTCCCGCCCCAGTGCTGTCCACAATCACTGGTGTGCCCCAGGAAATTCCATTTGTGTCGCGGGCTCGCACATACATTAATACCCCTGCATTGTCATCATAGTAAGCAATGGCAGGCACTCCCGCAATGATGGCCATCGAAGCATACTCGCCAGAGCCCGGTGTGGCGTCCACAGCGACTTTGGTTCCCCAGCTTGCACCATTAGTGGTGTTGGCGCGAAGATATTGCAGTCCGGCATTGGCATCGGCAAAGGCGATGGCGGGATTGCCGTTCACCACCACCAGGGGCACCGTGCAATTCTTCGCCGGGGTGAAACTCGCCAAGGCGATGGGGTCCGCCCATTTATCTCCCCAGGGTTCATTTGCCTGCATATAACGCAAGGTGTTGGTTCCCAGGTAAGCAATGGCCGGGCATTCATTCACGATGGCCAGGGAAGGATGCATTCCAACCCGGCCTGCGCTATCCAGCGTTTGCCAATTTCCCCAAGCGCTGCCGTCGGCAGAACGAGCCCGCACAAAACGCAACACTCCCAGGGTCGCGTCCTGATAGGCAACCGCTGGCGCGCCTCCCGCCCAAGCGAGGGAAGGATAAATGCCATGTTCTGAACTGGCATCCACGGCCACAGGTGCGGACCACCGCGCACCTAGTGTACGGACAAACCGGATATGTCCGCTGTTAAAATCACAGTAGGCGATGCCCATGGAGTCATCAAGCCAAGCCATGGAACTATCCTGGCCAACATTACCCCCGGTATCCATTGTCGTCGGGGTGCTTTGCCACTGAGCCCCGCTTGCATCAAGTGCTTTCAGACAT
The DNA here is from genome assembly GCA_903930345.1 of uncultured Verrucomicrobiota bacterium. Classification (GTDB taxonomy): domain Bacteria; phylum Verrucomicrobiota; class Verrucomicrobiia; order Limisphaerales; family CAIYYI01; genus CAIYYI01. The sequence goes on from CAIYYI010000298.1 coordinate 6,325, forward strand.
TTGAGATCACCCTTTCCGGGATCATGAAAGACGGCCAGTGGCAGGTTGTCTGCTGTCACAAGTCCGCCGATAAGTCCGGTCAGTTCCGGGCCGGTTTTAGGAATTCGAACGTATTGTCCATTCCAGCCGTTGGCGGTGGATCTGGTAAATTTAAGTTGACCGTCAACATAAATGCTGGCCGCAGGAAGACCGTTCAGGTTGAGCAGTGATGGAAGAGTGGCAACGGAGGACAGGGCAACCTGCCGGAGCTGATCCCAAATGGTGCCATCTGCAGAGGCTGCTTGCGAATAAATCCAGTGAATAGGGTCGCTGCCAGAGATTATTTCCGTGTAGCTGAACAGCAGCACAGGTTGACTATTAATTACGGCGAGGGAAAGGTTCCGGCCACAATCATGTTTTTCGTGGTAGATTCTATCTTGGGCAGATCCACTGCTTGATTCATAACCGGCATGATAGGTGACAACCGCCTGGCAACTCAAAAAGTCCACATCAAAACCACGCACAAACATGACACCGCTAAGCGCGGTGGCCAAGTGATCGTGAATGCGACAAGCCGCAATGGGTTTACCGTTGAGTACTGCCAGCGAAGCATATTTTCCATAGCTACATTCCAAGTTGTTGTAGCTGTTATTGTCACCTCGTTTCAGTAAAGACGGCGTTTGCCAGGCGGTTCCGTTTTCATCGGCAGCTCGTACATACATGAAGCTTCCGGTGTCGCGGTGCTCGTAGGCCATCGCTGGCCGACCTTCAACCATGGCCAGGCTCGGAAAGTAGTCTTTGCCGGCATCCACGATTATAACTGATCCCCAGGAGCTGCCCAGGATGTCGTTGGCGCGGGCGAATGCCAGTTGGCATTTCCTTGGGGTGGTAAAGCCAACCGCCGGATAGCCGCCCACCATCGCCAGCGTTATGTGGTCAGGGCTACAATTGGTACTTATCGTCACTGGAAATCCCCAACTGTTGCCATCAGCATCCAGCGCCCTCACGAACTTCAACGTATAGTTGCTGTTATCCACGTAGCAAATGACAGGAAATGCTCCGGCCACCATCAGGTGCGTGGGGACTCCTATTTCCACCCCGGCATCCACTGTAATCGGCGGTAGCCAGCGTGATCCAGCGGCATCGGCAGCCCGTGCGAACATCAAGGCCTTGCGGGTTCGATCAAAACAGCTTATGGCCGGCACGCCATTGACGATCGCGCAGGAGTTGTAGTCTCCCAAATCGTTTTCCGCATCCACTTGCACTGTTCCGGCCTTGTCGTAAAGCACCGAAATGCTGGGTTCGAATCCTTTCACGAGCATGGAAAAATTCGTGGCCGACTTGTTGGTGAGGGTGACTTGTGGCCCGGTGCCGGTTACGGCACTTGCCTCCTCCACGCTGAAGGTCACAATCGGCAAGTTGTTGAAACTTGCGTTAAATGCCACGTTTAGCTGGGCACTACCGTCGGCGTTGGCCAGCACAGGAAATTCGTCCCCGCCCACGGTGATCCGCCCCGCATCGTAGCGTCGCGCCAGTTGCGTCGCCCCAATAATGCCAGGGGCCAGGTTGCTGGATTGCACGGCTCCGCTGGCGAGCTGTGCGCTGGTGATTGATCCGGCGGCGAGCTGCGAGGATCCTATCGCCCCCGTGATGCCGGAGGCCGTAACGGAACCGGCCCGCGTGGCGTAGCTTGCCGTTCCCGCGCTGATGGCGGATATCGCGGAATTGGCGGAACTCGCGCTGTTGGCTGCCAGCGCCTTGCTGGCATAGATGGCATAGGGTGTGGGCGTGATGCTTTGCCGGGGGGTAAGCGTGCTGAACGCCCCGCCCCCATTGGTTCGCACCGCAATTTCCAGCCAGTGGTCGCTGCCATCAAAGACACCCGGACCCAAATCCAAGGTGACGGTGAACAGCCCGCGCGTGACTGGTACGGCATTATTGGTGAAAAACCCATTGCCGCGCGGACTTAATCCGGTAGGGGCGCTGTATGCGGCAAAGCAAAAATCATACACGCCGGTGGCCGGATTGGTCCCGTCATTCAACCGGCCCTGATATGTGAATGCCGTGCCTTGGGCGAAGGCGGTTGGCGGGAGCCAGGTGAGCGCCGCGAGTAAAATCCCGGGAAGTGCGTGCCAGCGAAGCGTGAGGTTGTTATTCATGGGGACTGTCGTTTTCCGCTCGCGATTGATGATCAGGGTTTATGCAATCGATAAAACTTTCGTGACAATGCGGTTGGAACAACCGCCGGGTTGGAGCCCCCGCTGGCCGAGTTGATCCAATTGGTGCTTCCCAGGTTGGCGTTTTCTTGCAATACCCAACCCGTGGTATCCGGTGTCCATGATATTGTCGCAAAGCCTGGTGATGCTGGACGTATTTTGAGCAAAGGGGCGCCGTTAACCTGTACCGCTTCGGGTAGCACCCAAAAGCCGCCCGTGACGGAATACTGACCGTTGGTCATCGGCCCGCCCGCATCGGGTTGGCCGATGGTGCCGCTCACCGAGTAAACGCCACCGGTGCTCGACATACTGCCGCCGCCAGCCACTTTGAACCAATCAATGGAGTACTGGCCCGCGGCCAGAAATGAGCCGGTGACGGCCAATAGGGCAAGCGAGAGAGTGCGCGGGAATTTTTTTCGCGGGGATAAATTCATTGGGTACCTCCTTTGCGCAAGCCGATAAGCGCTTCGAGTTTTTGTAGCCGGGCCTCCTGCTCCCTGTTCCGGGTTTCGAGTTCCCGGATCCGGGCCTCTTTTTCTTCAACTTTTTGGTTCAGCCCCTGGATCGCCGCCAGCGCCACGCCGTCGGCATCCACGGTGGCGATGCCCGTGTCTGCGTCGCCCAGGCCAAACGCCGCCTTGAAGTCCTGCGCCATCGGGCCAAGATGCTGAATGCTGGGGGCGGCCTTGTAGCTCCATGCGCTGACCGGCAGGTCTGCCACCTTCTCCAGCACGTCGCGGCAGTCCACCGCTTTGATTTTTTCCTTCAGGTTCCGGTCGGAGGCGCTCACGAAAGTGCCGTTGACCTGCAGGCCACCCGAGGTCAATCGCATCATCTCTGTGCCGCCCGTCCCGGGGTTGTTCTGCGTATTGGTGTGGGCCCCGCCGCGGAACCAGGAGAAGCTGCCGCTGGCATCCGTCCGGCTGTAGTGGGTGAAGCTTTGTACCCCAATGCCAAAATTTGCGCCATACAGATTGATCATCTGCCGAATACCGTTGCCGAAGAATAGGGAGGTATCCTCGTTGAGCCAAACCCCTCCGTTCGCGCGCAGGTTAAAACTGTTGGTATCCTGGGAGGCAAAGTCTGCGTTCTGGCTGTCCGCCCACACAAAGGTGCCCGGATGGTTGACGCGCGCCCGGCGGCCAGCGGCAAAGGAGTGCCCGGCATTGTCGGCAATGATGTTGTTCGTGCCGCCGGCGATGGTGGAAGTGGGGCTGTTGGTGCCAATGCGGTTGTTATCGCCGCCGAGAATGACCGTGAACCAACTATGCAACCCGATTGTGTTGTCGGATCCCCCGAGCAAAGCCGGGGCGATTTCACGACGGGCGGAATCCGGGGAGCCAAGGATGCTGTTGCGGAATCCTCCCACCATGAGCCCCCCGTCCACGTTATCGCCGACCAGATTTTGCGCCCCGCCCAGGATGGAGGTGATGACACAGTTGGTGCCAATCCCGTTGTCGCGTCCGCCCACGATGACCGCGTGTTGGTTGTCCATCCCCACCTCGTTGCGCGCTCCGCCGCCGATGAACGCTGACATTTGGGTGAGGCGGATCGCGTTGTCTTGCCCCCCCGCAATCGTCGAGTGGTGGGCGCTGGCTGCAATCGTGTTGCGCAGCCCGCCCAGCACGGAGCTGTTCGTGGCCTCGCTGCTCACGGCGCCGCCGGGCCCTCCGATGATCCGTGTGCCGCCGCGGGCATCCCCTTCCAGCCGCAGCACCGTCTGTCCGGCGGCGCGCAGGTCCAGCGGCTGGTTATCGCTGGTGCCAAGGAAGTGAAGCCCGGCCGTGGCCCCCGTGTTGCCGGTGGTGCGCCAGTACGAGTTCCCGTCCAGCCCATCCAGCAAATCGGCGTTGAGCCCGGTCACCTTGTTCGAGCTGCCGACCGCAAAGGGAGCCCCGGCGGTAGGGCTAAAGGTGCTCAGGCCGGTGAAGACATTGTTGTTGTTGAGTCGCGGGATGTTGTTGGAAAGCAGGGCGTCGGCTACCGCGCCCCCGGTGAGGCTGGCGACGCTGATGTTGGTCAGCCCGGCTCCGGAGCCTATGAAATTGGATGCCATGATCGTGCCATGCACATGGAGCGCGCTGCGGGGGGTGTTGGTCCCGATGCCCACGCCCCCGCTGGCGCGGATGAGAAACTGGTTGTTCGTTGTCGAAGCAAAATCGGCGCTCTGGTAGTCTGCCCACACGAATGAGCCGTCGCCAACCGCCTTGGCCCGGTGCCCCGCTGCCAGGGAAAACTGTCCGTAGGCCAGGTTCTGCTTCCCCCCGGGCACCACCGCCGCAAAACCCGCGTTGGTGTTGTTGATCCCGCCGCCGATCACGCTGTGGTCGGGGTACCATGATGCTAGCCTGTCAATGAGGTTGCCGCTGCCTGTGAGAATCCCGGCATTATAGATCAGGCTAGTAATCTCATTGCTCGTGCCTCCGCCGATGAAGCTGCTCCAGCAGGAGGAGTTGATGCTGTTGCTCGGGCCGCCGCCAATGACGTTGGGGTGACCTGCTCCTGGGAGCAGCCTCAGTCCGGCGGTGTTCCCAACGCGGAATTGCAATTCCTGGGCGTCCGTGGTGCCCAGAAAATGGGTGTCCGGAGAGGTTCCCCCGTTGCCGCCGGTCTTCCAGAAATCGCTGGCATTCAGCCCGCTCAACATGGCCGCATTCACATTGGTCGCGTTTCCGCCATCGCCGTTGAAGGTACCGTTGAACCGATTGGCCGCGTTGCTGAACGTCACGGCGTTGCCATACCCGCCGGCCAGTTGTGTCGAAGGGAGAGCGCCTGCCAGTTTGCCCGCCGTGATGGAGTAAGGAACCGACGTCAACATCTGTCGTGGAATTAACGCAGTGAAAGCCCCGGAGCCATTCGTGCGCACCGCCAGGTCAAGCCAGCAGTCTGCTCCTGCGAACAGCGCGGCCCCAAAATCCAGCGTTACCGTGAACAATCCGTTGCTCACAGCGGTGGCGGTGTTCGTCAGGTAACTGCCTTGCTGCAC
>CAIYYI010000299.1 GCA_903930345.1 uncultured Verrucomicrobiota bacterium
CTGGCAGCGATAACAACCAACACCTGCCACTTAGCAACCGGCATGCCACCCATGATTCAAAAACCAAACCATATTTATATCATTCTAAACAACAGCATTTTATGATGAATTATATTAAAGTGAAATAATCATATCACTGGGTTTATGGCTTTTTTTATACAGGGCGATCAAAAGCTGACATTGCTCAGAGATGTCGCTTTTTAGGCAGTTCAGTCAACCGGACCAATGAAGCGAAACAGACCGAGTGGACTTGAAAGATGTCTGGCGGGGAAAAACCAGCACGGTCGTCAAGAAACTACCCGTGGATGACCAATTGGATGTTTTCGGGCAGGTTGCGGGCGACTTCGTTGACCACATTGCCTTTGAGCAGTCGCACCATGGATTGCCGGTGGGAGGAGCCCAGCATCAGGATATCCACCCCCAAAGTGGCAGCCAAATCCAGGATGGTGGAGGCCGGGTTGTCACTCACCGCATAAACCGGCAGCACCGCCACCCCCAACTGCTGACCTTGGTGCATCACGGCATACATGATCTTGGCCGCGTCAGGGTCTTCCTGCCACCGGGGTTTTTCGGGCATTTTCAACGCGGCGGGCAGGGTGACCACCAGCTCTTTCACAAATAAAACATACAACGTTCCCTGCCGAAGCTGGGCCTCTTCCAAGGCGAATTTCAGCACCGGAGTGGCACCCCGGGCGGCCACGAGAATGGTCTGGCCCGGGGTATGGTGGATTTGGAAATCCGGGGTGAAATCAGGTGCCACATGGGCGGCAATTTCCTGACTGACGGTCACCGTGCGCAAACCGGCACGCCGCTGGACATAGCCGCGCAAAGCCAGCCCGCCACCCAGCACACAGACCGCAAAAAAGAGCGCGTCAGGTTTAGTTTTTGCAATGGTCAATTCGACCCCGAAGAGCAGGACAAAGGTCAGAGCCATCACCAAGCGTTCCGCCCAGTGCAGCGTCATTTTTCGGTTAAAGGCACAGGAACCCAGATTGACGGTGATGGCACCCACCACCCCGATGGCGTAGAGCCCCATCAGGGAACCCAGATTATTGGAAACCATCACCACCACGATGGGCAGACCCGTGGCGATGGCCAAGGGCCATTTGGGCACCCCGTGTCCATTCAGGCGGGTAAAATGCCGGGGCATTTCGCCATCGCGCGACATCATGTAAATCAAACCGATCAACGCCGCCACGGCCGTGTTCACCGCGCTCAGGAGGAGCAACCCCACCACCACGCCCGTCAGCACCCCGAAAACAGAGCCAAAAGTGGCCCCGAACACCAAAGTGCCGTAGCGTTCCGACAGCAAGCTCATCATGTCCTCCCAACGTTCGTGAAGCACCAGATTCAACTCCGGCCCCTTCCCGGGCAGGCTGAGCATGGCCCAGCCCAGCAGTGCCGTGCCCAGCACCACTTCCAAGGCCACCACCCCGATAGCCAGGCTGGCGGTGCGCTGCACGTTGGGATGGGCCTCGGTGGCGTGACGGTCCAACTTCATGACCCCGGTAAGATTGGCGATGGCCTCCACGCCGCTCAGGGCCAGGATCAGACTCACAAAGGCGTGCCAGTTGGGAATAAAACCTGGCACCAGCGGTTCCAAATTGGCGGTGCTCAAGCCAGGTTTGCTGAGCAGGCTGAGCGCCACAATAAACATCACCACCAACGCCATTGGCAAAGCGAGTGTCATCGCCAGACTGCCGCTGTGTTTGGGACCGAAATAGTTGATGCCGCCGACCCCCAGAATGACCAGGATGGTCGCCAAACCGACCCATTCCTGAGGCACCCGAAAATAGCTCATGGCCGCCCAACCGCTCATGGCCGCCGTCACCGTGAAGTTGGCCACCAACAGCAAGGCACCCACAACAGCCAGGAAACGGCTCTGGGAACGAGCGGCTGAATAAACTCCTCCACCATCGGGAAAATGCTTGCAAACCAGAATGTAATTAAACGCCACAAGCGCAGTTAAACCACACACCGCCAGGATGATGGCCATGGACGTATAACCCGCCGCCCCGGCCAAACCGCTGAAAGCAAAACCGATGACATAAGCCTTGCTCGTGCCCCAATCGCCATACAGCAGGCCGGCCGCCCGCTTCCAATCGACATTGCGCGGACGATGAACTCCCATCCCTTCCATCAAGCCAGCCTCCCAAATCGGGTTGCGCGAAGCCGGGCGAAAGGCGTGCCAAGACTTTGACCAATGTCAAACAGGGGCGACATTTTCAGTCTTTATGGGCAAAACTGTGGCGTTCGTCAAACGCATTAATCACATTCAACCAAGAGGTTGTGGAATTGGCAGGCTCACCCCGCTGAGGCGCAAGCTCTTCTTGAAACTGAGTCTCAACTGACTTACAGTGGCACTGTGAGTCATGCGAAGACAGTGAAAAGTTGTCCACCACCGTGTTGCGGCGGGCCGTCCCTATGCCCGCTTAGCCAAGTGCGGGCGGGGACGGCGGTCAAAATCAAACAACTGTCAGCTTGTCCGGAAATCGCCACCCGTTTGCGGGAAATGGGTTTCTTCGAGGAACAAAAAATCAAGTTGTTGCTGAGGCACTCCAACCTGATCTGCCAGGTTTGCAACATCCGCCTGGGCATCAGTTCCCGGTTGGCGAATGACATCATTGTCGAGCCCTTGGGTGTGTCGCTGGAGCACAATCAGACCTGACTGCCATGATTGACTGCAAACCGCTCACGCAATATCCGCCGGGCAGCCTGGTAACCATCGGGGAAATCAAGTTGGCAGGTCCTGATCGTCTGCGACTGCAAGAACTGGGCTTGGTGATGGGAACACCGGTGGACATCATCCGGTATGCCCCCTTGGGCGACCCGGTGGAAATCCGGGTGCGGGGCTACCACCTGACCCTGCGAAGGCATGAGGCTGACTTGGTCTTGGTCGGGCCAACCGGCAGTTAGAGCTGCTCGCCTGGAGCCATGTCCGCCACCCCCTCAACACCGCCACAATCCGCCTGGGTTGCCCTCACCGGCAACCCGAATTGCGGAAAAACCACCCTTTTCAACGCCCTGACCGGCCTGCGCGCCAAGGTGGGCAATTACGCCGGGGTCACGGTGGAGCGCAAGGAAGGTCGCCTGAAAGGCGCCCCAACCGGGCGGACCATCACGATCCTGGACCTGCCGGGAACCTACAGTCTGAGCCCAAAATCGCTGGATGAGCAGATTTCGCGCGATGTGCTGTTTAACCGGCTGCCCGATGTCCCCCCCCCCACGGTGGTCATCGTGGTGGCGGATGCCTCCAATCTGGAGCGCAATCTCTACTACGCCACCCAGGTGATTGAGCTGGGGTACCCGACCATCCTGGCACTCAATATGATTGATGTGGCGGACGAGATTGGCCGCCAGATCAATGTGGATAAACTGGCGGAAATCCTTGGCGTGCCCGTCGTCCCGCTGGTCGCCAGCACCAATCGGGGGCTGCCCGTGCTGCGCCAACAGATCATCGCCCTGACCGGCGGGGGCCAACCGGCGCAACCCGGAAACTTTTTCACCCAGGAGCTGCCACTCGCCTTCCAGACAGCCGTGGGGCAAGTATCCCAAGCCCTCGCCCGGATACCCGGGCCACCGATTGCTCGGATCCGGGCGGAAGCCCTGCTGTTGCTCACGGACGATCAGTCCACACGCGCTGGCCAATCCATTTACCCGCCGCCCGTGATTGAACAGGTGCTGCTCTGCCGCGAGGAGTTAACCAGAGCTGGACTGGACTGGCGCAGCACCGCCATTGAGGCACGGTATGCGCGTCTGGCCGGAATTCACCAGGAAACCGTCCAGGAACCCGCCAACCCAGTCGAGACTGTGAGCGACCGGCTGGACCGCGTGCTGACCCACCGGATTTGGGGTTTGCTGATTTTCCTGGCCGTTATGGCGGCGATGTTCCAGTCGATTTTCCGCCTCGCGGAAGTGCCGATGGACTGGATCAGCGGCGGCATCAATCTCGTGGGCCAATGGGCGGGGGCGCATCTTCCACCGGGGGCGCTGGCCGACCTGACCGTCAACGGGGTGATCGCAGGGGTGGGAGCAGTGGTGGTCTTTCTGCCTCAGATTCTGCTGCTCTTCTTCTTTATCAGCCTGCTGGAGGACACTGGCTACATGGCCCGGGCGGCCTTCATCATGGACAGCTTGATGAGCAAGGTGGGGCTGCACGGAAAAAGCTTCATTCCCTTGATCAGCTCTTTTGCCTGTGCCATCCCGGGAATCATGGCCACCCGCACCATTGACAGCCCCAAAGACCGGCTGGCCACGATGTTGATCGCACCGCTGATGAGCTGCTCGGCGCGCCTGCCGGTTTACGCCGTCCTGATCGCGGCGTGCATTCCCAACCGTTCGGTGCTGGGGGTGGTGAACCTGCCCGGGCTCACCCTCCTCAGCATGTACCTGCTCGGCATCATGGGGGCGATGGTCATGGCCATGATCTTCAAGCGGACCCTCCTGAAAGGGACGCTGCCGATGATGATCATGGAGCTGCCCCCCTACAAGCGGCCGGTGGCCAAGGCGATTGCCCGGCACATGTGGGACCGGGCCAAGTTGTTTCTCACCAAGGCCGGGTCCGTCATTCTGGCCATCAACATCCTGCTCTGGTTCCTGGCCCATTACCCCCAGAGCAACGAACAGCGGGAACGGTTTGACCAACAACGGGCCGCTGCAGTGGCCAAGGCCCTGCCCGGCACCACGCCGGGAGCAGCCATGGACTCCCTGGTGGCTCAATTGCGTTTGGAAGCCGCCCAGGTTGCCAGCAACACCAACAGCCCCACGCACGACCTGGCAGCCGCCGTTGCCGCCGTGGATAAAGTGGAATCCGGGGAACGACTGCGCAACAGCTTTGCCGGGCGGTTGGGCCGGGTGATTGAACCCGTCATCCAACCGCTGGGTTTTGACTGGAAGATTGGCATCGGGATTGTGGCTTCCTTTGCCGCCCGGGAAGTCTTTGTCAGCACCATGGCCATCGTGTACAACGCGGGGGATTACGACAGCTCGGAGGACGGCACCCAGTCGCTGGCCCGCGTGTTTCAGGAACAAAAACGGACGGACGGCAGACCGGTTTACACCACCCTGAACGGATTGACACTGATGGTCTTTTTTGTGTTCGCCCTGCAATGCGTCAGCACCGTCGTCATCATGCGCCGCGAAACCAATTCCTGGCGCTGGCCAATATTCCAGTGGTGCTACATGGGTGTGCTGGCGTGGAGCGCGGCCTACCTGACCAAAACCATCGGGCACTTGCTGGGCCTGGGGTGACTCAGTCTTTCCGAAGCGGGTTTTTACTCACCACCGCCAAGGCTTTCAGCAGGTCAAGCGCCCGTGCCAGCACCGGATCACGCACCACCGGCTTGGCGGAATCCTCCACCCCGCGAACCGCACGACCGCCCTCATCCTCCAGATCCTCGCCCTCCCGCTTCATCCGCACCAGTTCAGCCTCGTTGATGCGGGAACGTCCCATGCGGTTGGTGCCAGCCAAGATGGTGTTGGTGCTGCCTGTACCCACCCCTGCAGAAGCATACGGAAGGGCCTGGTAGGGATCCCGCCAGTAAATCATTTCCTCGGCGGCGGAGACCTCCACTTTGATATCCGGCTTCAGACCCTCAATCCCGAGGACCGTGCCACTGGCCAGCCTGACCGGGGTGGCCAACAACCGCAGCACCTGACCGTGCGAAAGTGTCACGTCGCGCCCCAGACCGGCCTGTCCGGCCGTATCGGACCCCAGCAGGAGCGCATACTGCGCCTCCCGTAAAGTTCCCGCCAGGGCTTCCGCCGCGCCCTGCGTCCGCTGGTTGATCAACACCATCAGCGGCCAGTTCCAGAAATTGGTTTTCGCGTGCGAACGAACGACCGTCTCCCCCCACGCCAACAACGGCTTTTCCTCGCTGTGAAACAGGTCCGCCACCGCCGCCGCCTCCCGGTAGTCATTCCCACCCGCAAAGCGCAAATCAATGATCATTCCCTGCAAACGGTTGGAGTTGGACATCTGGTTGCCCGCCTGTTGCAAAGCCATCGCCAACCCCGGGCCAACCTGGCTGACCCGGAAATAACCGTAGTGCTCGTCGTACCGCCCAATCCGTTCGAGCGGCGCAGCGGCCCGCGCCTGGCCCGCGCCATTCGCGTTGGTCAGTAAAGTCGCGCGCGAACCCAGCTCCCGCAGCAGGCCGGCAACCGCCAGCCGGTTTAGTTCGGCGGGTGACACGCTGGTGAAATTGGTGCGGATGGCCTCGTAAACCTCCTGGAATTGCGGCGCGGTCTCGGGGAGGCTGGCTGCGCCCAACGATCCGGCGACGGTCAGGGTGGCGAGCGTCGCCGACCAAAAAGAAATGTTGATATTCATGGGACGTGCGGCGTTATTTCAATGCTTTGGCGGCAATGTCACGGCGGAATTGCCGTCCTTCAAAAGATATTTTCTCCACGGCTGCATACGCGGCCTGCCGGGCCCCAGCCAGAGTATCGGCCCACGCGGTCACCCCCAAAACCCGTCCGCCACTGGTCAGAATATCCCCTCCCTGGCATACCGTGCCAGCGTGGAACACCTTGGTGTCTGGCAGCGCGTCCGCCGCCGCCAGCCCGTGAATGACCTTGCCCCTGGCATACGCGCCCGGATAACCGCCGGAAGCGAGCACCACGCACACGGCGGGCTGGGGGCTCCATTTCAGCTCCGTCCGGCCAAGGGCTCCCTCGGCACAGGCGGAAAGCAGCTCGAACAAGTCGTTTTTCAGCCGGGGCAGATACACCTGCGTTTCCGGATCACCAAAGCGGGCGTTGAATTCCAGCACCTTGGGTCCTTGGGCCGTCAACATGATCCCAGGGTATAAAATGCCACGGAAATCAATCCCCTCCGCCTGGCAGCCACGCAACCAGGGGGCCAGGATCGTCTGCTCGACCGCCACCGTTTCAGCCGGAGTCAGGAAAGGCGTGGGCGAATAGGTGCCCATGCCCCCGGTGTTCAAACCGGCATCGTTGTCCAGCGCCCGTTTGTGGTCCTGGGAGGTGGGAAACAAGTGAGCCACTTTGCCATCACAAAGGGCATGCAGGGAGATCTCCATGCCTTCCAGAAGCTCCTGGATGACAATGCTGGCACCGGCGGCTCCGAAAGATTTTTGCACCAAAATCTCCTGGATCGCCGCCTCTGCCTCCGCCATTTCCCGGCAAATGAGCACCCCTTTTCCCAGGGCCAACCCATCGGCTTTCACCGCGCATTTCCCCCCCAGCGAAGCCGCAAACCGGGTGGCTTCCGACACCCCGGTGAATGTTCCGGCCTGCGCCGTGGGAATCCCATGGCGCTCCATGAAGTTCTGGGCGAAAACCTTGGAGGCTTCAAACTGGGCGGCTTTTTGGTTGGGCCCCCAGACCTTCAGCCCGTGGGCCTGAAAAAGGTCAACGATGCCGAGCGCGAGCGGATTGTCCGGCCCCACCACGGTGAGATCCGCCTTCTGCTCGCGGGCCAGATCCAAAAGGGCGGAAAGGTTTTCTGCGGCCACCGGTTTGCATTGGACCTGTTCCCCATTGCCGAGGAGGCGCTCCTGCCCGATACCCCCGTTGCCGGGCGCGCACCAAAGCGCCTTCACGTGGGGTGATTGCGCCAGTTTCCAGACCAGGGCATGTTCGCGTCCGCCGGAACCAATGACCAAAACTTTCATGGGGCTGGAGATTGCCGCAACCCGCCGTCCCGGGAAAGCAATTTCGGGCGGGAAATCACGCCCCGCGCCCTCCCCCGGTTTCGCCACTCACCACTCAGATTCCTGACTCCCTGAGCTGGGCCAGCATCTTGCGGTGGGCCGTGGCCACGGGCAGTTGACTCAATTCCGACAGCGTACACCAACGCCCCCCCAGCCCCGGCACCACTTGGGATACGGCGGCGCGATAAAAGGTGACGGTGTTTTGATACCGCGTGATGCTGTGCCTCACCTGCCCCACCCGGTCCAACTCCCGCGCGGGAAACCCGAACAGGCCGTTGGTCGGCAGCTCCCCGTCGAGGGCTTCGATATTTGGAAACTCCCAAAAACCGGCATTGACCTGGCCCGCCGGACGTTCGCGCACCCAATATTTGTCTTCACACACCAGCAGCAGACCGAAAAAGAAACGCCGGGTGAGCGTGGTTTTACGATCACGCACCGGCAACTCTGCCGCGCAACCCAATGCCCGGGCGGCGCAGGAACCGGCGAGCGGGCAGACGCCGCACTGCGGATGGTGCGGCGTGCAAACCAGGGCGCCCAACTCCATCAATGACTGGTTCAGCCGGGAGCAGTTGCCGCTAAACACCATCCCTTTCTGCTCCCGCCCGGCGGCGCCAGCGGGCAGACGACCAGCGGTCGCGACCAAGCGGGCAGCCACCGTCCACAACTCCTCAGACACCGTGCGCGGATCCACCCGCAAGGCCAGCAGGCGGGCCAGCACGCGAGACACATTGCCATCCAGCACCGGGTATGGCTTGTTGAAGGCAATGCTGGCAATCGCGCCCGCTGTGTAACGCCCAATGCCCGGGAGGGCCAGGATGGCTTCGTAAGCCTGCGGGAACACCCCGCCGTGCTCCGCCTGAATCACGCAGGCGGCCCGCTGCAAATTGCGCACGCGGGTGTAGTAGCCGAGCCCTTCCCACAATTTGATCAACCGGTCAGGCGGCGCCCCGGCCAGATGCCCGACCGTGGGCAGTGACTGAAGCCAGCGTTCCCAGTAGGGAATCACTGTTTTCACCTGGGTTTGCTGCAGCATGATCTCACTGAGATGCACACTGTAGGGGTCAAGCGTGTGACGCCAGGGCAGGTCGCGCGCGGCCACGGCGAACCAGGCGAGCAGCGCCCTGGCCCAGGCCCGCACACGCGGGGCCGGGGGAGGCGTTACCGCCGCCGCCGGGGACGGCCTGCGGGAGGGTGGGGAAGCACGGCTCATCAAGGTTGCGCAAGATACCGCAAGTCCGTAGAATCGCACGCAGATTGTGAAACCGCCCCTAACAGCCTACAGCGGCAAGCTGACCGACGAACAAGCCACCACCCTGGGGGAATGGCTGAAGGAGAACAACTACACCCCGCGCCAGGTGCCCTACGCGCGCTTCGCCGGCGAGAAGAACAAAACCAACGTGGTTTTCTACGAGAGCGGCAAGCTGGTGGTCCAGGGTAAGGGGACCCAGGAATTCGTGGAGTTTGTGCTGGAACCGCTGATCCTGCAGGAAGCCCGCACCGGCTACGAGGATGTGCTCAATCCCGAGCGTCTGGTGCCGCGCATCGGCGTGGATGAATCGGGCAAGGGTGATTTCTTCGGACCGCTCTGCGTGGCGGGCGTGTATGTGAACGAGCGGGTGATCCACGCCTGGAGCGCGCTGGGCGTGCGCGATTCCAAGAACATCTCCAGCGACCGCAAGATCGCGGAATTGGCGGAAGCGATCCGCAACACCCCGGGTTGCGTGACCACGGTGGTGCCGATTGGCAACGAGGCCTACAACCGCCTGTACCACAAGATGCGCAGCGTCAACACCCTGCTGGCATGGGGGCATGCCCGGGTGATCGAAAACCTGCTGGCGCAAAAAGACCGGATGAACCCGGCCCCCATCCGCGCGATCAGCGACCAATTTGCCGCCGATAAAGGCACCGTGGAACGCGCTCTGATGCAGGCCGGCCGGAGCATTGAGCTGGTGCAGCGGCACAAGGCCGAGGAGGACCTGGCGGTGGCCGCCGCCTCCATCCTGGCCCGGCACGAATTTGTCACCCGGCTGGCCGCTCTGGGCAGGCAATACGCCGTCACCTTCCCCAAGGGAGCCTCGGCGCAGGTGGATGCCGTGGCGCGCACCTTTGTGGAGCAGCACGGAGCGGAGCACCTGGCCAAGGTGGCCAAGCAGCACTTCCGCACCGCGCTGCGCGCCCAGGGCCTGCCGGAACCGCCGCGCCAGGAATGGCGCAGCGGCTCCCGGGGTGGCCAGAACACCGCTTAAAGCCCGACGGATTTGAAGCGGTTTTTGACTTCCTTGAAGTGGAAGTCGAGCGAGCAGAGTTTCTCGAGTTCCCCGCGCCCAAAATGGCTGGTGACATCGGGATCACTCTTGAGCTGGGTCAGGAAATCAGCCCCCTCCACCCCCTCATGCTTGGCCGCCCAGGTCTTCATGGCGTTGCGCTGCACGAGGTCGTAGGCCTGTTCCCGGGAGAGCCCCTTACGCACCAGGGCCAGGAGCACCGTCTGGGAATTCCACATGCCCAGCGAGAGACCGAGGTTGCGCTTCATGTTTTCCGGATAGACCAGCAAGCCATCCATCATGCGGATCAGGAGGGTGAGCATGTAATCGAGAAGCGTGCAGGAATCCGGGAAGATCACCCTCTCCACACTGCTGTGGCTGATGTCGCGCTCGTGCCAGAGGGCAACGTTCTCCTGGGCGGCGACCGCGTTGGCGCGCAGCACGCGGGCCAGGCCGGTTAGACGCTCGAAGGTGATCGGGTTGCGCTTGTGCGGCATGGCGCTGGAGCCTTTCTGGCCCTTCGCAAAGTACTCCTCGGTCTCCAGCACCTCCGTGCGTTGCAGGTGACGAAACTCCGTCGCCCAGCGTTCGATGCTGGCACCGACCAGGGCCATGGCCATCTGGAATTCGGCGTGAATATCCCGCTGCACCACCTGGGTGGCGATGGGAGCCGGGCGCAACCCCAGCTTCTTACAGACAAACGCCTCCACCCGCGGTGACAGATGCGCGCTGGTGCCGACCGCCCCGGAAATCTTGCCCACCGCGACCGTCTCGCGCGCGGTTTCCAAACGGCGCAGGGCGCGGGCGAACTCATCGTACATCAGGGCCAGCTTCAGGCCAAAAGTGGTGGGCTCGGCGTGGATGCCGTGGCTGCGGCCAATGCACGGGGTGAACTGGTATTCGCGGGCCCGGCGGGCGATGACCTCGCGCAAGGCTTTGACATCCGCGATGAGGATATCCGCCGACTGGGTCATCTGCACGGCAAAGGCGGTGTCGCCAATATCGCTGCTGGTCAGGCCGAAATGGAACCACCGGCTGGCGGGATCGTTGATGTGCTCCGCCACGCAGGTGGTGAAGGCGATCACATCGTGGTTCAGGGTCTTTTCCAGCTCGCGGGCGCGCTCAATGGTGAAGGCCGCGCGCTGCCGCATGATTTTGAAATCAGCCGCCGGCACGATCCGCTCCTTGACCAGGGCCTCGGAGGCCAGCAGTTCAATTTGCAGCCAGATCTCCAGCTTGCGCTGCTCCGACCAGATGTCCCGCATTTCCTGACGCGAATAACGTTGAATCATTCCCAAGAGGAAAAGGCAAAAAGGCGCGCAGGAAAAGGGTAAAATGAGAAACTATGACCGCCAAAGCAACGGCGGTCAGCGTTTGCCCATGCGGGAACGGGCGCGTTCCAGGGTCTTGCGCTCCTGCTCCGTGAGGCTTTGGATGCCATAGGCGGAGATTTTATCGAGGATCGGATCCACCTCCCGAGTGATGAAATCGTCAGTCACCGGCTCTTCCAATGGAGCTGCGACCGGACGACGACGCTGGGGTTGACTGGGATCAACGGGATGGAGCACCAGCACCGGCTCCCGTTTGCGCGGCAACAGACGTTTAAGCGAATAAAGGGTCTCCCCGGCGCGCTCCCCCCAGCGGACATAGGCAATCCCCAGCAGCAGTCCCCCCAAATGGGCGGCATGGGCGATGTTATCCGTGGGCACCAGCAACCCGAACAGGGCCAACCCACCCAGGATGGCGAGCAGCCATTTGGCACGCATTTCCAAGGGAATGACAAAGGCGATCAACATGGTCAGGGGCTGGTTGGGGTAAAGGGTGGCAAAGGCGGCGATCAAACCAAAGACGCCGCCCGAAGCACCCACCACCGCCCCGCCGAACACACGCGGGAAGAGGAAGGCCACCACCATCTGCAACATACCCCCGGCCAAACCGCTCAGCAGGTAAAGCCGAAGAAAACCGGCCCGCCCCAAGGCGTCCTCCAGAGTCCGACCGAACATGTAGATGCCCAACAGGTTCATCAGCAAATGAAAGACGCCCCCATGCAGGAACTGGAAGGTGATTAACTGCCAGAAATAACCCTGCTCAATCCCCTGGATGCTCAGATAGAAGTACTTGGCAACGGGAAAGAGGCGGTAAAATTCCAGGATGCTTTGAACAACGAAGATCGCGGTGTTTAAAATGATGATAATAAACACCATCGACGGGTGAGGACTGCTCGACTCCTCACGCATATATGAACGGTCAGCCAACATGGCACAGGGAAAGTAGCGGTGGATGGGCACTAATTCAACCGCAATTGCGCGGCTGGATTTTGAGCCCGGCACCCGGCTAATCGGATTCGGGTATCTTTAACAATTCTTCGGCAAACCAACTGGTATCGCGTTCCTTTTCCCGATCACGAATGGTTTTCACCTGCTCCGGCACGACCGGAGGTGCCGAATTGCCCCACTCCTGCCGGACGTAGGTCAGAACAGCCGCAATCTGCTCGTCAGACAGCGTGTCCTTCCACGGTACCATCACGTTGTTGAACTCCTGCCCCTTGACGGTGACCGGTCCTTGGAACCCGTGCAACACAATGCGGATAATGCGGTTAGGTCCAGGAGCCAGAACCCATTCCGAGCCTTCCAAAGGCGGAAACTGACCCGGCAAGCCCTGGCCATTCAGTTGGTGGCACGGCACGCAGGAGAGGCTGAACACCTCCTTGCCCATCACGAGAAGGGGGTCCACCTTTGGGGGCGGATTCAAAATTGCCAGCTCATTCGTGGAGGTCACCGGGTAGAAAACATTGCGATCAAAGCCGCCCAGTTTGTCGGACACGTTCAAATGAACCCAGACAGAAAAGGCACCACACACGGCCACCAACCAGAGTGGAAACCGCACCGATCCAGCCCGGGTCTCACCGGTATTGGTTGAGCCAATGGTTCGAGCGTCAGCGTTCATGGATGGCTGGCAGGCAAATTGGTGATGATCACAGCGGCAGGGGCATTCGTTTCTGTGAGCTTGACCGCCCGGCGGACCTCCGGCAAAAGCTTGGAGGGAGCCTCGTAAAGGACGGATTCCGCCTGCAAACTGAGCAGGTAAGCCACCAGTGCCTGTGCTGCCGGTTTGGGCACCACCTCCACGCCCGCCGGCACCTTGAATCGGTCTGGCAGCACCAAGGCATCCCGGGCTGGATAATCCCCGCGTTTACGTTCAGTAAACAGGAATTTATACGCCGGCATGCTGGAGCCTGGAGTGTGTACCGCCGGATTCAGCAAATGCCGGTAGTGCCACTGGGTGGCCTCCTGCGTTTGACCCTCCCGATCCGTCGCCTGATAGCTCCAAGGCAAGGCGTATTTAATGGGATTACGATTGCCAACATTCGCCAAATCCGGCCCCACCCGCACCGATCCCAACATCAGCGGTTCCTCCCACAGGTAATCGCGGGGCACCGTGCGGCGCGAACCCCAGCCACGATCATAATCATTGCCGAAACCAACCGGGCGCACCACCTGACTGTGGCAGTGCGCGCAGCCCAATGATCGATACACCTCCCGGCCCTGCTGGGCCAATCCAGGGCGGGGAGCGGGATAATACTGGGCCGGCGGGCCGACCTTCAGGGAAGTCTCGCGCCCCCACTGCAACTGCGGTGCAAGAACCAGGCCGAACCAGGAACCGGCCAGGGCCACAAACATCCCGAGGAAAATCAATGATCCGAAATTCATCGCGCACCCTCCTTGGCGGCCAGGCAAGTCCGGTCAGCGCCGACGCAGCAACACGGGCAATACCGCGAGACCACAGCCTTGGCCAGGAGCACCAGATTGCCCAGCAGCGCCAAGACGCCCAGCGTGATCAACGCCGTTCCCGCCATCGCGCCCATTAACCAGGGCTGGAAGGTTTTAACCACCTGCATGAAAACCACGCGGTGATCATGGTAGGCCGCGCCCTGATAAAAGCCACCTGCCGCCAACGACAAGCCCAAAAGCACGACGCCCGCGACAAAGGCAAAAGAAAAGATCCCAGACAGATAAGGACAGGAGGGAAACTCCTGACCGGTGACCTGCGGCACCAGATAGTACAGCCCGCCCACCGCCGTCAAACCCGCAAAACCGATCATCAGGATGAATGGCCGGGCCAGGACAAAGAAGGAGAACTCCGTGACCTCACTCACCAGCATCTGGGAACCGATGATCCCCAGCAGAAAAGCCAGCACCCAGGCCAGCAAACCAAACTTCAGCAGGCGCAATGCCGACGTTGTTTTCGGCGCTTCGCATCGACCAGCCAGGGTTCGCTGCAAATTAACCACGACCGCCAGCACCGGAAGCACGAGGAGAAAATCAGCCGTCCCGCTCAGCACGAGCATCCAGCGTGGCAGCGGCAGGGAAACGCCAAAGCCGCTCCAGGCACCGAAGATCAACAGCGTCCAGAAACTGAAGATGGCCAGCGACCGGCTCGCCAGCGGCCGCTGCAGGAGTGCGGGAATGAAATAATGCAAAACACCCAACCCGGCGGCCGGAAGCACAACCGAAAACAGGTTGCCGGCATACCATGAGTTGACCGCCGCCTGCACCACCCCACGCACGGGCTGATGCACAAGCATCATTTGGGCAACGAGGAAAATCCAGGGAAACCAGAAGACCAGGGCAAGCATGAACCATTGCGGCGGCTGCAACTCCCGTTGGCGACGCTGGGAGAAGGCGGAGAGCGCCCGCCAGGAAAGCAGCAGGGAAGCCACCGCTACGACCGCCGCCGCGTATTTTGGCAGCTCGAGCCAGAGGTATCCGGTGGAATCTCCCGCCAACAAACCAACCAGCCCCAAGGCCACCCCGGCATGCCAGAATTTCGCGATGAAAGCGACCAGCAGCGGCTGACGCAGGGGATTGCCCCCCGCGCGACAGAACACGACAAAGGCAAAAGCGTAGGCCATGGGCAACGCGAAACCGTACAGCAGCACATTCGTTGCCGCCGGGTAAACACGACCGTAGGTGACCCATTCGCAGACGCTGAAAAAGGCGGGGTGCTGCAACTTCCAGAACGCCAGCAACGCCAAGGCCGAACCGACCAGCAGCCACCCCAGGGCACCACCGGCAAGCGCCAGCAAGGGCCACCGCAGCGAGGCATCAATGGCCCCAACCGGGGCATTCTCCGGAGCGCCATCAGAACAACGCGGCCCGTTGGAAGTTAAATCACTCATGAGCATGCAAACCAGCCCCGGTCACTCATATTCATTCGGTTTGACCGGCGGCTTGGCTGTGGCCTTTTCCACCCGGGCGATCAGGTTGGAGCGACCGGCGGCAGGATCCTGCCAATACTGCACGGCCAGATCCATGGCCCGCACCACCGGCACGCGCACCACGCCTTTGGCCTGGTCCATCCAATCGTAATTCTGGAGCACCCGGCCATTATCGGCAACCAGTAGTGCCAGAGCGCGTTTGCGCTCCTCAATCCGGGCCAGATTGACCGGCGGCGGGGCGGTGAAATGGCGCAGAATGAGCACGAGGCTCACGACCACCAAGAGTGCCCCGGCAACGGCCACCCCGGAAGCCAGGCAGGCGCAGCACTTTTCTTTGCAATCACTCATGTTGCCCCTCCATTGAGGTAAAAATCATTTTCACTTGTTTTTGGCGCTTTGTGACAACGACCCATCACGGTAACCATCCGTCTCATCAAGTTCCCCGCCGGAGATCTGGGATGCGTGCAGATGCGGGTACCCCATCGCTTCGTGAAGGCGAGGATCCTTGATTGGCAGTGGCGCGTGGGCGGAAAAATACTTCAGAAACACCTTGGCCAGCACTCCGCCAATCAGCGCCATGCAGCCCAGATCCAGCCAGACCCACCGGAATGGGAAACCCTCCGGGTGCAGCACCGGTTTGATGTTGAAGGCCATGTCCGTGTAGTGCATCAGCCAGACCCACGCAATCACTGGCACCATCAGAGTCGCTTTGAGCTTGGCATCAATCCGCAATAGGAAGAGGAACGGCACAAAGAAATGTCCGAAAATGATCACCATGCCGACGTACCACCACGACCCATTTTCACGCTTCACATACCAGAAGGTCTCCTCGGGCAGGGCGGCGTTCCAGATCAGGAAGTATTGGGAGAAATGAATGTAGGCGTAAAAAACAGTGAAGGCGAGCAGCAGCGTGCCCAGAAAGTAGTACTGGTGCTCATGCAGGCGGTCGCGCAATGGACCGGAACGTTCCAGCACCATGGTGATGCCATACGCAGTGGCCAGGGTGAGCCAGACACTGCCGGCAAAATAATAGACCCCGTACATGGTGGAAAACCATTGGTGCTCCAGTGATTTCATCCAATAGAAGCAGCCCAGGGTGACGGTGATGGCAAACAGGAAAATGCCGCCGGCCGCATAGCGCCGCATCATGATGGTGCAGCGGGCGGCGCCATCCCGATCCTGGAGGATGGACCACTTGCGCAGGTTGTAAGTGAGCCAGGTCCAGATTCCAAAGACCACCGCCCACATGACGTAAAACATCGGGTGGTTGAACAGGACCAGCTTGTTGTGCAAGGCGTGGTCGGTGTGGGGATCGGCGGTGAACCACGGATAGATCTGATTGGCCAGCAAACCGATGGGCAGCCAGAGCAGTGCCATGACGGGCAACAGGAAGGCGATGTGCTCCAGGAACCGGCGGATGGGGACGGACCACCCGGCGTCGAAGAGGTGGTGAATGATGACCATGAAGAGCGATCCCACGCAGATGCTCAGGAAGAACATGAAGGCGAGGAGCCACGAATAGCCGAACTCCCTCACGTTGACCGCCGCCCCGGTGACGGCCAGCACAACGCCCGCCCCGATCAGCAGGTTGGGCAACATGCGCCACCTGGACAGGTCCAGCAGCGGCTCCGCAATTGGTTGCTTGGCAGGAGATCCCATAATCATTTCTTTAAAGCGGCACGCATTTCCTGGGGCACCTCATCCAGCGTCGCCAGGCGGCTGAGCTGCAGCGCGCGCACGTAGGCGATGATGGCCCACCGGTCGTCAATCGCGACCTGGGCGGCATAGCTGCCCATCAGGTTTTTGCCCTGGCTGATCGTGTTGAAAATCTCGCCGTCGGGCATGGTCACAATGCGCTTATCGTGCAGGTTGGCCACCACCGCCATGGCGCTGATGCGCTTGGCGATGCCATTGCCATCCCCCTGCGCGCCATGGCACGGGGAGCAGTTGATCTGGAAACGCTCCTGGCCACGGGCCAGCAACTGGTGGGTGAACGGCACGGGCAGGGAAACCAGAAAGTTGGTGGTGCCGGGAATGCGCCCGGTATTCGCCGGAATATCCTGGTACCGCACACCGCGGGCAATGGTTCCCGGCGGGTGAGGCTGGGAGGAGCGGTTGTCCGGCAGGAAGTTGTTGGGCACCTGCGGACGCAGCTTGGGCTGGCGCACCATGTCGTTAAACAGCTCAATCGGCGGGCGTCGGGTGAAACCGCCGCGCAAGCCGGCAACCCCCACCACACAAAGCACCACGAGGGCAAAACCAATGATGAAATAGCGCATGTTACTCCTCCACCACTTCAATGTGTTTGCTGCCGGCGGACTCAAGA
>CAIYYI010000300.1 GCA_903930345.1 uncultured Verrucomicrobiota bacterium
ACGGTCAGCGCCTTGGCCTCATATTTCTTCTTCAAATCCGCGCGCGCCATCAGCGGAGTGTGGACATCGTAAAACGGCACCCAGGCCAGGAACGGACGCGCGCGGTTGGCCGCCATGAAACGCACAGTTTCGGTGGCCAACCGATCTGGGAGATGCTCCCCATCCGGGCCCTCCTCCAGGCGCGGATTTTCGTAGGGGGCGAAATATTTGCGCCCTGTGTACGGACCACCCCGGCTGGTCCCGCCCCGGTTGATATCAAATCCCTGATCTTCGGGCCAAGCCCCCTCCGGCCCCAGGTGCCACTTGCCGGCGAAGAAGGTGGCGTACCCTTGTCGCTTCAACACCTCCGCCACAGTGGTTTCCGCCAGGGCCAGTTGCTCCCGATACGGGGCGGGCAGCAAGGGAGTCAGCCGGGACCAATTGGTGGGCTGCGCAGCCCCGATGTAATCGGTGACCCCGGTGCGAGGAGGGTAATGGCCGGTGAGCAGGCTGGCACGGGTGGGGCTGCACACCGGGCTGGCCGCGTAGGCATCCGTGAAGCGCATCCCCTCGCGGGCGAGGCGATCCAGGTTGGGAGTTTCGTGAAAGGTGCTGCCGTAGCAACCCAGGTCGGCGATCCCCAGATCATCCGCCAGCAGAAAGACCAGGTTGGGGGGCGAAGGCGCCCCCAGGCAACAACGGGCCACCAACAGGAAGACCAGGCTCCCCGCCAAGGCACACCAGCGGATATATCGGCGGCAACGCGTTTGCATTCGGCGACCCCGGCAAGCTAAACCGATTCAGACCGGGGAACAAGCTGGAAACTCCGAAGCTGGCGCGGCGTGATTTCTTTTGGTCGTGCCCACGGCAGGCGGGGCGGGATGGACAGGTTTTTCCAAGACCGACTGCATGGCGGTGAGCATCATTTCCGCCGAGCACGGTTTCGTCAGGACTTTACGCACCCCCAAGGTTCCCAATTCCACCAGATCAACGTCCTCCAGTCCGGTAAGCGCGATGATGAGCACTTGCGGGTTAATTTGCTGCAGGGAGCGGATGAGCGCCCATCCATCCATGATTGGCATGGCCAGGTCGGTGATGACCAAATCAATCTCCCGGGCTCGCTCGCGGTACAGCGTGATGGCTTCCGCCCCTTCACTGACCCCCAGCACCCGGTAGCCATGACTTTGCAGAATCAGGCTGCTGACCTCGCGGATGGTTGCCTCGTCCTCCACCAACAAGACGAGTTCGCCGTGACCGCAGGGCAACACCTGGTTCTCGGGCCGCTGAGGGGCCAGATTCGCCTCCAGAACCGCTGGCAGATACAAGACAAACCTGGTGCCCTGGCCCGGGGTGCTGGCCACTTGCACGGTGCCACAGTGATGCTTGACGATTTCCCTGACCGTGTACAGGCCAATGCCCGTGCCCTGCCCCACCGGTTTGGTGGTCATGAACGGGTCGAAAATGCTGCTGAGCAACTCGGCTGCAATTCCGGTGCCAGTGTCAGCAACGGTCAAAACAACGTGGGGACCAGGATTAACGGTGCCAATCAGACCGGTCAGATCGCCCTCCAATTGGCAGTTCTCAGCCACGATGGTGAGGGTACCGCCCCCGGGCATCGCATCGCGGGCGTTGACGCAGAGGTTCATCAACACCTGATACAGTTGGGTGGCATCCCCGAGCACCGGCCACAAGTCCGGTGCCTGGCGGGCCACCACCTCGATGGATTTCGGGAACGTTTCCCGCGCGATTTTGGTCATTTCCCGAATGACATTTCTCAGTTGCAGCGGCGTCTTTTCCGCGACTGTGCCACGCACAAAAGTGATCACCTGTTTGACGATGTCCGCGCCGCGTTGGACGCTGCTTTCAACTGTGTCAATCAATGGGAGAGGGCTGTCGGGCGGCAACTGCTCCCGAAGCAGGGGCATGGCCATGAGGATGGGGGTGAAAATGTTATTGAGGTCGTGGGCGATGCCGGTGGCCAGACGTCCCACACACTCCATGCGCTGGGCCCGGTGAAACTGCGTTTCCACCTGGACTTTCTCCGTGATATCCGAATCCACCACCAGGATTGATCCCGGCACACTGTCAGCGTTAGACAGCAGCAACCAGCGGCTGTGGACGATGATTGCTTTCCCAGCCTCGGTCCGTTTTTCCATGTCGCCACTCCAGCACCCCGTCTGAAGGGTGGCTATAACGCACGCCTGAAATTCAGGAGCGGTCTCCGGGTACAGCAAAATCGGTTGTTTTTGACCCGCGTTTTTAACGCCGTAAAGGTTGGCAGCCCCCTGGTTCCAATAGGCAAACTCCCCTTCCAGACTGCGGATGATAATCGCGTCCTGTACCTGGTTAAGCAATTCGGCCTGGGTGCGGACCCTTTTCTCGGCCAGCCGGTTTTCTGTCACGTCGCGGAAATGGCAAAGAAAGCGCTCCGGGACTCCCTGAGAATCAACCACCAGGGTCACGCCCACATCAAACCACACCTCGTGCCCATTTTTATGCCGCAGCCGTTTGGTGGAGGAGAACACCTTCAAATCGCTGAGCATGAGCATCTGAAACTGGTGCCAATCGTCTTTGACATCCGCCGGGTGCAGGCAGTCCTGAAGGCGCAGGCTCAGCAGCTCCGACTCGGCATAGCCAAGATACGTGCAGAGCAAGGGCGGCACTTTCAACCAACGGCCCTCCAGGGAAAGCTCCGTCACTATGATGTGGAAGAAGGATTTGGCCCGCTCCAGATCGCGCCAGTCCTGCTGGCTGACCGTCTCCATCTGTTTGCGTTTGGTGATGTCGGTGACATAGACCGCCAACCCTTCCTCCCAGGGGTGGCAACGGAATTCCAGCCAACAGTTCAGCGGAACTGGAAAAAACGACTCCGTGTTCATCGGCAGGCGCTCCCGCATTGCCCGGTGCAATTCCAGCCCCAATGGCAGCCCCTTCGCCACAGGAAAGGCCTCCCAAAAGATTCGTCCCAGCAGTTGTTCCGGAGTAGCCCCCAGCAACCGGCCAGCCGAAGGATTCGCATAAGTGAAACGCCACGCCGGGTCAAAGATAATGAACCCATCATGGAGAGCCTCCAGAATCAGGGACGGAGGCTCACCGTGGCTGGAACCACCCGGGACACCCCGTGTCCACATCTGGGACACTTGGTTGTCTTCCCGACCAGGTGTCTCGTGGGGGTTGGATTGCCCTTCCCAGCCTCGGTCCAAGCGGTTCTGATTGCGATCTGGCATAAAATGGTTGCGGATTCCCTTCAGCAGCAATGAGCTGAAGGAATGATTCCCATCCGGTGGCGCCTCAGGTGGGGCTTGGTTCGGTCCCTGATTCCTGAGTGCGGACACGCATTGTGGGATCACCGCGTAAAACTGAAAAAGCAGGAAGCACGCCAACTGCCAGCATGGCAACGGATGAAACACCTTAAACCAGCACGCTGAGGCGCGGACCCCCTCCGAAGATCGCGGGACTCCTGGCAAACACGTCCCTCAACCCGACCGTTTCAACGCTGCGCATCAAAGAAACGGGTTAGCGGATAAGCCTCCCGGTTGAGTTGCTTCATCAGCTCAAGGACATCCTGGTAGATCTGGAAGTTGACCTTGACGATCCCCTTGTTCGCGTCGCGATTGGAGGGCTCCGCCTTCAGGTCCTTCATGTCGTTATCCATGTATTTGAACCAGTGCCAGCCCACACAGTTGCCCGCCTCCAGACACCCCAGGACATAGTGCTGGTAAAACAGCCCGCGATCACGCTGGGTTTTGACAAGCCAACCGGCCCCGGTGGTGTTCGGAAAACCGGCGTCGTCCCCCTTGGCATACCATTCCGTGATGATGATGGGACGCCCTGACCACTCGGTCCATTCCCGCAGTTCGCCGAGGTCCGGACCCCAGGCAGAGTAGTAATTGATCGAAACCAGATCGCAATACTTCCCGGCCGCTTTCAGCACGTACGGGTTCTCCTTCTCCCGGGAATGCAGCCGGGAGCCGAGGTAGAGGTGATTGGGATCCGCGCGGCGAATGGCCGTGCTGACAATGCGGTAGTAGATATCGAACACGTGGCCCATGAATTCGGCACGGTCCTGGCTGTTGACATCGGCGACAGTCACCGCGCGCCCGCCTTTGCGGGCCGACAACCACGCTTGCGCGGCCCGGAAGTTGGGGGCCTGGACAGGATCCTGCGGATCAAATTTCAGGTAATTGTCCAGCACCGGCACCAGCAGTTCGTTGTCCGAGAAGATGCCGAGCAGCCACGGATCATTCCGGGTCTCGGCCAAATCCCTGGCCTTGGTCTCGCAGAAGGCCGGGAAATCCTCGTTGAACACCGGCACGCTATCGTGCAGAAAACCCGAGTGCCCCACCGAGGGGCGGGAGAGCCCTTTGGAGCGGGCGAACTCGGCGCCGAAATTCCTGATGATGGTATAAACCAACGGTTTTTTCGCCCCGCGCAACAACTGGGTGTCCGTCCAGGCCCCGGCCCCGTTGAAGCCGTGCGCCCGCAACAGATCTGCAGTCACTGAACCCCAGTTTTCCTTCGACGTGAACACTTTGGGAAAGTTCTCCTTCACGGATGGGGAGCTGCCCGGGCTGACCGAGACCACTGCCATATGGATGAAGTAATTGCCCAGGGGATCAATCAGCCACCACCGGTTGCCGATTTTTTTCGGGTAAAAGAATCCGGTGGCCTGCTCCTGGTGTCCCTGCCAGCCGCCGTACTCATCCAGTTTCACCGTGGCCGCCGTCGGCTGGTAGCCGTCCAGGAGGTCCAGCGTGCGCGTCGGATTATCCACCCATGCCGGGGAGGACGGCCGGAGTTTGGCGGCAACGTTCACAGTGCGCCCACGAGGCTTGGCAGCAGGGCCACCCACAGGATATTCCGCGCGGGTTTGCCGGAA
>CAIYYI010000301.1 GCA_903930345.1 uncultured Verrucomicrobiota bacterium
ATTTTCCCCAGGGCCGCCAGGGCGGCCTCGGCCGTCAACGTGTCGGGATCCAAAGTGAATGGGGTCAGCAGTGGCACGGCCCCGGCATCCCGGCGGTCGCCCAGGGTGTTGATGATCTGCACGCGTGCCAACCCGGAGGCTTGCGGCAGGGCTTCACGCAACACAATATCCGCCCGGGGCCGGGGCATCGTGGCCAGGGCATGGCAGGCGGCGCTGACGGCGTCCGGCTGCGACAACATCTTCGCCAGGACCGGCAGACAATTCTCCCCGCCGACCATGACGAGCAAGGCGCAGGCGCGCTGGCGGGCTTCCGGGGTCGGATCCTGTTGCAGAATCTCAATCAGAGTGGCTTCCGCCGCCGCCCTGCGGGCGCGGTCACCCGCCACCTGGTTGACTTGGGCCTCCAATTGGCGCCACGCCCCGAGGCTGGCACCCGCCTCATAGCGGGCGGCGTCTTTGGCCAGGGGCTGGAGCGGGCCGGTTGCCGGGGCGGCCCCGGCGTTCATCAAACCAAGGCCGCAGACCAGGCCCAGGCTGCTGGCGGTCAGGAGCAGTTTTTGTTTCATTGCCATCAAAGTTTTTTGGGGGTTGCTGCTGGTCATATGCGCCAGGGGGCACGCGGTTCCCGCCAGAGCAGGCGGTTGGCTTCCGGCACATCGAACACCTCCCGCACCGGATCCCATTTCAGCTTGCGGCCCACCCGCAGGGCGATGTTCCACGCCTGGCAGATGCTCATCGCCCGGTGCGCCACCTCCTGGTTGCACGTGGTCGGCGTGCGGCTGCGGATGCCATCCAGCAGGTTGCGGATGTGCGATCCCGCATCCGCCCAGCTCTTGCCTCCCGCCGCCCTCAGGCTCAGCATGGATTTGGGCTCGGCGGTGACCGCGTCGGTGTGGTCATCCACCTGGATCCAGCCCTCGTCGCCGATAAACTTGAGGTAACGGTCGGCAAAGCCGCGCCGCTGGTACATGTAGCCGGTGACGCCGTTGGCGTAGCGGCATTTGCCGGTGGCGGTGATCGGGGTGTCGCTCATGTGCTTTTCCGGGTCGGGCATCACCAGGCCCTCGTTCTCGAACTCCACCGGGCCGGTGTGGTCCATGCCCAGCACCCACTGCATCTGGTCGGTGTAATGGCAGCCCATGTCCGCCTGGATGCCCTCGGCGGTGTCCCAGAAGTATTGCCAGGCATTGACCCGCCCCGGCACAAAGGGCCGCCAAGGCGTCTGGCCCAGCCACAGGTCGTAATTCCAACCGGCGGGCACCGGCTCGGCTTTGGCATGCGGAATGGCCGGGCCGTCCCACACCTGCATCTCCACCGTGTGGACCTTGCCGATCTTCCCCTGCCGGATCATGTCCCGCGCGAACATGTACGACTCCGTGGATCGGCGCTGGGTGCCTGCCTGGTAAATGGTGCCGTAGCGGCGGCAGGTGTCCACCAGCGTGCGCCCCTCGCGCAGGGTCAGGGTCACCGGTTTCTCGCTATAGACATCCTTGCCGGCCTGCGCGGCGTAAATGGAGGCCAGCCCGTGCCACCGGTTGCCCGTTGCAATCAGCACGGCATCAATGTTCTTTTGCGCCAGCAGATCCCGGAAGTCCGGATACACCTGGCAATCCTGGTTGCCGTAATGCCCGTCCACCATCACCTTGGCCGATTTCAGTCGGTCCGCCCGGGCGTCGCTCACCGCCAGGAACTGGATTTCCGGAAAGGCCAGGAAGTTCGGCAGGATGGCCCGGGCGCGATTGCCGATGCCGATGCCGCCAAAGACTATGCGGTTGGCGGGTGACACCGCCCCATTGAGGCCAAGCACGGAGGCGCGCACAATCAGGGGGGCGGCGCTGGCCGCCAGCATCCGCCCGAGGAAATGCCGACGGTCCAACCGGGGAAGAGCAAGTTTGTTCATATAAGCTGGATTGTTGACACAGCTTCGGTCCTGCCGCCGCCGGAGGCAAGCGGCAAAATCAGGTATGCCGCGCACGCATTGAATGCCTACGGATCAAGTTTCGTCACGCTCACGCTCTGGATGTAATACCGGTTGAACTTGTTGCCGTCGGACTCGAGCGCGAAGTTGTAGCCCCAGTTGTTGACGAACTGCGCGTCATTGATTTTCCAACGCACCGTGTGCCACGCCTGGTTGTCGGGCACCGTGTACCAGCCGCCCGCCGTCTTGAAACCCCTGGTCGATTCGTACACCAGCTTGAAACCCGCATTGTCATTGGCCTCGTTGCGGCGGACGATGGCGGTGATTTCGATGGGGGTTGCCGTGTAGGATAGAAAACCAGGGTCCACGATAAACAGATTCCCGCCGGGAATGCTGCCCGCCCGCGCCGAGCCTCCGTAGGCGACGACCGCCTGCGCCACGGCTTCGCCGGACAGGGTGTGCAGCCCACGTTCCACGTTCCGTTCGCCCATCGTGACGGAAACGGATCTCACGGCGGAGTAATCGCCGCCCCAGGGGAGGGGCCTGGCTTGGTTGCTCCGAGCTTTCGCCACCAGCCCGGCGGGCGGCCCGATGACGATTATCGGCGCGCTGGTCACCTCATGGGTGTTCGCGCTGTTCGTCGTGCCGGTCAGCGGGTCCACGATCTGCACCGCCTGGCCAAAGTCAATGGGGTCGGGCTTTCCCGGGTGCCCCCAGGTGACCAGCACGTTGCCCTTGGCTCCTTGAAAGAGAAATCCGTAATGGCGGTCATTCAGCAGCACCCAGCCAAGATTTTCCGGATGCTGTCCGAGGTGCAGGATCATCTGCGCCAGTGCCGTGTAGGCCGGCCGCGGTTTGCCCTTGGCATCGAGCAGTCCCATCGGCCCGCTGTCGCCATCCATGCCCTCGAACCACTGGATGCAGGCGACCCCCTGCGCGATGCCCATGCTGTAGGCTTTGACCAGGGCGTGCGCCTGCTTGTCGGCGCCTTTCCCGGCGTCGGAGCCCAGCTCGGTGAAAATGATCGGCATGTTCGCCCGGGCCGGGTTTTGCGCCGCCAGCATCTTCCGCACAACGGGGACAATGTTCATGAAGACGGCCTCCGTTCCGACATTGTCGGCGATGCCATTCAGCACTTCGTAAGGATGCAGCGTGAGGTAGTCGAAATGATCCTTCGCCCCCGCTTTGATCGCCTGCTCGAGATAGTTCACGTGTACCGACTTCGTGGCCATGCCGATGAGGCACGTCGGATCGGCAGCCTTCGCCGCATCGTGGGCGGCAATCACGATCTTCGCATAATCCGCCGCCGTCTGATCGCGGCCGGTGCCGTTGGGCGGCTCATTCCACACCTCCCAATGCTTGATCCTACCCTTGGCATGCCTCACCACCTCCGTGACATACCTGGACCAGCCGGCGAGATGGTTGACCGGCAAAGTGCCCGGCTTGTCCTTCACGTTCCACTTCGGGCTTCCGATCAAGATGCCGCCGAACGCGAGGTGCTGGCCTTCGAGGTAGCTCATCTGTGCATCCAGCGTCTCCCAGGTCCATTTGCCTTCCACGGGTTCGATCGCCGACCAGCCGGTTTGGCACGTCCGATGGCTCGTGATGCCGATCTTGGCCATCTGGGGAATCCACCGCGCATTGGCCTGCGCCGACCAATTGTTGGCGTGACACCCACCGATGCCGAAGGGGCTCAGGTACGCATCCGGCTCGGCGGCGAAGGCACTGGCAACCGAGCCGACGAGAACGCCGGCCAGCAAGGTTTTGAACAGGGGATGGATCATGGGGCGATGAGTATCAGGCTGAGGCTCCCGCAGCGGTTTCCAGCGGCAGATTAAGAGCCCTGGCGGTACCAGTGTTAATTCCGACCTTGTTGGACAGGGCTGTGCCGAAGTTGCCCTTGCAAGCCCGCCAGCTCCTGCAATCTGCCGCATTTCGCTGCAACGCGACAACAGAGTCAAACTCGATTCTCACAGCAACTTCAGCATATTGATCTGGCTGATGCCCAGCAAGCAAAAGGTCCGCAGCGGTGCGGGGATTTATACCGCCACCCGGTCGCACAAAAGTCAGCCTCGCGTCACCTGCGCCAGCACTGGCGCTGTGGAACCAGCAGGGCGTGTCCAAGCTTCTCTTCCTCCGCCCGCTTTAGAGGAGTTTGGCTTGCTTCAACTTTGCCAGGGTCGCGGCTGGAACGCTCTGCTTGAGGTTCCCGCTTAAATCGCCGAGCTCGAAATCAACTGCGTAGGCGACGAAATCGGGGGTGATGTTCAGCTTGCCGACCCAGTCCGCTTTTCCCAGTTCGACAGCAACTGAATTGAGCAGCTTGATGGCCGGGGCAAAATTCTCCTTCGAGCGCAGCAAGTCGTTGTAAAGTTCACACGCCTTATCCAGGGTCTTGTCTTTCAACTGGGTATTGGATTTCTCGTAATGGCCAAACTCAGCCGGGTTCCAGATCATGTCCTTGGCTTCCTTTCCTCGCTCTTTGATCCATCGCTGACGCTCGGATTCCAGGCCGAAGCCGATGCAAGGCGGGAGCATATCATTGCCCTCACCGTCGTAAGCCACAGCGAGGCAGTAAACGGGCTGTTTAATGCGGGCCGCTTCGGCGGTGTTCCTGATCGCTGCTGCCAACCTTTCGCGAATCACTGGTTCGAGCGCCTTCAGGCTGATGCCCTCCGGCGGGCGTTTGTAGGTCTGCAGCTTGTGGGCATTGTCAGTTTTCCAAAGGTTGGTTTGCCACACTTCCTTCAATCGGCCAAGCTCATCATAGGAAAGTACCTCAAGCGTGTTGGACTGTAGGCCCTCGCATTCGATCCGGTTTAATCGATCACCCTCCCATATGTACTTTGCTGTGCCATTGTCTGTCATCCACTGAATGACTCGGCCATGGGCATCAAACACGAGTTGCTGCGCCCAACTCAGACTTAAGCGCCATGTCTTCTTTCCTCCCCGATAGTCGCAGAGATACGAACAACTGATAAGTGCCAGGAAAGCCTTTGCGCCCACCGGGACGAGGATTGTTTCATTAAGGGAGGATCCGTCTTGGTAGATGTCCTCCCTGGCAATAATCAGGCGACCATTCGCATCGAAGCCGTACTTGAGTTTGGCTTTTTTTTCAGAATCGATTTCTCGTCCCGGTTTGATGTCGAGCATCTCATTCCACATCGGGAGAAACGCGAACAAAGGGCCGGTGGCATAGACCCAACGCTTCACTCGGGCCAGACACTGTTCTCGCAGTGCTGTACAGTCAGATGTTGCCTGTTCCTTAAAGGTCTTCAGAGGGCGCATGACAAAATTCTGGGTTCAGGCCGCCAATGGGAGGGTGTCGTTGCGGGCAGCGTGTTGGTTGAGCCTGTATTTCCAGAACTCAGCGAGGCGGTGGCTGGCGTGGATG
>CAIYYI010000302.1 GCA_903930345.1 uncultured Verrucomicrobiota bacterium
AAAAAAATCGTCACCTGCCCGATGGGAGCTGGAGTGCAGCAAAAACAGTTGCGCCTCCTCAAGCTGTTTGCGCTCCGTGATGTCCGTCAGCACCACCCGGTACCCGGGCGCGCCCCCCGTGTCCAGGACCGTTGCGGCATCCAGCTTCGCCCAGAATTGCCCGCCATCCTTTTTCACCATCCGCAGCTCGCACTTGGGTGCGGTACCGGTTTTTAGCAGTCGGGTGAGGTACAGGTAATAGGTGTCATTGTCTTCCGGCAGGATGAATGCGCTCAAGGGCCGATGAATCATCGCTCCTCGCGCCACCCCCAAGAGCGTGGCGGCCGTGAGATTGGTCATCTGGATCAGCCCCTTATCGCTCAGGGTCAAGTAGCCCACCGGGGCGAGATCATAAAGGTCAAAGTACTGAGTCCGGGAGGTTTCCAGTTCCGCCTGCGTCCTCCGCAGCTCGTCATTCTGCATCTCCAACTCAATCTGATGCACCTGCAATTCATGAAGAAGTTGCTGAGCCGCCTCGGGGGTGGGGATCTCTGGATGTCGCTCCCGGTCAGCCTGGGCTTGCACCTCCGCGCGCTGCCGCAGGCTGAGTGGTCCATCTTCGTTTGGCGGGGTGCTCATAATAGTCCAACCTCAATAGACCACCTTTGGAACCGAGGGGCAAGGGTATATTTCCGACCGGGTGAAGTTCCCACCGCCGACAAGATGTGACCACCTTTTCCGCAGCACCATGGTGCCCGAGTCAGCCGCACGCACCCCAAGAGTGCCACCGCGCAACCAGTTGCGTTCAAATTCGCGGTAGCGTCTTGGAGTGCGCGTGGCGAAGCCACCGCTTTCCGCAGGATCCGCCGTCCCGCATTCATCGCTCCACACCCAAATAGGCAACCCATTTCCCCAAGCCATCCGTACATCCAAACAGCAACCCAACGAAACAAACGAGCGAAAACCCAAACCCGTCTTCAGTTCCGAGTTCCGCGTTCCGACTTCCGCGTTCCCCTCTCACCCCTGCTTCAGCCGCTCCGTGGTGGCGATGGCGTACATCCGCCCGGCGTCGTTCACCAGCGCCGTGGCGGTCAGAATCACCTCCAGCGTCTTCATATCTTTGGTAATCCTCTGGGTGTGGTAGGGCACCAGCACTTCGGCCCGGCTCAGTTGCTGCACTTTGATCAGCGCTTCTTTGCTCTCCGCCGCCGGAATCAGATCATGGATGTTCATCGTCAGCGCTTCCGCTTCGGTCCAGCCGTACAGCCTTTCGGCGGCCGGGTTCCAGGCCAGCAGCCGGCCTCCCAGATCCTGCACCAGAATGGCATCGGATGCGTCGTGCACCACCACCGCCAGGCGGCGCAGGCCCTCGCTTTCCTGCAGCGCCATCTGGATCTTCTTGTATTCGGTGATCTCCATGCAGGTGATCACCGCCCCCTCAATCACATTTTCCAGGGTCCGATAGGGTTGGATCCGCAGCAGATACCACGCGCCGGCCCGGGTTTGCGCCTGCACCTCCTTGGTCCCCAGCCGGTCCAGCACCTCCTGCACATCCTCCACCAGCCGGTGGTACCCGACCAGGTTGGAGACAATGTCCCCCACCGGCCGCCCCACGTCCGTGGGGATCAGGTTGATCACCGCCGTCACAGCGGGCGTGAACCGCTGGATCCGCAGTTGGTGGTTCACAAAGAGCGTGCCCACCCCGGTCCCTGCCAGCAGGTTGTTCATGTCGTTGTTCGCGCGCGCCAGGTCCGCCACCTTGCTCTGCAGCTCCGCGTTCACTGTCGCCAGCTCCTCATTCACCGATTGCAATTCCTCCTTGGAGGTTTCCAGCTCCTCGTTCGTGGATTGCATCTCCTCGTTCACCGATTGCATCTCCTCGTTGGCGGATTTCAGCTCCTCATTGGAGGTCTCCATTTCCTCAATCGTGCTGTGCAGGTATTCTTCCTTCGCCCGCAGTTCCTTCCGGATGGCCTCAATGCGGGTTTCATCCGCCGGCCCCTGATCTCGGTTTACGGCCGCCGCTGCGCTGCTCGCCAGCTCAGGCGTTGGCGTCTCCTCCAGCACCACCAGAAAGAGCGGGCGCCCGGAGGCTGCTTCCACCCCTTCCACCCCCGGATGCACCGTGAGGTTCACGCTCGTGAAGTCCCCGTTTGTTTTCACCGGCAGGCCCGCATGCCTCACCGTCTCCTTGCGGGTGGCGGCTTTGTGGAGGGCCACCATGAGGGCCTGCTGCAAGCCCTCCCGCGCCATCCGGAGGATGTTCATGTTGGCCATCCCGGGGGCGGGCTCCAGGTAATGCCCCGTGCGGCCGTGGAGATAGAGGATTTCCCCCTGCTCATCAATCAGCACGCCGACCACCTCGAATTGCTGCAGCAGCTTCCGCTCCACCAGTTCGCGCAGTTGGAGCTTGTGCTCGGCGGGAGCGGGATCGGCCGTGTAAACCACGCTGGCCCGCTTGCCTTCGGTCCTGGCCGTCAGTAGCAGTGGCCCCGGAACCACCCGGCTGGGGCTGTGCAGGTCTTCCCGGCGTTGGTACAACTTCGCCTTCCGGTCCAGTGCGCTGAAGAGACGCGTGAAATCGCCCACCGTCTCTGAAGTGCCCAGCAGGAGCACCCCCGCCGGGTTTAGCGCGTAATGGAACAGCGGGATCAGTTTTTTTTGCAGCTCCCCCCCCATATAGATCAGCAGGTTGCGGCAACTGAGCAAATCCAGCTTGGAAAACGGCGGATCCTTGATCACATCATGCTCCGAGAACACCAGCAAGTCACGTATCCGTTTGTGGATGCGGTAGGCGCTGCCATCCGGTTCCCGGACAAAAAATCGTGCCAGCCGCTCCGGCGAAACATCAGCCGCGATGCTTGCGGGATACCTCCCCGCGCGGGCCCGTTCAATCGCCCGGCTGTCAATATCCGTGCCGAACACCTGCAGCTTGTAGCTCCTTTTCAGCAGCTCGCTATGCTCCTGCAGCAGGATGGCCAGCGAGTACGCCTCCTCTCCGGTCGAGCAGCCGCTGGTCCACACCCGGATCATTTCCCCCGCCGCCTTGCCTTCAAACAGCCGGGGGATCACCTGCGCTTCCAGCGCCGCAAACACCTCCGGATCCCGAAAGAACTGCGTCACCCCGATCAGGAGATCAAGGAAGAGCGCCTCCACCTCGGCGGAGTTTTGTTGCAGGTACTTGACATACTCGTCCAACTTCTCAACCTGCTGCACCGCCATCCGCCGTTCCACCCGGCGCTGGATGGTCTTCAGTTTGTACTGCGAAAAATCGTGCCCGGTCTGGGCGCGCAGCAGGATGAATATCTTGTTGAATTCACCCTCCGCGATGGGTGCCGGGGCCGGCGGGAGCACCCTGCCGAACGAGTGCCCGGCATACCGGATCAATTGCGTGGGCATCTCGGCCGCCGGCAGCACATAGTCCACCAGCCCCGTGCTGATCGCGCTGCTCGGCATGCCGTTGTATTCGCAGGTCGCAGGCTTCTGCGCCATCGCCAGGCCCCCTTCCCCCTTGATCGCCCGCAGCCCCAGCGTGCCATCGCTGCCGGTCCCCGATAGCACGATGCCGATCGCCCGTTCGTGTTGGTCCTTGGCCAGGGTGCGGAAAAAATAATCAATCGGCAGCCGCAGTCCCCGGTGCGCGCCCGGCTCCAGCAGGTGCAGCGTCCCGTTTATGAACGCCATGTCCCGGTTGGGCGGGATGATGTAGGTGCAGTTGGGCTGCACCACCATGCCGTCTGTCACCTCGAAAACCTGCATGCGGGTGTAGCGCCGGATGATCTCGGTGAGCAGGCTCTTGTGGTCCGGTGACAGGTGCTGCACCAGCACGAAGCACATGCCCGGATCCTTGGCCATGGGCATGCCGGAGAAGAAGGCTTCAAACGCGGCCAGCCCCCCGGCGGAAGCGCCAATGCCCACAATCGGGAACCCGGCCGTTGCACTTTCCACCGGTGCCTGCCCCTCGGCAGCCTGGCTGGTGGTCTCCTGCGCCTCAGCTTCGCTGCCCTCGCCCGGAACATCTGTCTCGTTTTTCTCCATCATGGGAGAATTTTTAGCAGCTGCCTGCCCCCCGAACAAGCTTCAACCCAGGTTATTTGCTCAGGATTCTCATCCTCTCCGCGCCTCTGCGCCTCTGCGGGAGATTCCTTCGACCCCGCAAATCCCACCCGTCTGGGACAGGTTCGATTATTCACGCGGTCAATCCGCATTCCGCAATCCACAATCCGCATTCAAAAGGGGCTCCTGCCGAGCCGTCCCCCGTTCCCCGTCCCCCGTTCCCCGTCTTCCGTTCCGCGTTCCGAGTTCCGCGTTCCGCGTTCGGAAGATTTCTGCTTTGTTTTTCGTTCCCCCCACCATGATTCCCCCTAAATTTGATTTTTGAATAATTTGCTAACTTTAATCCCCAGGCTTCCGATAACCAGTTGTCCGCTAATAACGAAATAAAACCATGAGTGCGACCGCTGAAAGCAACACCTTGATTGCCGATGCCAACCTGGCTTCCCTGGCCGGCAAATACCTCACTTTCACCTTGGATCGCGAATCCTTCGCCATCCCGGTGATCAAAGTCCGCGAGATCATCCGCCTGACGGCCATCACGGCCGTGCCGCAGATGCCGGCCTACGTCAAAGGCGTGATCAACCTCCGGGGCAAGATCATCCCCGTGGTCGATCTGCGGACCAAATTCGACATGTCCATGGCGGAAACCACCGAGCGCACCTGCATCGTGGTTGTGCAGGTGAATCAGTCCGCCAACCGCCATATCCAGATGGGCCTGGTGGTGGATGACGTGGAGGAAGTCGTCAACATCAGCCCGGGGGAGATCGAGGAAACCCCCGACTTCGGCTCCCAGCTCGACACCCAGTACATCCTCGGCATGGCCAAGATCAAAGGTGCCGTCAAATCGCTCTTGGATATTGACCG
>CAIYYI010000303.1 GCA_903930345.1 uncultured Verrucomicrobiota bacterium
ACTGGCGCCAAGTGCGGTTGTGGCACCGAAGATCGGCCCTGGCGCCCTTCCTACGACATGCCTTGCTCCTCAGCCTCCCCCTCGATCGGCTTGACCTGGTCCTGATCCCCGCCGGGGAGTTTGTGCGGGGCGACACCCGCAGCACCCCGGAGGCGCTGCGGGCCGGGCGGGCGGTGATCAGCCGCCCCTTTTGGATGGCCAAAATGGAGGTGTGTAACGAGCAGTTTGCGCAGTTTGACCCCCGGCATGACAGCCGGTTGGAGTCCGGGGATTTTCTGCAGTTCAGCGTCCAGGAGCGCGGCTACCCGGTGAACAGCGCCCGGCAGCCGGTGGTGCGGGTTTCCTGGGCGCAGGCGGTGGCCTTTTGCCAGTGGCTTTCTGAACTTACCGGGGAGGTATTTACTCTGCCGGACGAGACCCAGTGGGAATACGCCTGCCGTGCCGGGAGCGACACCGACCTCTGGTTTGGCGGCCTGGATGCCGATTTCTCGCCCTATGCCAACCTGGCCGACGCCAGCTATCGCAAGGTGGATACCTTTGGGTGGGGGCTCCCCTCGGGGGCGATTCCTCCGTGGCGTCCGGCGGCGGCAGCAGTCAACGACCGGCACCGGGTCTCCGCGCCGGTGGGCAGCTACAAGCCCAACGCCTGGGGGCTCCACGATATGCACGGCAACGCTGCCGAGTGGACCGCCACGGACGCCGGCCCGGGGCGCAAGGTGGTGCGGGGCGGCGCGTGGTCGGATCGCCCCGCGCAGGCCCGCTCCGCCGCGCGCCTGGCTTACCCCGCCTGGCAGCGGGTTTACAACGTCGGCTTCCGCGTGGTGGCCGGGGCGGCCCCGGCCCGCAAGGTGGCCATGGCCCCGGCGGGAGAAAAATGAAAGTGTCCGCCGCTATCCGGTGCGTCTGGCTCCTGTGGCTGCTCTGGGTTGCTCCGCCATGGCTGGGTGCCCAGTTGCATGTGGGTCCGCAGCTCCGGTCGCTGACACACTATCGGCTGCTGGGCGGCGATTTTAATCGGGATGGGACCGTGGATTTTGGCGTGTTTTTTTACCGCAGTGGATTTCATGTGGGCTACCAACTGGCGTCGGGCGGGATCTCCTCGCGCAGCGGACTGTGGTTTAAAAACCAGCAACGGTGGATGTGGACTGCGGACCACTGGTGAAGCCGGGCGGGCTGGACTTGGCTCTGCTGACCCATGATCCCGCCGAGATCCTGATCAGCGGGCGGGATGATTTCTTGAATCCTTTCACGGTCAGGCATATTCCGTTGGGGGCGGCGACTCCGGAGTTTCTGCTGGCTGGCCGCAAACCCCATGCCCGGTCATGCCTTGCCTGCTTTCCGCCATTGCGCTAGTGTCCGCAGTCGTATGAAGAGCCGTCACATATCGGCTGCAGCCATAGCCATCCGGATTCGCCGACCCTCGGCTGCTGTCCTCCGGCTCCGGTCGCTTGGGTCTCGACCGCTGTCGGGATACAGGTTGGTTGCTGACTCCGCGTTTCCCCACTTCGGGGCATACAATGGCACCCCCCTTCAACCATGAGCAGATCAAGGCAATTCCCCATCTTGTTGGCCGCTTTGTGCGCGGCCATGGCCATCGCCTGCCCTGTCCTGGCGCAGGGTGCCAAGCTGCCTCTCGCCCAACT
>CAIYYI010000304.1 GCA_903930345.1 uncultured Verrucomicrobiota bacterium
CCGTGGATGCTGACCTGCGCTTCGGCGGCTGTCAGACCACAAAGTTCCGGGTCCACGATCCGCATCCCATCGTCAAAGCGGATTTCCGCCCCCTTTTCGGTGAGGACCTTAACAACCCCCAAACCGTACTGGGGGTGACGCACGGACATGCCGAGATGCAGCGATTGAATATTCATGGTGTCGAGTTCCTGCTCAATAAACGCTAACCGGGGTTTCGCGCAAGTGAAATGTCAGACGGATTCGCTATTGGGGCGTTAAAAACGGCGATTCCTTGGCACCACGACATTGGTCCTTGGCGTCGGTTTTTCCAGCCAAAGCTGCTTGCGCCGAAGATCAAAGCTCACCCGGTAGGCCCGCAAAAAACCGCTGCCCAGCACCAGGCCGAACTCCTCGGGTCCCGTGACCGCCGGAACTTGCAGGAATTCCGTCTCCCCAATCCGCAGCCGGGGGATTTTGAACGCACGCGCGGTGAACTCTCCCCCCAGGCCCAGGTAGGTTTCATTGCGGCCATGCAATATCAATTCGCCCCAGCCCAGTTTTTGTGCCAGGCTGGCGGGCAGCATGATGGAGGCCTCGTTGCCGGTATCCACCAGGGCGGCGTGGAGGTTCGTGTCGGTCCCCAGTCGCATCGGTATGTGCAACTGCTGCTGTTCGTGGCTCAAGGGGGCCTGCGCCACGACTTCAAACCTGGGGCCGGGATAGAAGTCCCGGTGAGACAGGACAGCCGTCTGTTGGGGGTAGTCGATGGTGAAGAAGGCGAAGTTGCCGAGGGTGGACATGCCAATCAGGTTGCTATCCCAGTCTGCCACGGTGAACAAACCGAGCAGCTTGCGACTGTGGGTTTGCGGGCGAATGGCGACGAACACATTGCGAAAGGCCAGTTCCGTTCCGATCGTCATCTGGCGAATCATGCCATACCACGCCTCCTCCAGGCCTCCCGCGCCGCGATAAAGGTTTTTCAGGCGGGTGGGATCCGCCACCGCCAAGTTGTGCTTCAACGCCATATCTGCCTGGACCATGGAGACCGGGGCACCGGTGTCCAGCAGGAGCGCCAGCGGTCTGCCTGTGTTGAGCCGGGCGGTCACAAAAGGCTGTACGGAGCCTGCCGCAGCGCGAACCAAGGGCACCTGCACCGCCAGCTCCGGGCGCACCATTTCGCGCCAGCGCACGCTGGTTTGGCCATTGCGTTCGGTGACGGTCAGGCCTAGGACTTCCGGTAGGGTCATGCGCTGCTGCAATTGCACGGTGGCTTCCGCCGTCAAATTTGTCTGCCGCCCCCTCACCAGGCTTTGGCAGGCGGTCAGCCAGGGCAGCACCAGGAGCAACGCTAGCCAGGGCAGGTGATTCCACCACGGTGACCGCTTGCCAGGTTGCCTCGCTTTCATGGGATCAGCTTCCGTCCTTGGTCAGGCGGCTCAAAACAGCGGCGGCGCTCATTCCTTGGATCATAAAGGACTTGTGGCGTGAGGTTTGGCCCCGCACGAGTGACACCGCGCCCCGGGGGCAATCCAGCGTTTCAGCCAGCAGGCGCAGCACCGCTTCGTTGGCGGCGGCATCCACCGGAGGGGCCGTGACCTTGATTTTCAGCTCGGCCCCCAGCACCTCGCCCACTTCGTCGCGGCTGGCCCTGGGTTGCACCTTGGCCAGCAGCAGGGTTCCCCCGGCCTGCTCGCGCAAATACGGGGGCAGGGCGACCGCCGGCGGTGGTGTTTGGTGGTGTGTTTT
Source organism: uncultured Verrucomicrobiota bacterium (assembly GCA_903930345.1). Lineage (GTDB taxonomy): Bacteria > Verrucomicrobiota > Verrucomicrobiia > Limisphaerales > CAIYYI01 > CAIYYI01. The sequence continues at coordinate 1,726 of CAIYYI010000304.1, forward strand.
GGCCATGATCAATCTGATTTGTGATAAAACCGCACAACTTTCACGTTTCCGCAAGACTCATGCCAGTTTCTGAATCTGGCGGCATCCGGCATCGTCGCACTCTCATCCGCTGAGCTTTCGACGCATTTACTCGCAAATAGTTCAACGATAATCGAATCCAATCCATTGCTTTTCGGGTTTGCACTTTTGGCGAGTCGATCCATCTTTGGGGGGCATGGGTATCGCAACCAAAACCGGCGATCAAGGATTGACCGGCCTGATGTACAATCGCCGGGTCGCCAAAACGCATCCGCGGGTGGAAGCTTATGGCACGGTGGACGAACTGAACGCCGCCCTGGGCATGGCCCGCGCCACCGCCACCCTGCCGTTTGCCGCAGAAAGCCTGGCGATGGTTCAGCACTGTCTGGTTGTGCTCATGGGGGAACTGGCGACCGCCGTGGAGGACTTGCCCCGCTATGTGCAGGATGGCTTCACCCTGGTGACCCCGGAATTGACCGGCCGATTGGACGCGCTCGTCGATCGCATCGAATCCGAGGGGGTCTCCTACAAAGGGTGGGCCACGCCGGGGGCCTCTTTGCACTCCGCCGCTTTGGATTTGGCCCGCACCGTGTGCCGGAGGGCGGAGCGTAATGTTTGTCATTTGCAGGAGTCCGGCCAATTGAAAAACCCTGAAATCATCATCTATCTAAACCGCCTCAGCGACCTGCTCTGGCTGTTTGCCCGGCTGGCGGAATCCCGCTTGGATTCCAAGTTGTAAGCGTTTCTTGGCTTTTAAAAAGCAAAAAAGGGGTTGTTTTTGCCAAATCCATGGTTGGCATTTTCTGGCCCGCTTTTCTACTGTTGTGCCGTGATCCTGTTCACCTCCGGGGTGGGAGGACAACAATCAATTTTCAACGGCATGAAATGGTGGCGTAAACAGTCTGCCAGAGGGCAGGGGCAAACCGGTGTGAGCCGGCGCAATTTTTTGCGCGGGGCCGGTTTGTTTGGCTTGGGCAGCGCGGCTGCCACGCTCACGCCTTCCGGGACCGTGACCGCCGCCACCGGGGCCAAGCCTGCCGCTGCCGCGCCCGCCTATGATCTGGACCGGTTGCGCAAGGTGGACCCGGCCCTGGTTCGGTACGAGGAGCTGCCCCCCATCGCCTTACCGCAAAAAGACCCCTCCTGCCTGGCGGTTTCCGCCGGAGGTTCCCTGTTGGTGGGGGCGGGCCGTCGGTTGCTGGTGCTGGATGCCCAGGGCGAATTGCAGCGCGAAATCCGTCTGGCGGACGAGGTGCGTTGTGTGGCCAGCGCGGCGGATGGCCGGATTTTTGTGGGGCTGCGCGATCATGTGGAGTTGCTGGGTGCCGAGGGCAAACCGCAGGCCCGTTGGGCTGCACCCGCAGCCAAAGCGTGGTTGACGGCCCTGGCGGTCAACGACCAGTGGGTGTTTGCGGCCGACGCGGGCAACCGGGTGGTTTGGAAGTTCAATCACGCGGGCAAGGTGGTGGGCAAGCTGGGCGCGAAAGACGCCTCGCGCAATGTGCCCGGTTTTGTGATCCCCAGTCCCAGCTTTGACTTGGAACTCGCCCCGGACGCGGTGCTGTGGGTGACCAACCCCGGACGGCACCAGGTGGAGGCTTACACTTTGGATGGCGATTTTATCAGCGGCTGGGGCGACCCCTCCTTTGCCATCGGCGGTTTCTGCGGGTGCTGCAACCCGGCCTTTTTCACCCGGTTGCCCGATGGCCGCTTTGTCACCAGTGAGAAGGGGTTGCCCCGCATCAAGATTTATTCCCCGGCTGGCAAGTTTGAGTCAGTGGTGGCACCGCCGGACAGTTTCCCCAAGTATTTCGAATTGGTGAACGCCAGCCCCATGGCGTTGGACATCGTGGCCGACGCCCGCGGCCGGATCCTGGTGGCGGACACGCTGGCCGGTTGTCTGCGCGTCTTCCGGCCCAAGAACGGAGGCGCATCATGAGCGGGAAGCAGGAGCACCTGCCAAAGATCTTGGTGAACCGGCGCGTTTTCTGCGCCACCGGCATCCGTCTGGTGTTGGCGGCGGGTCTGACCCTGGTGGGCCTGGTCTTGGGTTGGCGGACGCTGGGGCCAAACGCGGCCCGCTGCCAGACCCAGCCGTTGTGCGATGAGTGCCGCCTGCTCAACGGGTGCCGCAAACCCCAGGCCCTGGCCTTCCGGGCGGGTAAAAGTTGATCCCATGGCTGCCAACGAACCCATCAAAAGCACCGATGCCGCCCCGATCCCCACGTCGGACAACAGCGGACGGCGCGGCTTTCTGCGCAGCGGGGTGCGCGGCGCGCTGCTGGTCGCCTTCGGCGCGGTGACCAGCTTGCTGGCCCGCAACAGTCAGCGGGAGCGGACAGTCTGGCAGATTGACCCGCAGAAGTGCATTTCCTGCACCAATTGCGCCACCGCCTGTGTGCTGACCCCTTCGGCGGTCAAATGCGTGCAGGCCTACCGCATGTGCGGGTATTGCAAATTGTGCACCGGCTATTTCGAGCCGGAGCCCAACGGCTTGAACGCCGGTGCGGAAAACCAGGTCTGCCCCACCGGGGCCATCAAACGCACGGCGCTGGAGGATCCCTATTACGAGTACACCATTGACGAGCCCCTGTGCATCGGCTGCGCCAAGTGTGTGGTGGGGTGTGTCATGTTCGGCAACGGTTCGTTTTTCCTCCAGATCCGCCATGATCGCTGCGTGAATTGCAACGAGTGCAACATCGCCATCACTTGTCCGGCGGAGGCTATTTCCCGCGTGCCGGCCAGCCAGCCCTACCGCTTGAAATCCCGGGAGCATTCGGCATGACGGTCCCGGGATTGAAACGGGGGCAGGGGTGGGGCTTCTGGCTGAGGCTGGCACTGGTGATTTGTTGTTTGACGGGGGCCTGGCTGGCGTCGGCTGCCGAACGGTTCCCCCCGCCGGAATTCGAACCCGGCACCTATGTCATGCCCGGCATCCAAACCCCGGTGGCCCGGGCCGCCTGGCGCGATTGGCTGGATGTGGTGGTGCTGCTGGGGGCGCTCTCCCTCTCCACGTACCTGGTGCTGATCAGGCGGCTGCGGAAACACATCTTCTGGCTGATGCTCTTTTCCCTCGCTTACTTTGGGTTCTACCGGCAGGGCTGCGTCTGCCCCATCGGAGCGACCCAAAACGTCACCCTGGCGCTGTGCGACTCCCATTATGCGGTGCCGCTGACCGTGATTGTTTTCTTTCTGGCCCCGCTCTTCTTCACGCTCTTTTTTGGCCGCACCTTTTTCGCGGCGGTCTGCCCCCTGGGGGCCATGCAGGACCTGGTGCTGTGGCGCCCGGTCAAGGTCCAGCCGTGGCTGGAAAAAGCCCTGGGCCTGATTCCGTTCGTCTATCTGGGCCTGGCCTTGCTCTTTGCCGGGATGGGCGCGGCGTTCATCATCTGTGAGTATGATCCTTTCGTGGCCTTTTTCCGGCTGGGGGGCAGTCTGCCCATGCTGGCGCTGGGGGCCGGTTTTCTGATCACGGGCATGTTTGTGGGGCGTCCCTACTGCCGCTTTCTCTGCCCCTACGGCGCCATTCTCAGCCTGCTTTCCCGCGTGTCCCGCTGGAACGTGGTGCTGACCCCGGATGACTGCGTGCGGTGCCAGATCTGCGATGTGGCCTGCCCTTACGGCGCCATTGCCCAACCGGCGGAGGTGCCCGCCCCGGCCGGGTCTCCGGCCGGTCGGAAATGGCTTTGGGGGGTGTTGGCTTTGGTGCCGCTGCTGATGTTGGCCGGGGCTTGGCTGGGCGGTCAGTTGTCTGTTCCGCTTTCCAAAACTGATCGCCAGGTGGCCTTGGCTGAGCAGGTCGCGGGCGAGGATGTGGGGGTGCTTCACCGGGCCGGGGACACCAATGCGCCGGCCGCCACGCTCTCCCGTGCCGAAGTCAATGCGCGCAACGCCAGCAAGGCGTTTCGCCAGCAGGGGGGATCCGCCCCGCAGCTTTACCAGGCGGCCCTGGAGATTCGCAACCGGTACCGGCAGGCCGGTTACCTGCTCGGCGCCTTTGTCGGCTTGGTGCTGGCCGTCAAGCTGCTGAATCTGGCCCGCCCTGAGCCGCATTCCATTTATGAGCCGGATCGGGCCTCCTGCCTGGCCTGCGGTCGCTGCTATTCCTACTGTCCCAAGGAACTGGTGCGCGTGAAGAAAAACCAAAAGAAAGCGGTCGCTCCGGCCGCCTCCTAGACCAGCATGCCCGAGCCCCTGCCAGCCAAGCCTGCCGCCCGCGTGACACCGCCGGAAAACCGGTGCGGGCAGTCCGTTCCCATTCTGCCGCCGGCCCAGACAGCCGCCTGGCGGGTGGCCTGGGTCGCCGGGGTTTTCTCCGTCGTTGTGATCCTGGCATTGGTGGCGGGGTATTCCTCCTATCAGTCCCGCAAGCCCCTGGATTCCCCGGTGCTGGCGGATCTCAAAAACCAACTGGCGCTTCGGCCCCAGGATGAGCCGTTGAAAAAGCTGTTGCGCCAAGTGGACCTGGAATTGCGGGTGGCGCACGACACTTACCTGCGCCGCACCCGCATCGGGGTCTGGTTGCTGGTGGGGGGGCTGGTGGTTTTCCTGGGGGCGATTCAAACCGCCAACTGGCGCAAAAAGCTCTGCCTGATCAAGAAGCTGAAAAAGCCGGGCGATGACTGGCGGGGCTTGGTGCGCTCCAGCGCGGCGGTGGGCGGGTTGGGCGTGCTGATCGCGGTGGGGGCCACCGTGCTCATGCGGGCTTCTGGCACCCATCTGCATCCCCGTCTGCTGGCCTCTGCGGCAACCAACGCTGTGGCCGGATTGGCGGCCACCAATGCGCCCGCCCTCCCACCTGGCCCCTCCCGTGCCGATGTGATGCGCAACTGGGGCCGTTTTCGTGGGCCGGATGGCAACGCCACCATCGCCCAGGCCACCCCGCCGGTGAAATGGGATCTGGCCACCGGCGAGGGCGTGCTGTGGAAGGTGCCCGCCTCTCCCGATGGTTTCAACTCTCCCGTGATCTGGGGGGACAAGCTGTTTTTAACCGGGGGCAGCCCCAAGCAACGCGAGGTGTTCTGCTTCGAAACCGGCACCGGCAAGCTGCTCTGGCAGAAAGCGGTGGAACAAGTGCCGGGCAGCGCGGCAGAATTGCCGGAAGTGCCCGAGCAGACCGGCTTCGCCGCCGCCACGGCGGCGTGTGATGATGAACGCGTGTATGCCATTTTTGCCAACCTCGATCTCGTGGCCTTCAAGCACGATGGCCAGTTGGCGTGGGCCAAGGGCTTTGGTACCACCAAGAATGCCCATGGTCATGCCACCTCCGTCCTGGTCTGGGATGGCCGACTGATTGTGCAGTTGGATCAGGGTGAAACGGAGGATCATTTGTCCAAGCTCTATGCCTTTGAGGCTGCGACTGGCAAGGTCATCTGGCAGAAGAGTCGTCCGGTGGGCAGTTCCTGGGCCACCCCCATTGTGATTGAGGCCGCCAGCCGCCAGCAGATCATCACCCTCGCGGTGCCCTGGGTGATCGCCTATGACTTCAAGGATGGCGCCGAACTCTGGCGGGTGGAATGCCTTTCCGGCGAGGTCACTCCCTCCCCGATTTTCGTGGATGGAAAACTGCTGGTGCTCAGCCCCTCGGAAAAACTCCTGGCCATCAAACCGGACGGGCAGGGGGATGTCACCAAAACCCATATTCTCTGGACGGCGGAGGACAACATTCCCGACATCGGCAGCCCTGTCAGCACCGGCGAACTGGTCTTTACCCTCAACACTATGGGCATCCTGTCCTGCTGGGAGGGGGCCACCGGCAAGAAGCTCTGGCAAAAGGATTACGGCGATGACTGCCATCCTTCCCTTTCGCTGGTGGGCGGCAAACTTTATTGTTTCACCACCAAGGGCAAGGTGTTCATTGTCACTCCTGCCCGGGAATATCAGGAGTTGGCCGCACTTTCCGTGGGTGAGGCGATTTACGCCAGCCCGGCCTTCACCACCAACCGGATGTTTGTCCGCACCGCCAAATCCCTGATCGGGCTGGGCTCCAAGCCTTGATGGTCAGTTTTTCGTTAATTGCAAACGCCCGCGCTTCTCAAATACTCCCTGAATACGCCGGAGTGGAGCCATCAGAATCCAGTTGTGGTCCTTTTCGTTGTACCCCCGCGCCGTTCAAGGTCATGCAGGTTTCCCAGCTTAGGGCTATTTCGAGGATTTGGCCGCCCCCTTCTTGTTCTTCCTAGCCGAGTTCGGCGCCGGTGTGGCCTTGTCCGGCGTCCAGGCGGACGGACTGGGGTTGGCGATGCTCAGCGGAGCCGTATCCCCTAGTCCTTTGCCAGTCGTCTCCAGCAACGCAGTCAGCTCTTTGATCTTGCCGGCGTAGTCCGGCTTGCCCGCAAGGTCCGTCATTTCCTGCGGGTCGGATTGGAGGTCGAAGAGTTGCGTCTTGTCAATGAGCGGATAGCGGATCAGCTTCCAGCGCTCATCGCGGATGGCTCGTTGGCAATTCTTGTAGGCGGTGTAGAGCGTGTCGCGGATTTTCGTTTCCTTGCCAGTGAGGATCGGGACGATGCTTTTGCCCTCGACGCCAGCAGGGATTCTCGCACTGGCGAACTCCGCAAATGTTGGGAACAAGTCCATCAGGTAAACCAGCGCCTCGCTCTTGCCCTTGAGGATCCCGGGGCCGGCAATGACAAGCGGAACATGCATGCCGCCGAACTCGTAGAGGTTTTGCTTGCCAAACAGTCCGTGCTCTCCGAGCGAGAGGCCGTTGTCGCCGCTGAAGATAACGATGGTGTTGCTCCACTGGCCGCTGGCTTTCAACTCCGCCATGATCCGGCCGACGTGAAAATCCAGGCCGGTGATGCAGGCGTAATAGTCGGCGAGTTGCTGCTTCGTGTCCGCCGGCGTGCGTGGCCACGGTGCGAGCGCTTCGTCGCGCACCCTCATCTCGCCGTTATCAAAGGGGTGCAGTGGCAGGAAGGCGGGCGAGAGCGGAATCTTCTCGGGATCGTAAAGGTTACGGAACTGTGGTTCGGCCGAACGCGGGTCATGCGGAACGGGGGGCGCGAGGTAGATGTAAAATGGCTTCTCCACGTGGCCAGCGGTGCGCGACTTGAGGAATTCGATGGTGCGGTCGGCAAGGCGTTGGCCGCAGTGAGCGCGGTCGGTTTCCGGCGTGTTGCCACGGGCATCGTCAGCCACGGTGGTTTCGAACGCTTTTAGACCGGGCGGAAAGCCATTGCCATACTTCCCCATGTGCCAGGTTTGATAGCCGGCGGCGGCGATGACCCGCGGCAGGAACGTACCGGAATCGGCGGCATTGGTGGCTGCGCCCGGGGCGCCCGGGATTCGCTGCCATGAGCGCCCGGTGAGCATCATTGTGCGGCTCGGTGTGCAGACTGCGCCAATCATTGAGCCCATCGTATAGCAGCGCGTGAAGGTCATGCCGCTCTGGACGAGCGAATCGAGATTGGGCGTCACGAGTACAGGGTTGCCGAGGGCGCGCAATCCGTCCGGGCGATGGTCATCCGCGTGGATGTGGAGGATGTTCGGCTTTGAGGCTTCCGCCGCCTTCAGGCCAGCGAGTGGCGCAAGCATCAGGGCGGTGAGGAGGATGAACGTGTTTTTCATGGGGCCTTTGGCTTGCCGTTGGTGGACTGCCTGGCGGCTTTCCTTTTCCCTTTCTGGGGCACTTCACGTTCCCCGCCGCCTGCGGCCTTGCTCGGGTCCATGCGCTGGAGCAACGCCGCGTCCGGGCCGCCGCCGAATTGTTTCCAGTAAAGCTCCTTCAACGGGTTCATTTTGGGGCCGATGGCGTTTTCATTCACGAGGAGCGGTTGCACGTCCTGCCACCATTGTTCATACTCGGCGCGCAGCTTCGTCACCACCTCGGGATTCGCGGCGATGACGTTGTTCTTTTCGCCGGGGTCCGCCTTGAGGTCGTAAAGCTCCTCGTTGTTCACCAGCGTGAACCGCGGGTTCTGGATTGCGCATCCCGCATACTTGGCCTCCGCCACTTTCCCCTTTGTCCAGCGGCCGATGTGATGGACCAGCGTGCGTTCGGGCCACTCGGCTGTTGGGTTCTTGAGCAGCGGCAGCAGGCTCCGGCCTTCGACTTGTTGCTTCACTTCATTGGACAGCTTTGCGCCGGTCATCGCGGCGAGGGTCGGAAAGATGTCCATGGCCGAGCTCAACGCGTCGCACTCCGCGTTCGCGGGGATGCCGCCGGCGGGCCACCGGAAGAAGCACGGCGCGCGGGTGCCGCCCTGATACGGCGTGTTTTTGCCGCCTCTCATGCCCGCATTGAAGATTCGCACGCCGGCCGTGCCGCCATTGTCGGTGGCGAGGTAGATGACGAGGGTGTTTTCGGCGATGCCCCATTCCTTGAGTTTCGCCAAGAGCGCACCGAAGTTGGCGTCAATGTTTTCGATCATGCCGAAGAACTTCGCGACCTCCTCGCTGACGCCGGGCTTGCCGAGATACTGCTGGTAGTACTTCTGGGGAACGACGAGCGGAGCATGCGCGGCGTTCAGCGGAATATAGGCGAAGAATGGCTGCTTCCCCTGGCGCTGGCCATCCATCCACTTGATGGCTTGGGCGAAAAACAAATCCGTGCTATAGCCAATGGTCTTTTCCCACTTCCCGTTGTGCCAGAGCGCGGGATCTATATTGGTGTTGCCGGGCGCGTCGCCGCACGAGCCGGGGTAAGTCTGCCCGAAGCCGCCGCCGCCGTGGATATAGACTTCGTCGAAGCCGCGGCTCTCCGGGCGGTACGCCGCTTCGTCACCGAGATGCCACTTGCCGAAAATGCCGGTGGTGTAGCCGGCGGTCCTCAGCATCTGGGGCAGTGTGAAGGTCTTCAGGCTCATCCGCTCGCGCTCGTAAATCGTGTGCGTGATGCCGTTCTTGAACTCGTGCCGCCCGCTCATCAGTGCCGCGCGGGTCGGCGAGCAGGTGGGGCCGACGTGGAATTGCGTGAAGAGCAGGCTCTCCTTCTTGAACGCATCCACCGAGGGTGTACGCATGATCGGATTGCCCAGGCAGGCATAATCGCCATAGCCCAGGTCGTCGGGCATGACAAGGATGATATTGGGCTGAGCGGGAGCGGCGTCAGCGCCAGCCGGCAGAGCCAGCCAGAGGGCCGTTAATATCACGAAGATTGCTTTCATGGTTGTTCAGAATGTTACTTGGTTGGTGGTATGACGAACTCCTCACGGCTTACTTTGCCGTCGCCGTTTCTGTCGAAAATCTTGAATCGGGCTTCGAGGTTCGCGCCGTTCTTTAGCCCTGTCTTGTATTCTTCAAGCGTGAGGAAATCGTCCTTGTTCGTGTCCCATCGTTCAAAGGCACGCGCGCGGTTGGTCGTGGCTTTCGTCGGCTTGGGAGTTGCGTTGCCGTGATCCGTTGTGCTGATGCACGCGGCATCGGGTTTCTCCGGTAGCGTGGCTTTCCAATCGAGCGCGAGTTTCGTGAGGCGTGCGACGATTTCAGGATGATCCTTCGCCATGTCCTTGGCCTCGGCTCGATCGTCGCTGAGGCGATGCAATTCGAGACGCTTCGCATCGTCAGTCATCGCGAGCTTCCAAGCCCCCTCGCGCACGGCGAGACGCGGCCACCAATCGGGCTCGGTTTTGTTGCCCAGCCATTCCCAGAAGATGGGGCGCGTGCGGGTGATGGTTTTGCCTTCAAAGGCTGCGAGCAGATTCTCGCCGTCGCCTTTGTAGTCAGCGAGCAAAGTCGCCCCCGCTGCAGCGCAGAGGGTGGGCAACAGATCCACGGCGGTGAAGACCGTGGCGGTGTTTTTCACGCCCGCCGGAGTGTGGCCGGGCCAGCGGACGATGAAGGGCGTGCGCACGCCGCCTTCGAACAGGCTGCGCTTGCGCCCACGCAGTCCGCCGGTCGAGCCGACGCTGTAGAAGGTGTCGTAGCCCTGGACCCCGGCGTCCTTGTCGGCCACGGCGGGTTGCTTGATCTTGCTGGTCCATTCCGGGCCGTTGTCGCTGGAGAACATCACAAGCGTGTTGTCGTCCACACCGCTCTCCTTGAGTTGGGCGAGGATGCGGCCCACGGCATTGTCGCCATCGGTGATGACGGCGGCATAGACCTGCTGCTGCTCGTCGAGGTGCTTCCATTTCTCCATCGACTCCTTCGTGGGCACATGCGGAGTGTGGCTTTCGTGGAGCCAGACATTGATGAAGAATGGCCCACCAGCGCTGGCCTTGATGAACGCGGCGGCATCCTCGGCGGTGGCGTGCAGATCGGCTGAAGGCCACTCCGCGCCGCCATTGAAGACCTTCGCTTCGTCATAGCCGTAGGCAGTGGGATTGGGCGCGCCGGACGTGTCGCGATTCGTGAGATGCCATTTCCCGAAATGCGCGGTGCGATAACCCGCCTGCTTCAGGAAGCGAGGCAGCGTGGGAGCCTTGGGGTCCAGCCAATCGGGCATGTTTCGCGCATGATTCTGCGCCGGCGCAGCAAAATGCTGATGCACAGAAAATCGCGAAGGATACATCCCCGTCAACGCCGCCGTGCGGCTCGGCGAGCACACGGGATTCAGCACATTGAACTGCTGGAAGTCCGTGCCCTCGCTAGCGAGTCTGTCGAGGTTTGGGGTCTTCAACCACGGATGGCCATGGCACGAGAGATCACCCCAGCCCCAGTCATCAGCGTAGATGAAGACGATGTTGGGCCTGGTGGCGAGCGCAGGCGTAGCGGCGCGAAGTGCGGGCAGTGGAGCAAGCAGCAGGATGGCGATGAGGGTGAGGGTGGCTTTCATTGGGGTAATGGTTCCCTTCACTTGGCTTCGGCGGTGACCTTGGGGTCCACGCCCTTGAGGTCGGCCTCCTTCGCCTGCAGGGGCGTATGCACGATGTGAAACGGCACATAGCAAAAGAACGGCTTGCCCTTGCTTGCGCGGATGAACTCGATGGCCCGTTGCGTGATGAAGTCCTCCGTGTAGCCCGCGTCCTGTGGGCGAAACTCGCGGTTGTGCCACCAGCTCACCGGACCCCGGCCCTGGACCGTGCGCCGCGTGAAGTAGTCCGCGCCGCCGCCGTAATAGACCCAGGCCTCGTCAAAGCCGTGCTCGTTCACACCGAGACCGCCCTTGAGTTTCTTGTTCGGCATCGCCTGCCAGGCCTCGTCGAACGCCTTGCGGTATTCAGGGGTTTCCGGATCGTCGCCATTGTGCCATTTGCCAAAGACGCCGGTGCGGTAACCATTGGCCTTGAAGCCCTCGGCGATGGTCGTCTCGGCCTTCGCCAGCTCGCCGCCCACCTCCGGCCCGGTGCCAACGCGAAACGGATGCCGCCCCGTGAGCAGCATCGCGCGGGTCGGCGAACAGACGCACCAGCCCATGAAATTGCGCAGCTCGACGCCCTGCTTGAAAAGACGGTCAAGCTGGGGCGTCGGGATGCTGCCCCCCGGGTGCGCGCTGATATCGGACCAGCCGAGGTCGTCGGCCAGCAGGTAAACCACATTGGGCTTTGCGGGCTCTGCGGCCGTGGTCAGCCATGGTGCGAATAGACAACCGGCAAGCAGGAGCAGGAGTGTGCTTTTCATCAGCAGACGGGGTTCTGCTTTCAAGATGCGCTTCATTTCGATCTCCAGCCTCGCACCAATCTCGGGATGATTCAAGCAGCGGTTGTTGGTTTTGCTCCCATGAACCTATGGCTAGGCTGTGCCATTCTCGGCCATTAACTGGCACCTCAATACACTGTTGTGCAGCATGTTGCACAAATACACTTTAAGCGGATTGGACTGCGGCGACTTACAACGCCAGACCCTGATCATGCAATGAATACGTTGCGTGTTATTTTCGTATTGTGTGTCATTGGCGGTGTGCCAATGATGTGCATGGTCGATCAAATCAACTCGTCATGCCAACTCTAACCAGTGTTCTGAAATTTATGCTTCAGTTTCTTGGCCTCCGCAAAGAGTCGGATTGGATTCCTGATTCAGACCGGAGGTTGGTGGTGTACGTCGGTTGGCCCGTAAATTCGCCAAAAGAGTGGAAAAAAGCAAAACTGTACAACCGGAATCACCTGGAACTGGAGGACGGGACAAGGGTCATCCCCAGTGAGGTGCGCTCGCGCCTGATAGTCTATCCCAACAATGAAGTAGTGGATGGCAAAAACCTTTTCGCTCCCCTGCCGCCGGGCCTAACCTTTCTTGAGCCTCAGGTTGCGCCAAAGGCATTGCTCGCCTTGGATTCCGCCCAGCTTGAGCTAGGGAAAATGGTTTGTCGCGTCAGCAATGGGCATTTTAAGAAAAATTCCCAGGGTCAGCCGATCTATACCACCACTCTGCGCAATATTTCAGGGCAACGGATAAGAATTCTTAAGTTCGCAGGTTTCCGGCGAGCAGGGGAAAACTACGTGTTGAATACGGTAACAGGGGGCTACTATTCGGCCGAGCAATTCATTGCCTGGTATGCCACACCGCCGGACGGTTGGATTTCCCCTGGCGCCCAAGTGGCCGATACGGCCAACTACGGTGGAACCGGTGGCGTTTGGGCTTACTTCGGACAAACGGAAGCTGGACACCACTTTGTCGCAACCGTCCAAGGGTGAATGCAAACGGGTCCCGCGTTCCGACTCCCGCATTCGGATCTGCCCCCGTAGCCGATGTTGACCGACGAATGGATGCAATCGTGCAATCCAAGACGTTGTAGAATAGTAAGATGCGTTATAATTCGCGAAGCGTCTTGGAGTGCGGCGGCTTGCTGCCGCTTTGTTGGACAACCAAAGCCCTTGCCGATCTGAAATGGGACAGTGCCACTCGGGCCAAGTCCCTGATTCATTCGTATGCCCCCACATTCGCTTGCCAAAGCTCCGCCCCCCGGAGTTTTCGTTCCCAAGGTAGTGCGCCATGGGCGATGGAGAAAACGGAATGGAATCGAGATTATGGGGCAACCATGCGCAGCCGGTAGAAGCGGTTGCCAGGATGTCTTGCGGGATCTTCCAGAACGCGCGTGCCGCCATCGCCCGTAAGCATCTGGGCTGTGGACCAAAGGGCATCGTTCAGGGAGTCCTTATAATCGAGATAATATAACACCCCGGCGGTGGTGGGGAGAGTGAAGATCGGGTTGGCGTCGTTGACCACCGGTTTAGGTGTGCTGACATTCTGGGGAAGGGTGATCTTGGGCATCAGGCAGAAATGGATGTTGCTCACCGTTTGGCCGGCTTGAACCTCTATGGACTGGGATTCGGCAAACGTGGTCGCATTGGGATACCAAGTCGGAGGAAAAGTCCAGGAGGTGAACCTCAGCTTGTAGGATCCGGGGGCCAGATAGCTGGCGAGGTAAGCTCCACTTGTACTCCAGATGTTATCGGCTCTGACCAAGCTGCCGCTGGCGTCATAGATCTCCATGCTGCCGCTGACGCTCATCTGGTTGTTGCCCGGGAAGGCGGAGTATAGGTTGCCGGAAATCTGGCCCCGGGAAGGGGCATTGACAATGGTCAGCAGGAGCGAGCGTACCACTCCGGTGTATTCGTCGCCGACAATGGCTCGGTAAAAGTAAGTGCCCGGCTGGAATCCCTCTGGTACGGGGACGGTCCACGAGGCCCGCAGGTTCACATAGTCATAATCGGTATTGCCTGTGGGTCCCATGGAACCTGGATAGCCCGTGTTTAAAGAAGTGAACATGGCACCCACGTTCTGCCAGATGAAAACATTGGTGCTGTGGCCAGAATTGTCCGCCGTGCCAGGCGTGCTGCTAGCCACCGAAATGCGCGGGGACGCAGGCAGGGTCACCGTGACGGGCAGGGTTGCGGAAAAGCCGTTGGGCGTGGTGAATTGCAGATCGGCAGTGCCGTTCTCCAGGGCATAGAAGATGTGACTTCCCATGTTGCCTATCGAAACATGCACGACATCCGGGTTCGAGGAAACGATTGTGACGATGTTTGGCGACGGGCCGGTTGCTCCGCTGCCATAGGTATTGCCGTCGCTCTGGATCAACTGGTAACCGATGGTGATCTGATTCTGGTTGGTGGCATTCAAGCTTGTGATGGGGACCGCCGGAGAGCCGGTGGTGAAGATGATGTTGGTGATGCTCACCACCTTCAGCTTGAAATCCACAAACCGCGCATTGGATTCGGACAGGCTTTGAGCCGTGCAGGGATAGACTCCGTTGGTAAGAGTCGAGGTGTCGAAGCTGATGCCGTAGCCACCGGAACGTTTGAGCGGGGGTGTGATGGAGGTGCCGACACCCGGGGCTGGAGGAATTGCCATGAAGAACGACACACCACCAGCACTCGCGAATCCGTTCAGAAAATTCACCTTGAACAATTCCAGTGCTTTTTGACCGCGAATCGCGGTCAGTTGAGGATCTTTGACATCCACGGTGAAGTTGGGAGATATCACTGTGAACGAGGCGGTGCCGTTATTTTCAACCCCATCGGCCAGGATGCGGACGCTGCCACTGCGGTTGGGCTGAATCACCTGCGCCACAATCTGGGTGGGCGACCAGCTCACGATGGTGGCATTGGCACCCCAGGCGGGCCCCGCTCCGACCAAGTCGAGGGGGGATTTGCCCACAAACACCTTGCCGGTGGCTCCCAAATCGGTGCCGATTATTGTGATGGGTGTCCCGTAGGGGCCGCTGGCAGGTGACAAACTGGTGATGGCAGGCACCTTGCCGCAGGTCAGCCCGGCACCTTTCAGGCTGATGTTGCCGACCATTATCTGGCCGGTACCCTCCTTGATCACGACCAAACGAACCAGCTTAACACCGGAAGCGAGTGTGACGGTCGCGGTGAGATTGGTTAAATTGGGAGACACAGGCAGGCTGTCGCTGCTGATCCGCAGCGCCTGGGTTCGGACGATATCACCGCCGGTGGTCACATAATCAAGGTATATGGATATGGGCTGCGTTCCCGCCGAAGTGTTCGTTTTTTGGGCCAGGAGGGAAAGAGTGATTGATTGAGACGAAGTGACCGGCACGTTCAGGTTTTGATAGATCACCACCCCTCTGTAATTCATGATGGTCGGGTTCAAGTTTGCAAGAATCTGGTTTCCTTGCGCTTGGAGGGGATTCCATCCCGCTAATTGATCCGCGAGTTGCCAACCGGCCAAACCGTCGGTGAACGAACCGTTCACCAGCGATTCGGCAGGGGCGGTTGTGGCCGTGGGGCGACCGCCAAAGGTTGGGCCCCAACCCGTGGTCTCCGCCAAATAATGGACAATGGCCTGGCTTTCGCTGGTGAATAGATCGGATACAGTCGCCGGGGCATTGCCTTGGAAATAGACGTCTGTCAGGCTGCTGCACATGGCGAATGCCGATGGGCCGATGAAGGTGACGGTGCTGGGGATTGTCAAACTTGTTAAGTTGTCCCATCCGCCGAATGCGAAATGCCCGAGGGCGGTGACCGGCAGGCCATTGATCCTGCTGGGGATGACCACCGCGCCGCCGCCGGGCCCGGTGTGACCTGTAATGGTGATCTCGCCATTGCTGATGAAGCCGTAGAACGGCTCCGGCAGCGCCCAAAGTGCTGTCGGACGGCCGCCGAAGGACGCTGGCACCGCTGGCCAACCGATGGCTTCAGGCAGGTGATACACGGTCATGGGGGAAAAGGAGAGCGCATAAGTGCCCAGGGCGGGAGCGTCACCTTGGAAATAAACTCCAGTCAGGCTGGGCACCATGTAGAACGCGGCGTATCCGATGCTGGTGACGCTCGCGGGGATCGTGGCGCTGGTTAGGCTGGAGCACCGGGCGAATGCCCAGTCCCCGATGCTGGTGACGCCATTGGGGATCGTAACGCTGGTCAGACTGGCGCAGGAGTCAAAAGCGTTGACGCCGATACTGGTGACGGGCAGGCCATTGATTGTGCCCGGGATGATCACTTCACCGCCGGTACCGGTATATCCTGTGATGGTGATCGCACCGCTGGTGTTCGTCCAATTGAATTGGCCTTGCATTGCAGCGGGCAGCGCCAGGAACAGCGCCAGGAGCACCAGGCTTGCGGGTATGAAACACCCGGATACCGGCTTCGATTTACGGGTTATCTCAATCGAGTTTTTCATTTCCATAGCATCAGCCCTTTATTGTTGTCACTTCTGGGCACCCCCCACGGTTGGTAGTGCGTGCGTCGGTGTTTGGGAACACTGATCCCATCCCGTGTAGGATACAATCCTTTTTCGATTTTCTTTTCCGCTTTCCGGAGACGAAGAAATAACGTGTCGCGGGGCGAGCAAAACAGGACAAAAAGTGGAGATAGCAAAACAGGACAAACCGGGGCAAATGCGGGGCAAATGGCCTCCCCCCGCCCAGCCCTTGAGAAGGC
>CAIYYI010000305.1 GCA_903930345.1 uncultured Verrucomicrobiota bacterium
AATAGAAGGAGCTGTAGGGGCGGTTTTCCCGCGGCCCCAGCCACAGGTCCCAATTCATCCCCTTGGGCACTGGTTCCGCTGCGGGTCGGCCGCCGGAGTGCTGTTTGTTCCAGCGGGAGGCGCTTGTCCAGGCGTGGACTTCACGGATATCACCAATGACCCCGTCCCAGATCATCTCACAAGTCTGGCGGATGCCTTCGCCCGAGTGACCCTGGTTGCCGAGCTGGGTGGCCAGGCCTGTTTCCTTGGCGATCTTGGCGATCTGGCGTGCCTCCCAGACGTTATGGGTGAGCGGTTTTTCACAATAGGCGTGCTTGCCCTGGCGCATCGCCGTGGCGCAGACGTACGCGTGCTGGTGATCGGGCGTGGCGCAAACGATGGCGTCGATGGCCTTTTCCTTCTCCAGCATCACGCGGAAATCCTCGTAATCGGACACCTTGTAGTTGGGTGTCTTTTTGGAGTACTGCTTTTCGATCATCTCCTTCACCGGCAAACGTCCGGCCATGCCTTTGTAGTAAAAGGGTCCCAGATTATGGGTTTCGGCGGGATCGGCGATGGCAATGATTTGCGCGTCGGCATGCGGAAATAGCGCATACATGTTGGTGCGGCCCTGGCCGCCGCAGCCGATGATGGCCACGTTGATCTTATCGCTGGGGGCCACAAACTTGGGCCCGCCCAGCACGTGGCGGGGCACCAGGCTGAAAGCGGTTGCGGCCACGATGGTGGAGCTGAGAAACTTGCGCCGGGAGAACCCGGGGTTGAGCGGTTGTGCTTTTTTCATAATTAGGATATTGGCTGGGCAGAGACTCTACCGCCGACCTGGCGGCGATCTCAAGCACAACCGGGCGTCGATTTTTAGGTTTGAAAAGGCGGTCAGGTTCCGACATTGTGGCACCGTAATTAACCAACCGGAATGGTTGCCTCAATTTTATGAGCCAATACTTTAAGCTCGCTGAAGATTTCGCCCGTCTGTTGGAGGCGGGCAAACACCTGCCTCTGGGCAATTTCCCCCCCCAGTCCCGCCCCGCCGTTGCGGCAGAAGCCCCGGTGGCCCTGATCTTTTCCCCCCATCCCGATGACGAGGTGATCATTGGCGGACTGGCCCTGCGGCTGCTGCGGGAGGCTGATTGGCGGATCATCAACGTCGCCGTGACGCAGGGCAGCAACCGCACCCGGCAAGCCGCCCGTTGGAACGAACTGCGCGACTGTTGCAAAAACATTGGCTTTGAGCTGGTGGCAACCGCGCCCCAGGGATTGGAAAAAATCAACCTGAAGACCCGCCAGGCCGATCCCCGGCACTGGGAGGGGTGCGTCGCGGTGATCGCCGGGTTGCTGCGCCAACATGCGCCCCGGGCCATCTTTTTCCCGCATGACAACGATTGGAACAGCTCCCATATCGGCACCCATCATCTGGTGGTGGACGCCCTGAACACCCTGCCGGACTTTTCAACCTGCACGATTGAAACCGAGTTTTGGGCTGCCATGACCACCCCCAACCTGATGGTGGAGCTGAATGCCCAGCACTTGGGCAGCCTGATGACCGCCCTATCTTTCCACGTCGGCGAGGTGCAGCGCAATCCCTACCACCTTTCGTTGCCCGCCTGGATGTCTGACAATGTTCGGCGGGGCAGCGAAATTGTCGGAGGGCAGGGCGGAGTGGCCCCGGATTTCACCTTTGCAACCCTTTACCGGTTGCGCCAATGGCAGCAGCGGGGTTTTGTGGACTGCCAGCCGGGGGGACGCACGCTGGCCTGTGGCGTCAGCGCGGCCGATTTGTTTGCCTGAGTGAAGGGCGGGCTTTCCCTCCTGCAACATGTGTGCTAATTTGAGGCGAAGAGACATACGGCCATGATTCAAGACACCATCAACAAAATTAAAACGGGTCTCAGCAGCCATTCAGAGCTGCCACCGCAAAAAAAGGCCGAGCTGCTGTCCATGGTTGACCAGTTGCAGGCGGAGATCAACGAACTGGCCAAGACCGATGTGGAGCAAGCACAGAGCATTGCCGGCTTTTCCGCCGTATCCACGCACGAAGCCACGCGGCACGAGCGGGATGATCAGTTGCTGCAGCACTCTCTGGGCGGCCTGTCAGCCTCCGTGTCAGGATTTGAAGCCAGTCATCCCCGCTTGGTGAACCTGGTGAACTCCTTTTGTACCTCCCTGTCCAACCTGGGCATCTGAAACACGCCCCCGCAGAGTGGCGAATGGTTACTATTCTTATATCAATGCGCATTATAATCCATATAAGTCATTCCGAAACCTCTTTGGTGCCATTGCGATCCTGATGGCGGATGTTAGATTGCCTTGGCCACCCGGCGGGAATGGACCCGGCGGGAGCCTTTTCCGGTGTGATGACCCGGTATGAACAATCACGCGCGCACGGTCACCAAGCAGTTGGCCAGCGGGAAAAACGTGCGTTCAACCCCCCAAAGGAGTGGCTATGAACAGCAGTCTTGAATACAATCGTTGCCTGTCGTTTATCCACAGTCAGGTGTCTCCCAACGCGGCCCCATTGGTGGGCCATCCGTTGCTCCACCCACAGCCGACCATCACCATCTCGCGGCTTACCGGAGCGGGCGGCCATGCCATCGCCGCAAAGCTGGCCACCCTGCTGCGGGAGCGCGCCCCCGGGCTCCGACCGTGGATGGTGTTTGACCAGAACCTGGTGGAAAAAGTCCTGGAAGAACACAACCTGCCGAAGGAACTCGCCTGCTTCATGCCCGAGGACCGCCGATCTGAGCTGAATGACATTGTGGAGGAGTTGCTGGGCCTTCACCCGCCTTCCTGGACGCTGATTCGGCAGACCACGGAGACCATCTTGCACCTGGCGGAACTGGGGAACGCGATCCTCGTGGGCCGCGCGGGCAACGTGATCACCGCCAAGCTGGACAACACCTTCCACATTCGTCTGGTGGCCTCGTTGGAAAGCCGCGTGGCGCGAATCCAGAGTCTGACCAACCTGGATGTCAAGACAGCCACACATATGGTGCAACAGGAGGATGAAGGCCGGGCCCGCTACGTGAAGAAGTACTTTAACCAGGAGGCTGGCAATCCGATGCTGTATCACCTCGTGATCAACACCGATCTGGTCTCGCTGGATGAAACCGCCCAGTTGGTCTGTCAGGCCGTCATCCGTCACGGCAACCTGCGTAATCCAAGAGCTGCCGCAGCCCCGCCGGCCGATGTGGATCCGGTTCCGGTTTGGTGAGCCAGGCGGGGGGGCTGACTGGACGTCATGGGGTGCCCTGGTGAGGCGGGGCTGGTCAGTTCGCGCTTGTGGAACCCGGCCAATCGGCGCATATTGATTGCATCAACAGGTGCCTTGGCCCGTCGGGGACGGACACGGCAATCGCAACCAATCCAAGAGAAGAAGCGTATGGGCAAAATCATCATCGTGGCCGGGGTTCCCGGGGCGGGAAAATCCACCGTTTTATTGGAGGCCTGGAAACGGGTGGAACAAGACCTCAACTACACCATCGTTTCCTTTGGCACGGAAATGCTCAAACTGTGCACCGAGGCCGGTTTGGTGGCGGATCGCGACGAGATGCGCAACCTCGGGGCCGACCTCCAGGAGGAAATGCAGTGGCGCACCACCAAGCGCGTCGCGGAAAGACCGGAAAACATCCTGCTCGACACGCACTGCACAATCAAAACCGGGTCCGGCAGCTATTTGCCGGGCTTCACCCCCCGCATGCTGGAGCGCATGTCACCCGCCGCCATCATTCTGGTGGATGCTCATGAGGCTGAGATTCGCGGGCGGCGCAAACTGGACAAGACGCGTCCATTGCGTACCATTGAAGCCAATGACGATATCCTTGAGCACAAGGTCATCAACCGGGCATACGCGGCCGCTTTCTCGGCCCGCAGCGGCTGCCTGCTCCGGATCATTCAAAACAACACGGGGGAATTTGAGCGGGTGGTGGAGGAGTTTGTGGGCACGCTGCACTTTATCGGGGTGGAGCATTTCATCAAAACCAAGCCGGAAAAGGCGGGTTGAGGGTTCGCCGAAGCCCGGGAATGGCAAAGTTCGTTGAAACCCTCCCCCTCATTGGAAACGCTGGCAGCCCGGGTGGGGCACCAGTTGGTCGCGTCCCAATGGCTGCCCCCCGGTGCCCGCTGTGTGGTGGCGGTTTCCGGCGGGCTGGACTCGGTGGCGTTGCTGGCACTTTTGGCGCATCAGGCGGCCCGGTATCGCTGGCGTCTGGCCGTGGCCCACTTCAACCACTGTTTGCGCGGCAAAGCCAGCGATAGCGATGCCCGCTGGGTCAAAACCCTTGCCGCCCACCACGCACTTCCATTTTACGGTGGAGCAGGGGAGGTGGCAAAACTGGCCCGTGAGCACGGCTGGTCCACTGAGATGGCAGCCCGCGATTTGCGACACCGATTTTTAGCCCGGACCGCGCGGCAATTCCGGGCCCGTCACATCGTCTTGGCGCACCATGCTGATGATCAGGCGGAGCAGTTCTTCCTCCGTCTGCTGCGCGGTACCGGAGTGGAAAGCTTGGGCGGGATGGCTCCCTTGCGGCCATCTCCAGTGGACCCCGCGAAACTCCTGGTCCGACCACTGCTGGACGTCACCAAAGCGGAGTTGACGGCTGTAGCCAAAGAAGCGGGGCTGTCTTACCGGGAGGACCGGACCAATGAGGACACCACCATCCTCCGCAACCGGGTGCGCCAGGAATTGTTGCCCCACTTGGTGGCGGAATACCAACCAGCCTTGGTGGCCCATCTGGGGGAATTAATGGATCAGTTGCGAGCCCAGGGCGATTGCCTGGGGGAACAAGCCCGCCAATGGATCGACGCTCCCCGGATTCCCTTTGACCAAATGCCGGTCGCCATTCAACGGCAAGTCCTCGTTCAACAATTGCGCCATCTGAACGTGCCTTATGATTTCGCATTGGTGGAACGACTACGGCAGACCCCGGGCAAACCAGTGAGCATTGGGACTCGCTTTGCGCATCAGGCAGGAGGCCGCCTCCGGTTGTTGCCCCCTTCGGCGAACGACGAACCATCCTTGCCCTGCCTGGTGAATTTGACTCCATCCGGACAGGCAAGCTACGGTCGGTTGACCCTGCGATGGCGAGTGAGCCGTCTGCGCCGAGCCCCCCGGTTGCCGCCCCCCCATGTGCCGGGGGAAGAACGGTTTGACGCGGACAAAACCGGTCCGGCCGTTGTTTTGCGGCATTGGCAACCGGGGGACGCCTACCAGGCCTGCGGGGCTCCCGGCATCTCTAAATTGCAGGATATATTTGTCAATCAGAAGGTTCCAAAGGATGAGCGGCACCGAAAAGTCATTGTGACCACTGTGGACGGCGAGATCATCTGGGTGGAAGGTTTACGCATTTCCGAACGGTTCAAGCTCGACAAAAGCACCCGGCGGCAGTTGAAATGGTGCTGGTTGTGCGCCTAGAGGCGCAGTGGAAAGCATGTTTCATAACGGTGCCCGTCTGTTGCGGCATCCGCCAAGGCATGGTACTTTGCCCCTAACGAGAGAAAAAAATGTTCGACGACGAAAAGCGGAATAGTAACGAAAAGAAGAATGGCGACTTCAAAGTGCCCCCGCGCACTTGGATCGTCTGGATCGCCATTTTGGGGGCCATCCCGCTGCTGATGATGTTCCGTGATCGCACCGAAACCACGGTCCTGACGCTGACCTACACCAATTTCATGGCCAGGGTGCAAAGCAATGAGATTGCCGAGGGCACCATTGAATTTGCCCCCCAATCATCAGAACTGCGGGAAATCACCGGGAAACTTTACAAGCTGGATGACAAGGGCGCCCAGATCATCAAGGGCGGCAAACCGGAAAAAGTGGCCTTCCGCATCAAGACCTATCTTTCGGATAAGGATGTTCAAAAGCTGATGGACATGGGCTTTGCCACCAAGGAGCCCAACACCATGTTGTACCAACTGCTGGTGGGCTTGCTGCCCATCGTCCTGATTGTGGCCATCATTTACTTTTTCCTCATCCGTCAGATCAAAATGGCTGGCAAGGGGGCGCTAAGCTTTGGCAAGAGCAAAGCCAAGATGCTGAGCAAGGATAAAAACAAAACCACCTTCAAGGATGTGGCTGGAGTGGAGGAGGCCAAGGAGGAGGTTTCGGAACTCGTGGAATTCCTCCGGGATCCGAAGAAATTTCAGAAACTGGGTGGCCGAATTCCCAAGGGGATCCTGATGGTGGGCGCCCCTGGCACCGGAAAAACCCTGCTGGCCAAGGCCATCGCGGGTGAGGCCGATGCCTCCTTCTTCAGCATCAGCGGTTCGGACTTTGTGGAAATGTTCGTGGGTGTGGGGGCAAGCCGCGTGCGCGACATGTTCGAGCAGGCCCGGCGCAACACCCCGTGCCTGATTTTCATCGATGAAATTGACGCTGTGGGTCGGAGTCGTGGCCACGGCCTGGGCGGCGGCAACGATGAACGCGAACAGACGCTCAATGCGTTGCTGGTGGAAATGGACGGATTCGACACCCAGGATGGCATCATCATCATCGCCGCCACCAACCGGCCCGACGTGCTGGATCCGGCGCTCCTGCGGCCCGGCCGATTCGACCGCCAAATCACCGTCAACCTGCCGGACGTGCGTGGTCGTGAGGCGATCCTCAAGGTCCATGCCCGCAACGTGAAATTGGATCCGACGGTGGAACTTAGCGTCATCGCGCGCGGCACTCCCGGATTCTCCGGCGCGGAACTGGCCAATCTTTTGAACGAGGCGGCGCTGCTGGCGGCACGGTCCAACCGCAAGTCGGTGACGATGGTTGAACTGGAGGAGGCCCGCATCAAAGTGCGTTGGGGACGGGAACGCCGCAGCCTGGCCATGAACGACGAGGAAAAGAAGAACACCGCCTGGCATGAGGCTGGCCACGCTTTGCTCAACGTGCTCTTGACCCACACCCATCCTCTGCACAAGGTTACAATCATCCCTCGGGGGCAATCCCTCGGTTCCACCATGTCTCTGCCCCGGGAGGATGTGCTCAACCGCCGCCGCAAGGAAATGGTGGACATGATCACCGTCATCATGGGGGGGCGCATTGCCGAGGAGATGGTCTCGGGTGACATTTCCAGCGGTGCTTCCAGCGACATTCAGCAGGCCACCGTGATGGCGCGGGCCATGGTCTGCCAGTGGGGCATGAGCGACTCCATGGGGATGATCCAGTACGGAGAGGATAGCGAGTACGTCTTTCTGGGCCGGGAGATGACCCGCGGTAAAAACTACAGTGAGCACACCGCCCAACTCATTGACGCGGAAGTCAAACGCATCATTGATGAGAACTACCAGCGGGCCAAGGATCTGATCATGACCCACAAGGACAAACTCGCCATGATCGCCCAGGCCTTGCTGGAGTACGAGACTTTGGATGGCACCATGGTGGAGGACATCATCCGCACCGGCACCTTTACGCCTCCTCCCGCGCCCAAAAACCCGGTGGAACCGCCGGTGGGGGCAAAGGCGGCCACCCCGTTGCCTGAGGTTCCCAAACCGGCACCACCCAAGCTGCCCGGCTTGGGGGATCCCGCCCCGGCCACCGTGTAGCCGCCTGCAAAATTGCGGTGGAGATTGCATTTCCCCCTTTGATTGCGGGAGATTGTTCCCTTACACTGGTCCCATGATCATTGCGCCATCATTGCTGGCGGCGGATTTCGGGCGTCTCCAGTCGGAAGTTGGCCGGGCTGAACGAGCCGGCGCAGACTGGCTGCACTTGGACATCATGGACGGCCATTTTGTGCCCAACATCTCCTTTGGCCCAGCCTTGGTCCGGGCTTTGCGTCCGAGCACCAAGCTGTTTTTCGATGTCCACCTGATGTGTTCCCGCCCGGAGATCCTGCTGGAACCGTTCACCAAAGCCGGAGCCGGACTCATCACCATCCATTCGGAGCTGGGTGACAAGGTTAAGCCGCTGCTCTGGAAAATCCGTGCCTTGGGATGCAAGGTGGGGTTGGCCGTCAATCCGCCCACCTCAATGGCCCAGGTTCAACCATTCCTGGGAATGATTGATTTGCTGCTGGTCATGACGGTGAACCCCGGTTTTGGCGGACAATCCTTCATCCATGAAACCCTTCCCAAGATCCAGCAAGCGCGCGCCTGGCGGCGCGAGCTGGGGTTCAGCTACCAGATTGAGGTGGATGGCGGGGTCACTTTTGACACCGTGGTGGATTGCGCCCGGGCCGGGGCGGACACCTTTGTGAGTGGCACCGGGCTGTTCGCGCAGCCGAACATGAAGGCTGCGGTCAAAAAAATGCGGTTGCTGGTTCGCCCCTTCGATGGCAGCGGCACAGCCAAACCTTCCACCAAGGCGGTTGCCGCTTAAACACACGCGTACCGTCGTTCAAACCTTTCGCCCATTCAGGCATGACACCCATCAAGTTTGGAACGGACGGTTGGCGGGCAGTGATGGCGGACGCCTTCACCTTCGCCAACGTGGAGCGGGTCACCCAAGCCACCGCCACTTATTGGCGGCGTGAGAATCCGGCCCGGAAACAACCCGTGGCGGTGATCGGTTATGACCGGCGTTTTCTCTCTGACGCGTTCGCCCGGTGTGCGGCCGAGGTGCTGGCAGGCAACGGTCTGCGGGTGGTTGTGACCCCGGTGCCCACCCCGACCCCCGCTGTCTCACAGGCGGTGCGGGATCATGGTGCGGTGGGTGGAATCATGTTCACCGCCAGCCACAACCCCGCGATTTTCAATGGCTTCAAGCTCAAGGCCGATTTTGGTGGTCCGGCTAACTCCGGTTTGTGTCAGTCCGTGGAAGCCTGTCTTGACCTGGAGCCGGTGCGGCGCACCGCTTTTGAGGAAGCCCGGGCGAACCACTTGATCCGAGTTCTGGACCTGCGCCGTGCTCATTATCGGGCGATCAAAGGTCTGGTGGATTTTGCCGCCATCGCACGCTCGCGCCTGAAAGTGGCCCATGACGCACTCTTCGGCGTGGGGGCCGGGTGCTTCGAGGATTTGTTGGCTGGCACCACCTGCCGGGTGACCACCTTGAATGGCGCGCATGATCCCAATTTTGGCGGCATCAATCCCGAACCTGTTGCGGCCAATTACGGTCCCAGCTCCGCCTGGCTGCGCCGGCATCCACAGGATATCTGCCTGGTGACCGATGGCGATGCTGACCGCATCGGCGGCATGGATGGGCGAGGGCGGGCAGTCTCCACTCACCAGGTGATCTGCCTGTTGGTGCAGCATCTCGTGCGCCATCGGGGGGCTCACGGACGGGTGGTCAAAGCCCTGACCACCACCTCCATGCTGGATAAAATGTGTGCTGAATACGGGCTGCCGCTCACCGAGACCGGCGTCGGTTTCAAATACATCTGCACAGAAATGCTCAAGGGGGATGTGATGTTCGGCGGCGAAGAGAGCGGGGGCATCGGTTTTCCCGGGCATGTGCCGGAGCGGGATGGTCTGCTGGCCGGTTTGTTCCTCCTGGAAACCCTCGCGGTGGAACGGGTTCCCATTGGAAGATTGCTCGCCAATCTGGAGCGCCACTACGGTCCTCATCGCTACGCCCGGGCTGACATCCGGTTTCCGCTTGCCCTGCGACCGGCTCTCATGGAGTACTGCGCTGCCCATCCGCCCGCCCGCCTGCGCCGCTCGCCACTGGCCAAGGTGGAGACCTTTGACGGGGTCAAATACACGGCGCAGGATGGCAGTTGGCTGATGCTGCGCGGTTCCGGCACGGAGCCGATTGTGCGGATTTATGCCGAGACCGACTCCGATGACGGTGCCCGCGCACTGCTGCGGCAGGGGCTGCGCATCTCCCGCCAGGTAATGCCATGATCCTGCCCACAGTAACCATCATCATTCCCGCCCGGCCCGAACAGCCTCGCATCCAGGCGTTGGAAGCCGCCCGGGCCCTGGATTATCCCCGCGAACGATTGCAAGTGGTGGTTGCCCGGGGCAAACATCCCTCCGTCCAACGCAACGCCGCCCTCAAAGTGGCGACTGGCGAGTTGATCTGCTTTTTGGACGACGATTCCCAACCTCCCCCGGACCTGCTGCGGCGGGCGGTGCCCCATTTTTCCGACCCCGCAGTGAAAATGGTGGGCGGCCCCAACCTGTGTCCGCCCGGCGCACCTTTGATCGAGCAGGCGTTTGCCGTGGTGATGGGCACCGCCTTCGCTTTCGGTCCCAGCCGGGCCCGCTACGATCAGGTGGGCACGGCTCGCGCCACCAGCGAAAAGGAGCTGATTCTTTGCAACCTGCTGGCCCGCCGCCTCGACCTGGTCGCACTGGGTGGATTTGATGAGACGTTGTATCCCAACGAGGAAAACGCCCTCATGGACGAGCTGCAAAAAATGGGTGGCCGCCTGATTTACGACCCGGCCGTGTTTGTCCATCGCCGCCCGCGCCCGCATTTGCGGGCGTTCGCAAAGATGTTGCTCAACTACGGACGGGGCCGGGCCGAGCAATTCCGCTCGCACCCGACCCTTGGCTCGGCTCTGAATTTTGCGCCGCCGTTGTTTTGCCTTTATCTGCTGCTGCTGGGTCTGCTGGTCTGGTGTCCGCTCGGCCTGCATCTCTACCTGCTGGCCCCCCTGGCTCTGTACGCTCTGGGTGTGGTGGGGCAGACGGTGATCTCCCTGGCCCGTCATCGTCTGATGCCAGTGGTGGTGGCGATGCCATTGCTGGTGGTCACCCATGTTTTCTATGGTCTGGGCTTCTGGCGCGGATTGTTCACTCGGTTGGCTCCTCCTGATTTGACGACGGTCCGCACCGTGCAACTGGAATATCCCCAGCTCAATTAGCCGCAGAATTATGCTCAACAAGCATTGGAAAACCATCATCTCCCGGTCGGCCGATCCGGAGCGCGTGCGCAAATGCCTGGCACAGTTGGAAACCGGGCCGGGATCCACACTGGTTGCCAATGCGATACCGGAACAAGGCCGCATCCTGGCCGCTCTCTTCAGCGGCTCAGCCATCCTGGGCGAACTGGTGCTGTCGCGCCCGGAATTGATCAACTGTCCGTTGGAATCCGGATGGCTGGCCAGCCCCCGCCAGAAGCAGGGGCTCGAGCACGAAGTCAATGCCTGGCTGAAACCTTGCCTGGCAACCGGGGATTATCAGGGTGCCTTGGGCCGTCTGCGGCAGTTCCGGCAATTGGAAATGTTGCGGATCGCGGCGCGCGACCTGGCCGGGCTGGGGGACATCGGCTCCATCATTCTGGAAATCAGCAATGTGGCGGATGTGTGTCTGAGCGCCGTGCTGGAGGTTTGCCAACGTCGGTTGATCGAAAAGCACGGACAACCCTGGCACCTCACACCGGACGGACATTGGGTGCCAACTCCATTCAGCGTGATCGGTCTGGGCAAACTGGGGGGGCAGGAGCTGAATTACAGTTCGGACGTCGATGTGGTGTTTGTTTACGGAGATGAGGGATCTGTTTTCAAGCAAGCACCCCGGCCCTCGGACAAAGAGGGCAAGGGGCTGAGCAACCACCAATATTTCACCCGGCTGGCAGAGGCCTTCATCGCCGAGATTTCGATGCCGGCGTCCGAAGGGCAACTGTTCCGCATCGATCTCCGTCTGCGCCCCGAGGGCAAGGCCGGCCCACTGGTGCGCGCCTTGGAGAGTTATGAGAATTTTTACGCCCAGTGGGGACAGACCTGGGAGCGGATGATGCTGATCAAGGCCCGCTGCGTGGCGGGCGACGAAATCCTGGCGCACGAGTTTCTCGAAATGGTGCAGGCGTTCCGTTATCCCCGCTCCATTGGGGATCGGGTGCTCAAGGACATGGCGGGCATGAAAACCCGCATCGAGACCGAGGTGGTCAAAGCCAACGAGCTGGACCGTAACGTCAAGCTGGGGCGGGGTGGCATTCGGGAAGTGGAATTCGTCGCGCAGATGCTGCAAGTGCTGCACGCGGGGCGTCTGCCGTTCCTGCAAAATTCACAGACGCTGCCCACCCTGGAAAAGCTCGTGAAATACCAACTGCTGCCCGAGGCGGAAGCCCGCGTGCTCACGGAAGCCTACGGATTCCTGCGCCAGGTGGAGCACCGGGTGCAAATGGAGCGCAACCAGCAAACCCACACCATCCCCGCCGAGCCTGAGGCACTGCGTCGGCTGGGCAGGTTGATGGGATTCCCCGGCCAGACGGAATTCGAAGCGGCATTGCACGGGCACACCTCCCGGGTCCATGCCATCTACCAGCGCCTGTTCAATATCGATGCCCCCGGGGCCGACTCGGACATCCCGGACGGCTTTGAAGGCCGCGAGAAGGAATGGCTGGAGTTGCTCCACCGGCACTCCTTCCGCGATCCCGCCAAGGCATTGCGGCTTCTGACGGAGTTCGTCGAGGGACCGGGCTTCATCCATGTGTCACCCCGCACGGAGGAATTGGCCTGCGAATTGCTCCCCAAAATCCTGGCCAAATGCCCGCAGAAGGGTCAACCGCCCAGCGACCAGCCTGCCCGGCAGCAGACCCTTTCCGACCCGGACCGGGTGCTGGCCCGCCTCGACAGCTTTGTGAGCGCCTACGGTGCCCGCGCCACCCTGTTTGAAACATGGACCACCCACCCGTCTGTTTTTGAACTGATTCTTTGGCTGTTCGACCGCTCCGAGTTTTTGGCGGAAATCGCCATCCGCACCCCCGATCTCGTGGATGAGCTGGTTCTGAGCGGACGGTTACGCCGGGCGAAATCGGCGACGGACACCCTTGCCGACCTGCGCCATGGTGTGAACGATGAGGATCAGCGTCTCTGGCTGCGGCGCTATCACAATGCCGAGATCATGCGCATTGGTCTGCGGGACATTCTTGGTCTGGCGGATTTTGAGCAGAACCTGGCGGAGCTTTCCGCCCTGGCAGATGCCTGCATCCAGTACGCTTTTGAAGTTGTCCTGCGCCAGCACAAGCTCAAGCTGGCCCCCTTCTGCGTGGTTGGCATGGGCAAGCTGGGGGGGAGGGAAATCGACTACGGGTCGGACCTCGACATCATTTTTGTCGCGCCTGAGAAGGCGCGCAACCTGCCTCGCCAGCAAAAAATGGCGAGTGAACTCATGGACCTGCTCTCTGCGCCTTCCGCCGAGGGGATCGTTTTCAAAACGGATGCCCGGTTGCGTCCGGATGGGGTCAAAGGCGTGCTTGTCAACACCCTGGGCGCTTACGAGGAGTACTACCGCCGTCGCGCACAGCTCTGGGAAATCCAGGCCCTGACGCGCATCCGTGCGGTGGCTGGAGATCCCGCCACTGGAGCCAAGTTTGCCCAGGTCGCCGCCTCGCTGACCAATTTTCAATCACCAAGTCTGCCGTTGACGGCCTTCACTCCCCACTGGAAAGCGGAGATTGCCCGCATGCGCCGCCGGATTGAAAAAGAGCGAACCCCGGCTGGCAAGGATGCGCTCGCCATCAAAACCGGGGTCGGGGGGCTGGTGGACGCTGAATTTGTGGCCCAGGCCCTTTGTCTGGAGCATGGCTGGCAGGAAGCCAATTCGCTATCTGCCCTTGAAAAAGCCCGGGTGGAAGGCTGGCTGGCTGCTGCCGATGCCGAACTGCTGATCGCCAACTATGGCAAGCTGCGCTGGATCGAAGGTGTCTTGCGGCGGTGGAGTTACGAGGGGGAAATCCTGTTGCCGGATGATCCGGCCCCGTATTACCGGGTCTCGGTGCGGTGCGGCTTTGACTCCCCAGAGGCGTTTCGTGCGGCTGTGGCTGGTTATCGGCAGGCGATTCGCCAAGTCTATCTGCGGGTCTTTCCATCAGAACCCATCGCCAAATAGTCACGCCCCGCCGCGTTGCCGGAGGGCCTCGTACAGGAATACGGCGGCGGCGTTGCCCACATTGAGAGAGTCAACGCCGGGGGCCATGGGCACGGCCACCGCCTCATCGCAAACAGCCAGCACCTCGGGCGACACGCCGTTGCCCTCGTTGCCAAAGATCAGGCAACAATCGCCTTTCAGTTGGGCTTGGGACAGGGTGCGCTGGTCCGTGTGGGGATGGGCAGCCACGGATCGGATGCCCACTTCCCGCAAGCTCCGGATACTCCAGGCAAGCCGGGCACATTCCACCACGGGGAGCTTGAAAATATTGCCCATGGAAGTTCGCACCGCGCGTCGCATGTAGGGGCTGATCGAGGTCTCCCCCAGGAGCAGCGCCTGCGCGCCAAAGGCGGCACAGTTGCGCACCATGACCCCCAGGTTTTCCGCGTTGTTCAAGCCATCCGCTGCCACCAGTAGCCGGGGCGACGGGCATTCCGCCAGAATGGCATCCAATGGGACAGGGTCAGGAATGCGGGCCACTGCCAGCACCCCTTGGTACATGCTGAAGCCGGTCAGTTTTTCGAGAATATCCTTGTCCGCAATGAACAGGTCCACCAGCTCTGGACGCCGTTCCAGCAGTGGTTCGAATTCCGCCCTCCACTTGGATGGCAGCAACAGCGAGTGGACGATGAAATTGGTCTCCAACAGGCGCCGCACAATCTTTTCCCCCTCTGCCACGAAGATGCGCTGCTGAAAATGATCCCGCTGCTGCTTCATGGTCCGGTAAGGGCGCAGGGCGGGATGGGCAAAATCCTCAATGCTTTGAACCTTCAGCATGGCGCGGGCAGGGTGTGGGTGGCGGTGGGTTTGTCCTGCCAGGTATTGGCCACAGTCACATGGCTGGCCCCCAGTTGACGCAAGCGGTCAGTCGCCACTTGCAGGGCGAGTTCGGGCCGGTTGCAGTCCCGGCTGAGATGCGCCAGGTACACCTGTTTCAAATCGGCGGTGACCACCTGCGCCAGCACCTCGGCAGCCGCCTCGTTGGAGAGGTGGCCGTGTCGGCTGCAAATCCGTTGCTTGATGCTCCAGGGGCGGCGGGTGTCCTCCTGCAACAGTTTGACATCATAATTGGCTTCCAGCAGCAGCACCCGGGCCTGGCGCACCCGCTCCAGCACCAGCTTGGTGGCATGTCCCAGGTCGGTCACCACTCCCAGCTTGGTTTCAGGTGTGTGGATCATGAAACCCACCGGGTCGCTTGCGTCATGCGGCACACTGAAGGTTTCCACCTGTGCCTCGCCCACGCCAAAGGAACCGCCCGTCTCAAAAATCCGATAGTCCATTGGGGCATCCGTCTGGAATCTGATCGCGTCCTTTGTCAGTCGGTTGCAGTAAACCGGGATGCCCAGTTTGGCGGCGATGACCGCCAGACCCTGGGTGTGGTCCGAGTGCTCGTGCGTGATGAGAATCCCGGTGAGCAGTTCCGGGGTGCGACCGATCGCCGCCAGACGCAGGCGGATTTGGCGTCCGCTCAGCCCGGCATCAATCAACAGGCGAACTTCGCCCGTTTCAAGATAGGCGCAGTTCCCGGAGGAGCCGCTGCCCAGAATGGTTAATGAACCGGCCACGTCCTGACGTTAAAATGGGCGGCACCGGGCGGCAATCCTTTTGTCAACGGCCCGGACAATTAACCCGGTCTTTTTGTTTGTGCATGGGGGACTTTTGGTGATAGTGATGCGGCGATGCTGAGCCAGTTGTTGCACTCCTTGATGTTTCTGAGCGAGCCCCTCGGTTTTGCGTGGGGTTTGCTGGTGCTGTCCGCCAGCCGGACGCTCTGGCGTCGGCAATTCCGGCTGGGAGCCGGGCTGGCCGCGATCGCCCTGCTCATGTACGTGGTGGGAGCCACCAGCCTGCCGGGAACCATCCTGGCCACCCTCGAACGGCCCCACGTGCGGGTATCATTGGAACAGGTGCCCCCAGCGGATGCCATCATCGCCCTGGGGGGATCCGTGCAACCCTCGCGCTACGAGGCATTTCATCTCGATTTTACAGCGGCAGCCGATCGGCCGATCATGGCTTTGGAACTGATGCGCTTGGGCAAAGCCACAGTCCTGGTGCTGGGTGGAAGCGGGGGGGAGATTGATCACCAACCGCTGGTGGAAGCCGACCTGATGAAGCAATGGCTGGCCGCGTGGGGTCTGCCGCAGGGGGAAGTCATCAGTCTGGGCCGGTGCGAGAACACCCATGATGAGGCGCTCAAAACCCGTCAACTGGCCGGCCAGCGGGGCTGGAAAAAAATCATTCTGGTCACCTCCGCCTACCACATGCGCCGGGCGACCGCCACCTTTCAGGCTGCCGGGTTGCAGGTTGAGAGCGTGGCCTGTGACTACCAGACATCCGTGAGCCTCGAAAGCAGTTCCTCCTGGTCACTGGTGCCCCGTTACCAGGGTTTCCACAAGCTCGCGCTTTACCTGCGCGAAGTCATTGGCTGGCGGATTTACCGCTGGCGGAGCTGGGCGTAAAGCAGCCGAGAATTGGTTGTGAAGAACGCTGGCAAAAACGCCGGATGCGGCTACAATGACAAAAGACGGCATTGATTGGAAACGTTCAGCAAATCTGATTATGAGCATTATTGGAACGGTCAGCACGGTCTTGAGTCATAAACAGCATACGGAGGACATATTTGTCATCTCCCCTGATGCCACCGTGTTTGAGGCCATCCGGATCATGGCTGAAAAGAACGTGGGGGCGTTGCTGGTGATGCGTGAAGGCCAATTGCTGGGGATCGTTTCCGAACGGGATTACACTCGCAAAGTGGCGCTGCGGGGGCGTTCCTCCAAGGAGACCCTGGTCCGGGAAATCACCAGCGAGC
>CAIYYI010000306.1 GCA_903930345.1 uncultured Verrucomicrobiota bacterium
TCGTGGCTCCCATTTGCGCTCGCCCCATTTGAAATCGGTCTCGAAGCGGTAGTTCGAGTAGTCAGCCTTTGTCGTGATGCAGCCGTTAATCTCGCCGCTGATGTGCAGTACGGTCGCTCCGTCCTCGGTGAAGGTGGTGAAGACTTTTTTGGGGTCATTGTTCAGGCCGAGCGGCGTGCCTTGGGTGACATTCTTGCTTTGAAACGTGCCCGCAGGCAGTCCGGTGACGCTCACATGCGGCACGCCGATGAAGACCTCCCATTTCGTGAGAGACGGATCGAGGAGGTCGATGACCTGATCTGCAGCCATCGCGGGGATGTTCAGCATGAAGATGGCCGCGATGTGGAGAAGGTGTGAACTGAATGAGTTTGGTGAGCGCATAGGCTTCATGACCCGCCAAGTCTCCATCAGATGCTCGCATAAGTCTAGTGACAAAACGCCAAGGGGGCGTAACAGTTTAGCTGCTATGCAGACGGGTGAGGCTTAACAGCGTAGATTCGGTTGCAGCTCGCCGGGGAGGGAGCCACGGTAGAGAGACGCCTGCGCCTGCGCCGTATCCTTGGTGAAAAGATCCAGCAGGAACCGGTGCGGCTTTTTGCCCTGTCGTTTGGCGGTTTCGACCAGGCTGCGCATTACGCTGTGGTTTTGACACCCCTTTTCAGACCGGCTGCCGTGGATGACCTTGCGCATGATGACCACCGGGCGCAAACTCTGCTCGGCCTGGTTGTTGGTTGGCGGAACCCCGGGATGCCGGAAGCAAGCCAGCAACAGCCGCTGCTCGGGTCCGCTCAGGCGCTCCCGCAGTTTTTCGGCCTTGGGGTGGCGGAGCGGCTGGCGGCATAATCCCTGGAGTTGCTGCTCAAACCTGCGCTCTTGGGCCCGGGCCAAAGTGGCGCTCCAGGGGCGGGTTGGCAGTTGGTGGTGCGCCTGGCAGGCATCCTTCTGCGGGGTCCCAGTTTTTATGGACATTGTTGGTTGCTACCAGGTTCATGCCTTCGACTGCAGCCGGAGGCCGTCGCCAGTTTCCCATGGTTGAGCCACCAGGCCCGTATGGGTCCGGTCGCTCCACTCTTGTTGCTCTCAATCATTTCACCCTTTCTCCAGGGGGGTTCCGTCAACCTTGATTTGACTCCCACTCAGAGAGGCCACGGCTCCATAGCTCGCCACCACGCGGCGGCCGTACGACTGTGATTCCATTGGCTCCATAATTTGATAGTACGCCCAGCCGTCCCCCAAAGCGACTCCTATTTTCTGCAGCTTTTAGCGGCTTTGGATCTGCTCACTTCCGTTTAATTCCTCTGCCATCCTTACCGGCCCTACTCCGCGCGAGACCTACCCACATGCAAACTCCCGGGCCACCAATCGCTCCCCTATTCGTGTTTTTCGATCAATTCGTGGTTGAACTTTTCCCCAACCCCTTTTTATCGGTGGAATCTGCGCCATCAGCGGTAAAAGCAAAACCCTGGTTTTCAGAACACCGACAAACGAATGCCTGGATTTGGGTCCAATCCCTCCGGTTTCCCCGGTGCTCGCCCCCCTCCACGCGGTCCCGTGTACCAGACGATGGTGAGGCCAAACCCCGGTGGGGTCCGCAATCCGCCATCCGCATTCCGTCTGTTTTTGTCCCATGGTCCGTAGTCCCGCAATCATTCGGGATGCTGGATGGAATTTGTGGCGCCGATGTACGGCAGCGTTGAACCCGCGCCTCTTTTGATGATCTTAACCTGCTCGTCGCGCTGCTCGTTGACCAGCGTTATAAACTGGTCGCCATTGTAGCAAACCTCGGCAAAGAA
>CAIYYI010000307.1 GCA_903930345.1 uncultured Verrucomicrobiota bacterium
GATCTGGTCAGCTTGAATTCCCTGATGCCAGGGCGATGTACCATGCCTACGAGCGGGAGCTTTACCGGTTCGACCAGTTGTACCGGCATTTCTGCGAGACTGCCGATCTGGCTGAGGCTGAAGGCTGGGGGGTGCTCAAGCCCCTGCGCCAGGAGCTGGAAGCATGCTATGGCAATTGGTTTGTCACGACGACGGCCCTGGCCTGGGGCAGGTTTGTTGATCCGGCCCACGGCAAAAGCCTGCTGCGGCACTGGCAGATGGAGAAAGTCCAGAGGCAGCCGGAGTTTTTTGCCAAACAGGTCCGACCACGACTGGATAAAGCCACCGGACGGCGGGTATTCGTCATCATCAGCGATGCCTTCCGCTATGAGGCTGCCCAGGAGCTGACGCGGGAGCTGAATGGGAAATACCGGTTTGAGGCGGAGCTGACCTCGCAGCTTGGTGTGCTGCCTTCCTATACCGCCCTGGGCATGGCCAGCCTGCTGCCGCACCAGACATTGGCCTACAAGCCCACCGGCGAGGTCATGGTGGATGGCCACCCCACCTCATCCACTGAGCAGCGGAGCGCGGTCTTGTCAGCGGTGGAAGGCATGGCGATCAAGGGGGAGGATCTGCTGGCAATGAGCCGGGATGCCGGGCGGGAGTATGTGCGGGAGAAGATGGTGGTTTACGTCTATCACAACACCGTGGATGCCACGGGGGATTACGCCCCGACCGAAGGCAGGACGTTCGAGGCGGTGCGCAAGGCCATCAACGAGATCGGCAGCCTGGTGGGCCACATCATCAACAACCTGAATGGCAGCCAGGTGCTGATCACTGCCGATCATGGGTTCCTCTTTCAGGAATCAGCGCCTGAGCCCACCGACAGGAGCGCCCTGGCAGACAATCCGGACGGTACCGTCATTGCCAAGAAGCGGTATCTGCTGGGCCACAAACTGCCGGAGCACGAATGCGCCTGGCACGGGTTCACCGCGACGACAGCCTGCGCCGAGGGGGAGATGGAGTTCTGGATACCCAAGGGGGTGAACCGGTTCCACTTCACCGGCGGTGCCCGGTTTATCCATGGGGGGGCCATGCTCCAGGAGGTGGTGGTGCCGATTATTGACGTGCGGCATATCCGGGGCAAGGCGGCACCAAACACCCGGAGCAAGCAGGTGGCGGTCCACGTACTGGGTGCCAACCACAAGCTCACCACGCCGCGCCACCGGTTTGAACTGCTCCAGACGGAGGCCGTAAGCGGCCGGGTGAAGGCGATCACGCTGAAAGCGGCGATTTACGACGGCGAAGAGGCGGTCACCAACATTGAGACAGTGACCTTCGACAGCGGCTCCGACAGCCTGAATGAGCGGAAGAAGTGGGTTTCGCTCGTGCTGTTGGACCGGCAATACGACAAGCGCAAGCCTTACCGGCTGGTGCTCCGGGAAGCCGAGACCGGCATTGAGCAGCAGAGCGTTGAAGTGACAATCGACAGGGCCTTTACCGATGATTTCTGAGTCTTACCGCGCAGGTATGAAAACAATTTGTCAGGAAGCCGCCGCCAAACTCGAAGAGGATGTGCGGGCGTGCGTGCAGATAAGGAAGGAAAACGCTGATCTGCTCAAACAGTTCGCCGACTGGATGCGTTCCCATGGGGCCTCAGAACGAACGGTCGGCACGCACGTACCCAACGCCTCTTTTTTCATTCAGGAGTTCCTGGTGTATGAGCAGCCCTGGAGGCCCCAGGAGGGGATTGGAAGTGTTGGCATGTATCTTGGCTACTGGTTTATCCGCAAAGGACCGATTGCCACTCCTGGAACAGTCAAGAGTACGGCCACCAGTTTGGTGAGATTTTATTCCTTTTTGCAGGTCAAGGGTTTGGTGTCCGATGGGCAGATGGATCAATTGCGGAAGACGATTAAAACGCAGATGGAA
>CAIYYI010000308.1 GCA_903930345.1 uncultured Verrucomicrobiota bacterium
CGGCTCATCATCTTGGCCAGGTCCGCGTCGTTGGTGATCATTTCCATGGCCGGATCCCACAGAACCTTCTTGCCGGTGCGCACTGCGATGTTGCCGAGGTGGCAAACGGTGGCGGAACGGTGGCCGATGGCCACCTCGCAGATCGGGGCCTGGCGGGTCTTGATGCACTCCAGCCAGTTGGCGTGGTGCTTGGCGCTCTTGTACAACCGCTTGTCAGCGTCCTTCAGCGGTTCCTCGAGAATGGTTTCCGGCGTGGAGGAGATGTTGCCGCGGGTGACGTGCAGGGAGCCCTTGTCACCTTCAAAAACACAGCCCATCTTCTTGTCGTTGTAGCCGCTGTAGCATTCCACCAGGGTGCCATCGGCGTACTTGTACGTGATGTGGAAGGTTTCCGGCACCTCGTAGCGTTTCTGCGCGTCGGGTTTGCATTCGGCCGTGATTTCCACCGGGCCGCTTGCGTCCATGCCCAACGCCCACTGGGTGATGTCGAGGTGGTGGGCACCCCAGTTGGTCATCTGACCGCCAGAGTAATCCCAGAAGAAGCGGAAGTAGTAGTGCACCCGGTGTTTGTTGTACGGGCGGAACGGGGCCGGCCCCAGCCACATGTCGTAGTTCAAATCAGCGGGCGGTTCACCATCCGGCACGCCGGGATCCTTGGTCCAGTTGACGCCGGGCAGGCCGACGATGACCCGCTTGATCTTGCCCAGCCGGCCGTTACGAATGTATTCCGCCGCCATCAGGAACTTGGGATCCGAGCGCTGCTGGCTGCCGGTCTGGAAGACCCGCTTGGTCTTGCGGGCGATTTCCACCAGTTTCTTGCCTTCATCAATGGTCAGGGTCAGCGGTTTCTCGCAATAGACGTCCTTGCCCGCCGCGCAGGCGTCGGCGGAGGCCAGGGCGTGCCAATGGTCGGGGGTGCTGATCAGCACCGCGTCGATATCCTTGCTCTCCAGCATCTTGCGGTAATCGCCATAGGTTGCGCAGGTGCGGCCGGGAACCTTCTTTTCCACGATCTCCTTGGCTCCTGCCAGGTTCTTGGAATCGGTGTCGCACACCGCCACCACATTCTTGATGATGGCGTTCATGTTGGACTTGCCCTGGTTCCCCACCGCGATGCAGCCAACGCGAACGAGTTCGCTGGGGTTTTCACCCGTGGCGGCCTTGGTGTGGTTCAGGAAAATGTTGGGCAGGGCCGCCCCCAGACCAACGCCGACCGCTACGTTGCGGGAGGAGCGCAAAAAAGCGCGCCGAGAGATGTTTTGGTTCATAAATTGTCTGTCTTTGGGCTTACCAACCGCCGGGCCGACCCTCAAGGGTGCTGACCAAGCGAGTTTAACGCTATTGGTTGGACGCCCGGTGTCATGCAAAGCTTCATACGAATTTGCGGGGCAAAAGCGGACCCCTTTTTAGCGTTAATCGTAATTCCGGCTTGCAGAGCGCCCGGGAAAGCGGTCTTAATGTCGCCTCAATCTTATGTTGCGTTGTGGTTCGTGCTTAGGTAGCGCAAACGATGGCGCAAATGGATTTTAACCAGCATTGAACCTGTTGCCTATGCGTGTCCCCATCGCCGTCCCGTTCGCCCTGGCCACCCTCGCCCTGGGTCTCCTTACCGGTTGCCAGCCCAGCTCCACGCCCCCGCCGAACACCCCCGGCAAACCCCGCATCGCCCTGGTGATGAAGTCGCTCGCGAACGAGTTTTTCCTCACCATGGAAAATGGGGCGCGCGCCCACCAGCAACAGCACGCGACCGAATACGATCTGCTGGCCAACGGCATCAAGGATGAGTTGGACGTCAGCAAGCAGATTGATCTGGTGGAACAGATGATGGCCCAAAAGGTGGAGGCCCTGGTGATTGCCCCGGCGGACTCCAAAGCCCTGGTGGCGGTCTGCCGCAAGGCGCAGATGGCGGGCATCATCGTGATCAATATCGACAACAAGTTCGATGATGCCGTGCTGGCCCAGGCGCAGGCCAGGTTCCCCTTTGTGGGGCCGGATAACCGCAAGGGTGCCCGGCAGGTGGGCGAGCACCTGGCCCGCCAGCTCAAGGCCGGGGACAAGGTGGCCCTCATCGAGGGTGCCCCCAATGCCTTCAACGGTCTCCAGCGCAAGCTTGGGTTTGAGGATGCCATGAAGGCGGCCGGCCTGGTCATCATCAGTTCCCAATCCGGTTATTGGGAGACCGACAAGGCCAACCAGGTGGCCGCCGCGCTGTTGACGGAGCATCCCGAGGTGCGGGCCATTCTCTGCGCCAACGACAGCATGGCCCTGGGCGCGGTGGCCGCCCTGCGCGCCGCCGGCAAGCTCGACCAGGTGAAAGTGGTGGGCTACGACAACATTGCCGCGGTGCAGCAGTTGCTGAAGGAGGGCCGGGTGCTGGCCACCGCCGATCAGCACGCGGACCGGCTGGCCGTGTTCGGCATTGAGTACGCCCTGGAGACGCTGCGCAAGAAAACGACCCCCGCCGACCGCGAAACGCCGGTGGACCTGGTGACCGCCAAATAAAATGGGTGCCGCCGCGCCTGTCATCCTATCCCTGGCCGGGCTGGGCAAAAGCTATCACGCCCCGGTGCTGGCGGGGGTTTCGCTGGAACTGCGCGCGGGGGAGGTCCATGCCCTGGTGGGTGAGAACGGCGCGGGCAAAAGCACGCTCTCCCGCATCGTGGCCGGGCTGACCCGGCCGGACACCGGCTCCATGCGCCTGGCGGATCAGCCCTATGCCCCCGCCGACAAACCGGAGGCGGAGCGTCTGGGCGTGCGCATGGTGCTGCAGGAGCTGAGCCTCATCAGCAATCTCACAGTGGCGGAAAACCTGTTCCTGCGCCACCTGCCCAACCGCGCCGGATGGATCAATTACGCCACCCTGCACGACCACGCCCGGACGGCGCTGGCCCGGGTGGGGTTGGCGGACCTGGACCCGCAGCGTCTGGTGCGCACACTGGGCGTGGGGCAGCAACAATTGGTGGAGATCGCCGCCGGACTCATCGGCCCCTGCCGGGTGCTGATCCTTGATGAACCGACCGCCGCCCTGGCCGGACCGGAGATTGACCGGCTGTTTGAGCAGATCAAACGCCTGCGGCAGGAGGGCACCGCGATCCTTTACATCTCCCACCGCATGGAGGAAATCCAGCGGATCAGCGACCGCATCACCGTGCTGCGGGATGGTTGCCTGGTGGAGACCCGCCCGGCGGCGGTTTTTCCTCTGTCCGACGTGGTGCGGGCCATGGTGGGGCGGGAGGTGGATGACACGCAGGTTCGCACGCCTGGCACCCTGGGGCCGGTGGCCCTGCGCGTGCGGGATCTGTGCGCCCCCCCCGCCGTGCATTCGGTCAGCTTCGAGGTACGGGCGGGTGAGATCCTGGGTCTGGCCGGCCTGATGGGGGCGGGCCGCACCGAGCTGGTGCGGGCCATCTTTGGGGCGGACCCGCGAACCTCCGGTGGGGTTTACCTGCATGGTTCCGCCACCCCGGCCGACATCCTCTGCCCGCGCGACGCCGTGCGCCAGGGGCTGGCGCTGCTGACCGAGGACCGCAAACAGCAGGGGCTGCTGCTCCCGCTGCCGGTGCGGGTGAACATCACGCTGAACGCACTGGCCCGCTTTTGCCGTCGCGGCTGGATCCGGCGGCTGCCGGAAAGCTTGGCGGCCGCATCCTGGGTCAGCCGGCTGGGTCTCAAGTGCGCCTCCCCCGAGCAGCCGGTGCGGGAGCTGAGCGGCGGCAACCAGCAAAAAGCCATCCTGGCCCGCTGGCTGTTGCGGGATTGCCGCATCCTGATCTTTGATGAGCCCACCCGGGGCATTGATGTGGGGGCCAAGTTTGAGATTTACCAGTGGCTGAACCGGCTCACCGGCGAGGGCAAGGCGGTGGTGGTGGTGTCGTCCGACCTCAAAGAGCTACTGGCCATCTGCGACCGCATCGCGGTCATGGCCGGCGGGCGCCTCACCGCCACTTTCGCCCGGGGGGAGTGGACGCAGGAAAAAATCATGCAGGCGGCGGTGGCAGGAACGCGGAAGGCCGAAGGAATCACGGTTGGCGGCGAATGACTCTGATTTGAACCCCCATGAAGACGACCATGAAAACCCAAACCGCACCCACCACCCTGGCCCGTTTGTGGGCGCATGTCGTGGAGTATCTGGGCCTGCTGGCGGCTCTGGGGCTGCTGATGCTGGTCTTCAGCCTCTGCACTCGGAATTTTTTCAGCATCAGCAATTTTCTCACCATCGCCAACCAGGTGCCCGCCGCCATCCTGGTGGCCACCGGGATGACCTACCTGCTGGTGATCGCCGAGATTGACCTGTCGGTCGGCTCCGTGCTGGGGCTGTGCGGGGCGGTGCTTGGCACGGCCCTGGCCCGTTGGCACTGGCCGCTGGCCGGGGCCATCCCCCTGGCCCTGGCCGCCGGCCTGCTGTGCGGGGCGTTCAACGGCGCGGTGTCGCTCCGGTGGCGGCTGCCCTCCTTCATCGTCACGCTGGGCATGCTGGAAATGGCGCGCGGCGGGGCCCATGCC
Organism: uncultured Verrucomicrobiota bacterium; assembly: GCA_903930345.1. Lineage (GTDB taxonomy): Bacteria > Verrucomicrobiota > Verrucomicrobiia > Limisphaerales > CAIYYI01 > CAIYYI01. Next base: position 4,504 of record CAIYYI010000308.1, read on the forward strand.
CTGACCCAGTCACAGACCCAGTACGTCGGCGCGGTGGTGGAGCCGATCGCCGGCACCGCCATCGGCGGGCTCTCCCTGCCGTTCCTGCTGGCCATGGTGGTCGTGGTGGTGGCGCAACTGGTCCTCACGCGCACGGTGTTTGGCCGGCACATGATCGCCATCGGCACCAACGAGGAGGCGGTGCGCCTGAGCGGCATTGATCCGCGCCCGGTCAAGCTCACCGTGTTTCTGCTGGCCAGCCTGCTGGTGGCGGTGGCGGCGGTGATCGACACCTCGCGCTTCCTATCCGCTAATCCCAACGCCGGCGCAGGCATGGAATTGCAGGCCATCGCGGCGGCGGTGATCGGCGGCACCAGCCTCATGGGCGGCCGCGGCTCGGTCGTCAGCACCTTCCTGGGGGTGCTGATCATCGCCGTGCTCAACGCGGGCCTGGCCGCCATGGGCGCGCGCGACGAGACCAAACGCCTGGTCACCGGGCTGGTCATTGTGGCCGCCGTCATCGTGGACCATTACCGTACCCGCCTGGGGAAAACCGTCCGATAAAACTCTCTTTCGCATGCAACACAAGGCCCCCGCATTGGTGGTGGTTGGCAGCGCCAACACCGACATGATCATCCAGTTGGACCATCTGCCCCGCCCGGGTGAGACCCTTCTGGGCGGAACCTTCAGCACCGCCGCCGGCGGCAAGGGCGCCAACCAGGCAGTGGCCGCCGCCCGCGCCGGGGGGCGCGTGGCCCTGGTCGCGTGCGTGGGCCGGGACACCCTGGGCCGGGAGGCGCTGGCCGGTTACCGCCGGGACCGCATCAACACCACCCACGTCCGGCGCGATCCCGTTCAGCCCTCGGGCGTGGCCCTGATCTTCGTGGCTCGGGGCGGCGAAAACTGCATCGCTGTCGCCCCGGGAGCCAATCACCAGCTCACCTCCGCCGATGTGGCGCGGGCGGAGTCGGCCATTGCCGGGGCCCGTGCGGTGCTCCTGCAACTGGAGATTCCGTTGGCCGCCGTGCGGGCCGCGCTCCGGCTGGCCCGCCGCCATCGGGTGCCGGTGATTCTGAATCCCGCCCCCGCGCAGCCTCTGCCCCGGGCGCTGCTCTCCCAAATAGATCTGCTCACCCCGAATGAGACGGAGGCGGAACTGCTGACCGGCATCCGGGTGCGCCAGCCCGCCTCGGCCATCCGGGCGGCGCGGGCCTTGCGCGCGCAGGGGGTAGGAACGGTGATCCTCACCCTTGGTGCCCGGGGAGCTCTGGTAGCCACCAGCGAGGGGGAGGAACTGGTGCCGGGTTTCAAGGTGAAAGCCGTGGACACCACAGCTGCCGGAGATGTGTTCAATGGGGCGCTGGCCGTGGCGCTGGGGGAAGGTCGGCCGCTGGTGGCCGCCACCCGGTTTGCCTGCGCAGCCGCCGCCTTATCGGTGACCCGCCTGGGGGCGCAACCCTCAGCCCCGACGCGAAAAGAGATTGAGGCGCAAGTGCGACAGGGGAAGGGTTGAAGTTGGGGAAAACCTGAATCCTTGAATGGTTAACC
>CAIYYI010000309.1 GCA_903930345.1 uncultured Verrucomicrobiota bacterium
CAATGGGGAAATCATCCGTGCTTTCCACAAGGCCGCCCACCAAACAACGCTTCAATCGGCAGTCAACAGCTATGATTTCACCGCCCCCCGCAAGGCGCTCCTGGCAATGGCCACCGGAACCATTGGCACCGGGCAACACTATGAGTTTGGTGCCCCGCTTTCCGAAATGAGCGACATTGATGCCCGTGCGCGGATACAACAAGAACTGCAAACCTGGAAGCATGCGCTGATTTCGGGTGCCAGCACCGCACCGGATTTGCGGGCCGGAAACCTGTTCAACCTCAATGACCAGAGCGGAACAGAGCTGTCCGGCCAGTACCTGGTCACGGAAGTGCGGCACGCCGGATTCATCCGGATGGTGAACGGCGTCCGCACGCTCTTTTATGGGAACCAGTTCCAAACCATCCCGGCGAGCCTGACGTACCGTCCGCCGCCGGTGACTCCCAAACCGCAGGCCCAGCCCTGCACGGCCGTGGTGGTCGGCAAGGCCGGGGAAGAGATTTGGACCGACAAATATGGGCGGGTGAAAGTCCAGTTCCACTGGGATCGCCATGGAGCCGATGACGAAACCTCGAGTCCCTGGGTGCGGGTAGCCACCCCCATGGCGGGCGGCCATCAGCGGGGGATGCTGTTTGTGCCGCGCATCGGCGATGAGGTGCTGGTGTCCTTCATCATGGGCGATCCGGACCTGCCGGTCATCACCGGAAGCCTGTTCAATGGCGCCAATATGCCAGCGCACAGCTTGCCTGAAGCCGGAACGAAGTCTTACATCCGTACCGCCACCTCCAAGGGAAACGTCGGCAGCAATGAAATCATGTTTGAGGACAAGGCGGGCAGCCAACTCCTGCAACTATCGGCCGCCAAGGATATGGAGCTTTCAGCCGCCAACAGCCTGACTTTCTCCGCCACCACCACGACAGTCAATGGCACCTTCAACAACAACAGCGATCGCACAGTGAAAGAGCGTTTCACCCCGGTCACCCCGGCGGACATCCTGCAGAAGGTCACGCAACTGCCCATCACCGAATGGAGCTACCGGACGGATGCCGCGACCCGGCACCTCGGCCCCATGGCCCAGGATTTTTATTCCGCGTTCAAGGTGGGCTCGGATGAGCGGCATATCGCCCCGATCGACGAAGGCGGCGTGGCGCTGGCCGCGATTCAGGGTTTGAATGACAAAGTCGAGGCCCGCAGCAAACAGTTGGAAGCCGAGAATGCGGTGCTCAAGGCCCGGCTGGATCAGTTGGAAAAACTCCTCAATGCCATGCGGGAAGCCCGTGGGGAAAAGTAGAAATTGGGAGAGCAGAAAGCAGAAATCCACTTTTTCAACCGCCAATAAACGCCAATGGACGCGAATCTGCAGGCGGAATGTGGATTATGGGGAAAGGTAGAAATTTGAAATGAAATTGACACCTTGAAGCACCGGATTCTGGTTAAACTGATTTTTCCGAGCCGCCCAAGGTTCTTTGGATTTTCCGGAGGCAGACGGTAGGGCGTTTGGTGAGGTCATGCTCCCAGAGGCGCAGGACGTGCCAGCCGGCCTGGCGCAAGACCCGGCTCACCCGGCGATCCCGGGCCTGATTCGCCGCGAACTTCCGTTTCCAAAAGGCCCGGTTGCTGGCCGGGACCCGGCAATGCCAGGGGCAGCCATGCCAGAAGCAGCCATCCACAAAAATGGCCACCCGCAGTTTCCGGAAGACAAAGTCCGGCTTGCCGAAGACCGCCTGGCGGCGACGCCAACCGGTGATGCCGTGCTGGCGAAAAAGGCTGATCAAGGCCAGTTCAGTCGCCTTGTTGCCATGCCCCCGTATGCGGGACATGACCTCGGAGCGTTTGGCATTGGTGAAGATGTCGGTCATAGACCCGGATTGCTCAACCGGTAAACACATTTTCCCGGTGATAGGAAAGACAACCCGGGTCCGGTTCAGCTAACTTGTCGGGAAGCCGAATGGGCTTGCCCTCGTAGGGGACGAAATTCTGCTCCAAAACAGGCTGAGGGAAATAGGCCCGGAGTCCTTTGCCCAACACGACTGCCAACTTCTCATCCAGCGTAATCAAGCCGGCATCAAAAGCCGCATCATGCAGACTGGAAAGACACAATCCATTGCGCGGATTCAACCGATCCTCCGGGAAGTCGCGCCATGGTTTAATGTGGCTGGCCACAAGCAACCGGGGGACTGGAATTCCGGTGATGCAGCAACGAACACCGTAGGCACCAAGGATCGCTTGGCGGAAGAACTGTTGCCCACGACGCACGCGCACGGTGGCCTCGGCCTCCGTCGGTCCGGTTGGAGTAACCAGAGTTCTGCTTGGCTCCAACCGAACGCGGCCAGGCTCTGAAAAGTCGATTTCGCTCGCGTCATCTTTGGTGAACAAGTCATGAAGCATGGCCTCGCTTTCAGGCGCAAGCCGGCTCATCTGCTTATGAAATTCGTTCCACATTGCCCGATCCTGCGGGGTAGCGCCGACCAAGCCCTTTACTCCGCGCGCCTTTTGCACCGGATCGAGTGACGCGAAATTGCAGAGTTTCATGGCCAAGCTGTTGGCCGTGCGCCCCATCCGGGCGGCCATGTCCTGAATGATGCGATTCCCCTTGTGAAGCTGTCCAAAAGGAAGCTTGCAGTAAAGATTCAACGCGATAAGGAAATGCTCACGCGTCCATTTCACACTCGGCGCTCTGGACATGCAGCGACTATGTCACAGTCGGCCTCCGGAGCGAAGCAGGAATTAAATTGTTAAACCCAGGACGTGAATCCGGTGGGCGGAAAGCCAGGGTTTGAGGAAATCCTCGACGGGCGGCAGGTCAAAGCAGTCCGGCTCACGGCAGGCCGGGGTTTCCGCCCGGGCCGCCGGTCCGGCTTTGAGGGCGGTGAAGGACAGGGGCAGTGCCGTGACCCACCGGAAAAAGGAGCGGCGGCCCATGGCGGGGAGTTTGAAGTCTGGCGTGTTCATATTGCCGGTCAATTTCCAGGGAGTCTGGCAGGGAGGGGGGGAAGACGGGGAAAGGCTAAATTCTGAAGGATGAAGGATGAAACCCGGATTGCGGAGAAAAGCTAAAGCTGAAGCCGAACGCCGAGCAAAGCAAAAGCTGAAATTTGGAAAACTGAAACGCTGAAATATTCGGGCCACTGACCACTGACCATGGCTCCCTTTTATACGGTCACTGTGGGGGCGGGCTGAAGCCCGGACTACAAACTGGGGGGGCGGGCTTGGGGAGGTGGTTGTTCCAATTTGTGACCGCTGGAATTTGGTTGGCCAACAAAGCGGTAGCAAGCCGCCGTACTCTCCCGCAGTCGCGGGACTTCGAGAATTCGATCGCAACATTCTATACGACAGCGGCTTTTGGTATTCCACTGCCCCTATTCGCCGGACAACATGGACCACGGGACGCCGGGGAGGAAATCGCCAGTGTTTTAGACGTTCATGCCGCGCGGCAGGAAATACCCGACAATGCAATCTGGGTTGCGGATACAAATCTGGATATGATCGAGCGCACGCAGCCCCGCATTATCATAGAGAGGACAAGCGAACGGGAAACCATTAGCGGAAGGCTGGCTTGAGTTGGCCGGCAGCAGTATAGACGCCCGTGGAAACCAAAAAACGGCGCGCAGATTCTTTGGAAACCGCAGCCTTTTGGGCGGTTTCCCGAATCTGCCGAACCTCTTGCTTGAGGTTGCTAGACTTGATGCCTTGCTTGATGGTCGTCATATCGCACCTGCCGAAACAGTATCGTGAGTTGTAGTCTCACAGGCAAACAGCTTTTTCCCCGGAAAATGAGGCACTTTGCACCTATTTAAGGATTTCTGGCCTTAAATCTGCAAATCTGAGTTACTGACCGCTGACCGCTGACCACGGGTCGCCGGGTGGGGACACCCGGCCTACGGTTTGACCCGGATCGACTTCGGGCTGAACCGGCTGGAAGCCGGGTTATACGGCAGGCAAGGATGCCTGCCGCTACGGGCGTCCAGACTGCTGACTGAAACCTATGGGGTACCGATGTTCCAAGTCATTCGGAATTCGTACCAGGTGTCTGCGTTCAGGGCGGCGGCAGGGCCGTCCAGGAGGGGGAGGAAGAATTTGTGGCCCTGCATGAAGCTGTGCAGCTCCGGCAGCCCAGGGCCTTGCAGGCCGGTAACCGACCAGGCGGGGCGGTTGGTGCGCTGAAACAGCAGAGTGTCCGGCACCGCAGGGGTCTGACCGCGCCGGTTGGCACCGTTGTCCAAAGTCCCCTGCCCCAGGGTCTGGCCCGCGAGGTCGAAACGGAACTGATCGGCGGCCACCTGGCCGATGATCAGGCTCAGGAAGGCTTTCTGGCCACGGATTTCCCGGTCGGAGCGGAAGGCCCAGCGCTGGGTAAAGCGCGCAGCGGCGGTGAAGATGTACTCGTTGCGGTACCAGAGAGGGGGGCGCTTGAGCGCGAAGCGGTCATCGCCACGAATCTGGCCCTCAAAGCGCAGGTGCAGGCCGTCCGGAGCCGTCCAGATGCGCGCGGCACATTCGACATCGGAGGAGGCCTCCATCCGCCCATCCCGTTTGGTGGAGAAATAGTCCTGATCACCGTAGAAGTCCTGGTTTTCCGCCAGCACATCGGAACCGGCGCGGAACTGGCGCAGGACGCCGCCCTGGCGCTGCAACTGCACGGTGAAGTGGGCATTGGACACCAGGTATTGCGAACCGACGCAACGCAGGGTGACCCCGCCCAGAGGCGAGCCGGCGACGGCATCCGGCCCGGCCGGGAGCCGGCTGGTGACGGAGAGCCGGGCCGCCAGCCCACCAGCCCCCAGCAGGTGCAAGCCGGGCTGGCCCGCGCCGCGTTCAGCCAGGCGAAGCTGGTTGGTGAAGGTGCCCAAAAACCCGTAAATGTGCCAGAGGCCATCGGCGGTGCGGTACCCAAGGCGGGGCTGCGCAGGGTGCAGGGGCGTGGTGGCGTGCTGCCACAGGAGACCGCCACCCTGCGGCCGCCAGTAAATGCCACCCGAACCGCCGGGCCCGGTGGTGCGAGGAGGCAGCACCTGGTCATGGAGGCGGCCTTCCAAGGCATCCACAAACCATTCCTGCTCATCCCCGAACGGGAGATCATCCATGAGCGCCACCGCCCCGGTCCCCACCGGCTCCGCCGGGGCGAGGGAAGGCGGGGCGGCCCCGGAAGGCCCGGGCCACAAGGTGTATTCGAGGGGGGCGAGCCGCAGCGAGGCGCGGCCACCCGGCCAGGACAGGTTGGCCGAGACCGGCTCCCGGTTGAAATTGATGACCACCACGGTGGCGCGGTCCGCCAGCCGGCGCAGGCAGGTGAACACGCCCGGAACATCGCAACTGACGGCCCGGTAGGCTGCGTCACCCCGGGACAATTCCGGACGCTCGCGGCGGAGGCGGTTGATCTCCGCCAGGGCGAACGCATGGCCATCCTCCATGCCCTGGTAGATCATCGGGATCCCATCAATCCACGCGCTGAGGGCATACATGGCGCGCAGACCCTGCACACCGTACCAGCCCTGACTGCGCAGGGAATCGTGGCTCTCAATATGGCGCAGGCGCACCGTGCCGGGCGGTTCCGCCAGCCGCTGCTCCTCCAGGTACTCCTGCAGGGCGGCCACAAAAGGCCCGGGCTCCATCCGGTTCCAGCTCCGGCAAACCGAGTAGCAGAAGGCGAAATCAAAGCGGGCATCGGAGACGGCGATCTGCCGGGTGCTTTCCACCTCGGCCAGGATCGCGCCCTCGCGCGGATTCGCCCGGCGCACCTCAGCGCGGATGCCACGCATCATCTCCAAACCGCCCTGCTGCATGGCGAGGCTGGCGCGGGCATAGGGGATGTCCGGGTTCCAATTCGGCTCCTTGCTGCCGCCGCAGGCATCCACGCGGAAGCCATCCAGCCCGTAATTGGTCAGGTAATGGGCGGTGACACCAGCCATGAAGCGCTGCCAGGCGGGCAGCTTGAAATCATTTAGCCAGTAGTCGAGGTGCGAACCATCCTCCCGCTGCAGCATGAACTCGGGGTGCGCCAGGTTGTGGACAGCTTGGGGCGCGCCGCCGTGCGGAACCAGATCCTGCCAGACCCGCAGACCGAGGCCGTGCGCCGCCTCAACGAGCCGGCGGTACTGGGCGGCATCCCCGAGGCCCTCGGCAAACCGGTAGTAATCGAGGGGCCAATAGGGGCTTTTGTATTCGACGGGCAGGATCCAGACGGCATTGACGCCCAGGCGCGGGAGGGTGGGCAGGAGTTTATCCGTGGCGGCGGCGAAGCCGCCCAAATCCCGGAAGCCGCTGCCGATGGTGCCGCCGGGATGAAATGAGTACAGAATGGCCTGCCGTACCCATTCCGGGGAATCCGCCGGCACTTTCAGGCCGACCGAAGCCATCCAATCCCAAAGCCGGCCCAGGGCAGTCCAGTAGTCCCCCCCGGTCACCTGGAGGCTGACGAAGCCAAAATCCTGCGGCTGATTGGGTCGAAGATAACCGCAGGCCGCCACGCTCTGGCGCACTTCAAAGCCGCCCTTCTCCTCGGTGAATTCAATGCCCGGGGAATCCTCCGTGAAGCTGGCCCAGAGCAACGACTGCGACGGCGAAAGCTCGGCCAGAGCCGGGGCGATGGTGCCGTGCCCGCGCTGTTTGCGACCCGGCTGGAGATCAGCGAAAGGATGGGTGCGCGGGGGCCACGTGGCGGGAAAACGGTAGAAGCCGGAGCCGGTGGCAACGAAGCCGGGGGTGCGAAATGCCAAGCCGCGCAACCGCAGGGTCTCCGTGCCCCGGTTCACCAGGCGGACCGAACGGTCCACCCGCGCCACATCGGCAAAGAGCCGGTAGGTTTCCACGAACTCGTAAGGCCCGGCGGTGACGGTGAGTTCCAGTGTGTCCGGAGCTGGCCGGGCCTGGCGGATCAATTTGCGGGTCAGGCCCAATTGTTCGAACCAGACCACCTTATTGGTGGGCCCGACGCCGAAGGTGACAGGCGGCAGGGCAGCCGGATTGAGGGCAATCACCCGGCCAGCACAGCTCAGGCGCACGAGCGCACCGTTATCACCATCGAAACCGAGGGCGAGCGGGCCATGCTGGAAATCAAAGGTGCCGGCCGACAGGGGCAAGGCACACGCCAGCCAGAGGCAGGCCAGGGTGAAAAGACGCGGCAAAGTGGTGTTTATTCCGGGTTAGGGTAGCTTTTGAATGGCCAGGCGGTCCAGGGGGAGGCGGATCCGGCCGGCGGCGTTGCGCCACTCCACGATGATGTCCACGGGCCGGGCCTCCTTCACCTCGATCCCCTGCTCCAACAGCACCGCCGCCTGATTGGTACACCACCAGCGGGCCGCCGGTTTGTCACCCTCCCGCAGGGAGAGGCCGGTGAGCGGATCGTTCCCAGCAGGTTTGACGAGCGACAAATCAGCGGAGGCGGTGACCCGGTACTGGCCGGGATCAAGCCAGAGCTTCTTGCGCCAGGAGGCGTTGATGGGACCGTTGGTGCCGGAGATCAACAAATAGGGCGACCCATTGGTGCGGACCAATTCCATGACGGGATTGCCGGAATCCTTTTTGACGCTCCAGAAAGCGAGGTTCACGCGGGAATTGGTGCGGAAGTTGAGCGGCTGCGGCTCGCGAACCATCTGGTCGGCAAAGTTCTGGTGACGGGTGGCGATGCGGCCGCGCATCTCCTTGCCGCAATTGTCAAACATGGCGCGCTCCTGGTCGTTGCTGGCGGCGGTCTTCCACCGGGCAATGGAGGCGTTGACGCGGTTGGTCAGGTCCTCCACCACAAACACACGGGTCCAGAGATCCCAGAGCCGCTCGCGATAGAGGCGCTTGCCCTCGGGGGTCTGCAGGAGGCCCTTGACCACGATGCTGTTCTCCGGCGGCACAACCGGCATTCCGTTGTGCTGGAAAGCCCAATCCAGATCCAGGGTGATGAAATTGAAACGGCCGGTTTCCGTATCGCGGTAGAGGCGGTAGTTATTGCGGTTCATCGCGTAGCCATCGGCGTGGCAGCAGATCATCTCCAGCACGAGGTGGGTGGCGAATTTATCAACCTCGACCCACTGATTGAGGGCTTTCCAACGGGCGGCCAAGTCAGGCATGCGACAGACCTCAATGAGCTGTTTCAGGTCCGCGCGGGAATCGTCCCGGCCATTGTCCAGGTCCAGGGGTTGGTCAATGTCCTGAATGTAGGCCTCGTAGAGGTTGCCCTTGTTGTTGCCAAACTGACGCTTTAGAAAATCCTTATCCACCGGCTCAAAAACCGTGTAGAAGCCGAGATCACGGCCATTGAAACGCACCCGGGCGAAGACGATGCGGGCGGCCGGCAGACCCTCCTCCCGAAACAGGCGGTTGCAGAGCTGCTCAGCCACGTAGGTGGGATCCTGAACGGTGTTCTTGAGAACCAGCTTTTCCAGACCGTGGTAGGACTGGCCCATGAGGTAGTGGTTCAACTTTACCACGAAGCTAGGCTTCTCGTTGAGCGGCTTAAAACTGCCGTGGCCCTTGAGGTGAATGGCCACATCCGGCCAGACGTTGGTGCCCTCAGACAGGGTGGCACGAGCATAGGCCCGATCATTCTGCCGGAGCGTGGTCAGGTTAGACTCCACCATGGTCAGCTCGTAGTGCCGCACGGCAGGATCGGAAAAAATGGCATCCGCCAGAGAGGTTTTGGCGGGCCGGGCGGACTCCCCGACCAGAGCGGTGGACAGGAGGCACCAGCCGACAACCAGCCACACCGCCGGGGCCAGCCGTTTTCCAGCGCTGAATAAGTGATGGTTCATGAGAAATCCCATTGTCGGAACTCCACTTTTGACGTACATCCTCTGGCAAGGCTTCATTTTACTCCGATATGGACATCAAAAATCCGACCCTGCTCAAAGTGAAGGGCCTGCTTTTCCTCGTGCTGGGAGGACTGGCGGCGGCGGGCTTGCTGGTGCCCAACCTGAGCTGGACCAACGCCCTGCTGCTGGCACTCTGCATCTGGTCGTTCTGCCGCTGCTACTATTTCGCCTTCTACGTGCTGCACCACTACGCGGACCCGAGCTTCAACTACGCCGGGCTGGGCAGCCTGATCCGCCTCCTGATGAAGCGGAAAGGCTAAGGCTGCGCCGGAGTGAGGCGGGCGGCGAAGCCGCCATAAGGAGGGAGAGTCAAAAGCACTGGCTCCGCCGTTGAAACGGGACGCTGCTCGCTCCGGAGCTGGCGCGGACCCGCACCATCCGTGAGCAAGGTCATCCGGTGGGAGCCCGGGCCAAGAACCCGCCGCAAATCGAGCTTCAGGGAGAGGGGCTGCGTCCGCCCATTCACGCCAGCCAGAAACCAATCCTGGCCCTTGCGGCGGGCGAGGACGGCCGATTCCCCGGGCATCCCGGCCACCCAACGGGTGTCATCCCAAGCGACCGGCAACTCCCGGATGAAACGGAGCGCATCGGCGGGGAGCTGGCGGTACTGGTCGGGGTCATCCGCGAAATGCACCCAGCCGGACTCAAAGAGCACGGTGAGCGCCAGCTCGTGACCAAAGGTGGTGAGGTGGGGGTACTTGGCATCCCCCAGCGCCATGGGGGTGTAATCCATGGAGCCAACGACATTGCGCGTGTAGGGGGAAATTGTGTTCTGCACCGGGGCATTGACAGGGAAGACCGGATCAAACAAGTAGCACTCGGAACCGCGAATGGCCTCCATGGAGAGCAGGTTGGGATAGGTGCGCGCCCAGCCACGCGGGAGGGTGCAGCCGTGGAAATTGACCATGATGCCGAACTCGGCGGCATCCTTCAGAATGTCCCGGTAGAGCTTGATCATGGCCGGTTTGTCGCTCTGGAAGAAATCGACCTTGATGCCCTTGATGCCCCAATCCCGGAGCATGGCCAGCTCAAACCGGCGCACCTCGGGGTAGAAGAGGGAATCGCGCGGCTTCTCAGTGACAATGTTGTTGGGACCGCCGGTGTTATACCAGAGGAGAATGCCCACCCCCTTGCTCTTCGCGTGACGGATCACGTCGTGGACGGTGCCCTTGTCCATGATGGTCCAGTTGGCATCGATAAGAACGTACTCCCAGCCCATCTCCGCCGCGAAATCGACGAAGCGCTTCTGCTTTTCACCGTCGCGCGGGCTGATCTGATCCGACCACCAGCTCCAGGCCGCCCGGCCGGGTTTGATCCACGACAGATCCTTGAGCAGAGTGGGATCGCTCAAGTCGTTCACCAGGGTGGACTCCACAATGCTGGCGGGGCTATCGCCGAGGATGATCACGCGCCAAGGCATCTCCCAGGGCCGGGCAGAGGAAGGCTCCACCGCGCCGTAGCCGCTACCCTCGGCGGGCTCGGCAAAGCGGATGCGATAGACACCGCCGGTGGCGGTGCTGGTGAGGCGGGAAGCGGAATCCTGGTCCCGGAGATTGGACTCCGTCACCAGGCCCCAGTGGCGGCCATCGCCGGTCTGGAACAGGACCGGGAAAGCCCAGCCCAAGCCGGTGGAAGAAACCGTCCCCGCCGGCACGCCATTGCTGTAATACGTCTCATAGGAGGGGGCATAAACGGTGACCTGGTCATTGGGCTGCAGCCAGAGGCGGGTGCCCGGCCCAAAGGCAAAACCGGTCTGCTCCGTCAGCAATTTCACCGGATGAGGATCCGTCTCCGGCAGCCGGTAGCGGAAAGCCACCCCGTCATTAAACGCACGCAGGTCCAGCTCCAGACGACCGCGCGCGTTCCGGAAGGCCAGGGTCAGGCCGGTGCCGGAATTGCGGCAGAGGCGGCGCTTGCCGTGGGGCATCTCATAGCTCACCTCCACCGACTGCGGGGCAGAGGCGGAGACAAATTTCAGACCGTCCACCAAATCCAGCTTCTCCAGCGAAAGGCCCAGCGGGGCATCCGGCAAAACCGTCACACGGGAGGCGGCCGCGCCGTAATCCGCGTGGAAATAGAGCCGGGCCTGGCTGCGGGGGGAACCGGGCGCGCCCGAGCCTTTTTTGAGCTGCACCACCAGGCGCACCTGATCGTTGGGGGAGGCGACCTCCCACGTCTGGGCCGCCAACGACCCAGCCCCCAGAAGGAGGGCAAGAATGAGACGATTCATCATAAAATCCATACCACCCCGCCCGGGAGGCGGGGTCAGTTTTCCGCCGAGTGCAAGCCGCCGGCACCCGCCCGAAAGGCGATGTTCATGCGGTCGGGATGCCCCGGGGCTCCCTGGGCGCAATTCCAAAGGCAGGCGCCGCAGTGGACACACTTCTCCCGGTCAAAGGCGGGAACACCCTGCTCGCCCGGCGTGATGGCCTGGCCGGAGCAGACCTCAATGCAGACGCGGGAACCGCAATCGCGGCAGAGATTGGGATAAAGGAAAACCACATGGTCCGCATACCCGGGCGGGGCTTGGACCTTGCCGCCCAAGAGGAGGGCGTCCTGCTGGGAGATGAGCATTTCGCCATCGTAGGGGATGGCGGGCCAGCCGGCCTTCTCCATCAACGCGGCGTGGAGGGAGCTACCCTTGGCGGCGCACTCCTTGCGGATGCGTTCAATCTGATCGCGGGTGATGCGACCCTGGTAATACTCCTCGATGGAGGGGATGCGCTGCCAGGGTGCCACCGGTTCGCCGCCGAGGTTGAATTTGCCCCCGGTCATGCCCGTGAGGGCCATACCAACCATGCCGCGCAGAAAACCCTTCTGGAACCCGTCGCGGGATTTCTCCGCCACCCGGCCCTCCTGCTCCAGCCAACTGGCCATCCGGCGCTTCACGTAGGTGTTTTCGAGATTCAGCTTGTTGAACGGCTGGCCGGATTTCAGCAATTCCAAAACCGCCTCGCCGAGCTGCACACCGGATGTCCAGGCCTCATCAACACCCGAGCCGGTGAGCACATTGGTAGTGCCGGAGCCCTCGCCGATGCGGGCGTAGCCTTCCCCCGCCAGATGCGGGGTACCCCGACGACCGGACTCCTGCAGGGTCTTGGCGCCCCAGCTGCGGATCTTTCCGCCCTTGAGATAGCGCCAGAGGTACGGGTGCATCATCCAGTGCTGCAAATAGCGGTAGGAGGTGCGAACCGGGCTATCAAACCAGGACGGGACAAAGATCCCGAGGGAAGCCACGCGACCCGGGTGAACGTAAAAGAAACCGAAAATCTCCGGCTCCGGAAACCCGAACGTATGGAAGACGGTGCCGGGCTTGAGGTCCACCCCCTCGGGCAGATCCACGACCATCTTCATGCCGACCGCCCAATCGCGGGAATGATGCCCCTCCGGCATGCCGAAATGTTCATCCAACTGCTGGCCAATGGGGCCGACCGGGCCATCCGCCACCACCGTGAGGGCGGCGCGAATCTCCATGCCAGGCATGAACCCGGCCTCCGGCTCGCCCTTGCGGCTGACACCCTGATCCAGCAACTGCACGCCGGTGACGCGATCCTGCTCAATGACGGCCTTGGCGACCGGTGTTCCAGGCCAGACCTGAACGGTGCCGGTGCTTTGCACCTGGGTGCTGACCCACTGCATGAACTGGCCCATGGAGAGCACCAGGCCGCCGGTCTTGTGCAGAAACTCCGGAGCCCAGGGCAATTCCATGGCCTCATGCCTCACCGGCAGCGCCCAGCCAAAGGTGCGCAGAAAGGCATCCGCCGCGCGGAGCGAGAGCGGCCGACGGCTGGCCCCGATGGGATCCAGCAGGTAGGCCACCTTCTCCTCCCCCACCGCCACCCCCATGGGGATGCTGGCCGGATCGAGATCCGGAAAGGAGGCTTTGATGCCGCGCCCCCGGGTGACCACACCGGAGACGCCAAAGCCGACATCATCCGCGCGCTCGTAGCAGAGCACCTGCGGCGGCATGCCGGGCATGGCGGAGCTTTCCACCGCCGGAGTGCCATCCGGATTGACCAATTGCCGGGACAGGGTGGTGAGGAACCCGGCCGTAGCCGGGCCGAACCCCACGCACACAATGTCCACATCCATGCGCTGCCGCTCAATGGCCGGCACCTCTGAACTGCCGTTGTGGTCAGTCATTTGACACTCTGCGGTTGACGGGCTTGGAATGGTTCAGACCGGGTAGTCCAGAGCCTCGGGAATCATGACCTTGGTCACCGCCTCGGCCGCGCGGTCCTTGGCGAGACGGGCGCCGGTGAGGCAGCCGTCCAGCTTGATGCGCTGGCGGATGAATTCCTCCAGACCAGTGTGGCAGATACAGGGGCCGGCCTTGCAGGGGTGGGCCTGGCCCACTTCCGTCACGTCTCCGTAGGCGCGCGCGGAACTGGCGATGCCCGGGATCAGGCCTTCCAACGATTCCACATCCTCGGCGGAATAGCAGGCCTGGCAACTGGCGTTGTCCCAGGCCGGGTGGGCATTGTAACCATAGACCAATTCCGCACAGATGCGGCCGACCTCACCGGCTGCGCGGGCAGCCTGCACGTGGGCCAGATCCTCATAGAAGGCGACCAAGCCATCCAGGCCTTCCGCCAACGCCGGGCTGTCCGGCCCCTTGGTCTCCAATTCGATCACGTCCAGAATCAACTGCCGGGCCGACAACAGCCAGCAGAGAGCGTCGGCCAAGGCAAAGGTCACGCCCTGGCGGGTCTTGTGATAGAGCTTGGCACCATCGGCATCCTTGGAATCCTGGAGGCGGGTGAGCGTCCAGCGCCACATCTGCATGGCCGAGGCCAGCGTGCAGGCACCCGTGCCGGGTTTGTCGGAGGCGATGCCGCGCAGCTCCTTCACCCACTGGTCAAACTGGGCCAGGAAAACCTCGTTGGTCATCGTGATGGACATCTGGAGGCGCTGAACGGCCTCAGGCCCCTCATAGGTGGCCTCAAGCTGCGCATCCATCCACTTGGTACCGAGAAATCCTGGACAATCCTCGGTGACTCCATACCCACCCATCATACTGACCGCCTCGCGCATCATGTTGGCGCCGTAGCCGGTGTTCCAGAGCTTGCAGGCCGGGCAAAGCACATTGGCCAGGGCATCGCGCCAGGCGAACTGGACGAGCACATCGTTCTGGAGGGCCGCATACCGGGCCTGGTCGCGCTGGGCCTCGGGCAGGGCGGCCTGCCGCAGATACTCAATGGCCTCCTGCTGCGCCTTGACCAGCACCTTGAATTGGGCCCGGCCGCCCTCGATCTTCTGCTCCTCGAAATATTTGTCCTTCTGACGCTCCAGCGGATCCAGCTCATCGAACAGGCGCGCGGCGGCAAAGCCCAGCGAACTGCTGGCCTCGCCCGTGCTCCAGACATCGATCAGCCGGTGCTGCACATCCTCCTTCTGCTGCAGGCCCAACTCAAAACGGGGCGAGCCGGCGGTGCCGCTCTCTCCGCCACGGAAGCGGGAACGCTGATACCGGATGACCGGCTCCACCGCCGAGAGCAGCTTGGCGGAGGTCATCACCGCCACCGTCACACGGGTACGGCGGAAGACCGCCTCAATGACCTCCCCGTGGCTGTACTTGGGGATGATCACCCCATCCTTGACGGTGTAGCCGCCGATGATGCGGCTGGCCGGCACGGTGAGGCTGAACACCGGGTCGCGGGTGGAGGAAAGCTGATGGACGAGCTTGCGGGTGGGAACGCCACGGTCAAAGGTGCCGGGATCATTCTCCTCGAGAATGATCATGCAACTGCCCTTGATGCGGGGATCGCCGGAATCGACAGCGGCGGTGACCACGTTGGCAAAGCCCATGTTGGTGATGAAACGGCCGCGCTTCTCGACCTGGAGGAGCGGCTCCTGGCCGGACTCCCATTTTGCCACGCGAACCTTGCCGCCGAGCATGCCGGTCTCAACCCCGGCAAAGGGGAGCGGCTCGGTGAGGGCGAAGGCGTAACGCCACGGCTTGCGGTCCTCGCCGGGCTTGGCAGGGACGGCTTTGCTCATGTAGTAATCCCGCTGCTCCTGCGTGCCCCGTTCGTGGATGGGCGAAAGACCGAGATTGCCGGCCAGACTGCCGGTGGCGGCGCCTGCGTCCACCCAGGAGAGTTCAAACGCCAGGAGGGCCAAAGCCATGTTTTTGGGGCCTTCGATAAAACCGCCCTGGCCCGGATCCATGAACGCGGCGGTGATGCCGGACTCATCAAAAATGGGCAGGAGGCTGTTCTTCTCCTCGGTCCACTCGTGGGTATTGCGCGCGCCCTCGGCCACCAGGCGGGCCACCGGACCGCGGGCCACCCCGCGAGTGGCTTGCACCAGCATGGCCAGGTCATAGCGCTCCGTCATACGCCACATCACCTGGCGGACATCATCCCCCGGCAGGGTCTTTATAGACTCTTTAACTTTCAGATTAGCAGGTGCTTCCATAATAAAATGCCTACAGGTTACAAAATCACTTTGCGCGCGGTCGGGCAGGCAGACAAGCGCAGCGCTTCGGCAGCGCAAAGAATTAAGGGGCCTTTCTAATCTGCGGCACCGTTCCCGGCAAGCTTTAGCTGCGGATGGGGGAGTTTTTTTGCGGCCGGCTAGCTTTCCTGTTCCAGCTTCGCCAGCACTTCAGGATCCCGCACATCGACCCAGCGCCCCTGGATTTCCAACCCGGCCAGGCGGCGCCCCGCGTGGATGAAGGTGGCGATGGCGTCCGTCAGCTCGTACTCGCCCCGGGGGGATTTTTGGAGCCGGGCGGTGTGCTCGTAGATATCCGCCTGGAAGAGATAAACGCCGGCGTTATACCAAACCGGGCTTCCGGGCCTAAGCCAGCCATCCTGCCGCAATTGCTCCAACTGCGGCGGACCCGGTTTTTCCACCAGATGGGAGAGGCAGAAGGCGTCATCGAAAAACAACAGCCCGCCCTTGGTGACATCCTCGCCCCGGGTGACCGTGATCACCCCGCCGAAATCCTGCTCGGTGAAACGCCGGACCATCTGCGCATAGGTTTCGGGTTTGACGAGGATATCGCCGTAGGTGAGCAGGAAAGGATCATTCCCCACGAAAGACCGCGCCACTTCGGGGGCCTTGCCGGTGCCGTCCTGCACCACTTGCAGTCCATAGACGATCCGCACCCCCCACCGGCTGCCATCCCCAAAATACGCCTCGATGACTTCGGCCTTGAAGCCGGTGACCATGAAAATCTCCCGAATGCCGGCGCTGATCAACCCTTGGAGAATGTGCTCCAAGATCGGTTTGCCCTGCACCCGCAGCATCGGTTTCGGGCACTCATTGGTCAACTCACGCATCCGCGTTCCCTTGCCCGCCGCCAAAATAACAGCCTTCATGCCGCGACCTTGTAGCGTACCACCGGAAATTTGCCAGCGGATAATCCGCCGACCGGCCCGAAAAAGCGAATCCCCCGGGGCAGCCAACGGCCACCTCCGGGGGGATGGAAACCGAAAACCGAACTACGCCTGGCCGCCAAAACTGACGTAATCGTCCAGATCCAGCAGATCAAACCAAGTCGCGACATCGGAGCGCTGGGGAGCCAACTGCTTCAGCACACCGGTGAAAAACTCCTGGTATTCCGCATCCCCGGGGCTGCGTTGATCCTGGTAGGCGGACCACTGGGCGATCGCCCAAGGAGTGGGTTTGGTGGTGGAACTCTGCTCGATCCAAGCCAGGATGTCGCTGTCACTTTTGCCCTTGGCGAGCTGCGCCTTCAGGCCAGCAGCCTTGATCCCGGCGAACGCGAGGACGTGCTGATCCAGAGGACAATCAAATTTGTATTCTCCGGCCCGGCCAGCCAGGACGGCCCGCCCCTTGTCGAGGGTGCGAGCCAGAATGGCGTACCCGCCGAGACGCACCCGGGGACTGCGGGGCGGACGCTGTGTCAAATCAAGACTGAATATTGGTTTTTTACTCATAAACGATCACTGGGTTAACTGCTCAACCCCTCCAGTATAGCCCAATCCGGGATTTGCGCCAATTCACAGATCCAGAAAGCCGGGCCTACGCAACCTGCGCCGCCAGGCCGGCGACGTCGTCCGCCAGCGCCTGGACGTCCGACTCTGCGGTGTCCCACGAGCACATGAAACGGCAGCCGCCCTGGCCGATGAACGTGTAGAAACGCCAGCCCCGGGCGTGCAGGGCCTCGATGTGCGCGGGCGGCAGCTCCACAAACACGGAGTTGGCCTGGCGGGGAAAAAGGACTTTTACGTGCGGGAGCGCCCGCAGCCGGGCCTCCAGCAATGCGGCCATGGCATTGGCCCGGGCGGCGTGCTTCAGCCAGGCCCCATCCTTCAGCATTCCCACCCACGGGGCGGCCAGGAAACGCATCTTGGAGGAAAGCTGCCCCGCCTGCTTGCAGCGGTAATCAAACTCGCGCGCCAGATCCCGGTTGAAAAACACCACCGCATCCCCCACCGCCATCCCGTTCTTGGTGCCGCCAAAACAGAGCACATCCACCCCGCTCTGCCAGGTGATCTCCTTGGGGGACACACCGAGCGCCGCCACGGAGTTGGCAAAGCGCGCACCATCCATGTGCAGCCGGAGACCGAAGGACTTGGTCTGGGCCCAGACGGACTTCAGCTCGGAGGGGGTGTAAACGGTGCCCAGCTCGGTGGCCTGGGTGACGCTGACCGCGCGCGGCTTCGGATAATGGATATCGGTGCGCTTGCGCACCATGCCCCCGATGGCGGCCGGGTCGATCTTGCCGTGCTGGCCGGGCAGAAGCAGGACCTTGGTGCCGTTGGAAAAAAACTCGGGCGCGCCGCATTCGTCCGTCTCCACGTGGGCGGTCTCAGCGCACAGGATGCTGTGATAGGACTGGCAGCAGGAGGCCAGCGCCAGGGAATTGGCCGCCGTGCCGTTGAACACAAAGAAAACCTCGCAATCGGTCTCAAACACATCCCGCAGCAGGCTGGCGGCCTGGTCGGTCCAGGGGTCATCCCCGTAGCTTGGCACATGCCCGGCATTGGCGGCCTGCATGGCCGCCCAGGCTTCCGGGCAGATCCCGGCATAGTTGTCACTGGCAAAATGTCGTCGCGGTTCGCTCATAGATTTCCTTGTTCCCGGTTTATTTCAAAAGATGCTCCTGCAGGAAGCGGATGGTGGACAAAAACTGGTGGTCGGCATTCTTCTTCTTGGCAAAGCCGTGGCCCTCGTCACGGGCCATCAGGTACCAGGCCAGGCCGCCCTGATCGCGGATGGCCTTGACCATCTGCTCGGCCTCAGTCACCGGCACGCGAGGGTCATTGCGGCCCTGCACCACAAACAGCGGCCGCCGAATGCGCGCCGCGTGCGCCATGGGGCTGATGCGCGCCAGGAATTCCGCCATCTGCGGCTCCCGCTCATCCCCGTACTCCACCCGGCGCAGATCCCGGCGGTAATCCTGGGTGTTCTTGAGGAAGGTCAAAAAGTTGGAGATGCCAACAATGTCCACCGCGCAGCGCAGGCGCTCGCCAAAATGCACCAGGGAGGCCAGCACCATGTAGCCGCCGTAGCTGCCGCCCATCACGCCCACCCGGGCCCGGTCCAGGCGGGCATCGCCCTGGATCCAGTCCAAGACGGTCCCAATGTCCCGCACGGAATCCTCCCGCTTGAACCCGTTGTCGAGCGTGAGGAAGGTTTTGCCATACCCGCTGGAGCCGCGCACGTTGGGGTACACCAAGGCCACGCCCAGCTCGTTCAGGTAATAGTTGTTGCGCGCCAGAAACACCGGGCGCGATTGCGATTCCGGCCCGCCGTGGATAACCACCAGCACCGGGCGCGGACCAGGAAACCGGGCCGGGTCCGGCCGGTAAACAAAGGCGGAAACTCCCAGGCCATCAAAGCTCTTGAGCCGGACAATCTCCGGCTCCACGAATCCGGAGGTGTCCAACCCTCCCGTCTCGCTCTCCGTCCAACGCGTCAGGTGGCCGCTCTTGACATCCAGGGACCAGGCATCCGCCGGAGAACGGGCGGAGGTGAAGGAGAAACCCAGGTCGCGGCCATTCTCGTGCCAGCGAAGACCGGAAGGGACACCCAGCGGCAGGGCCGGGATTTTGACCGGCCGGCCGCTGCGCGTGTCCATCAGATGCAGCACGCCTGCGCCATCCTCATTGGTGACAAAGGCCACCAAGCGGCCATCGGGCGAAACTTCAAACTCGGAAACATCCCAGCGCAGCCCCGCCGTCAGCACGGTTTCCGCCCCGGTGCGGCGGTCCAGGCGCACAAGGCGCTGGTATTCGGATCCCCGATCAGTTGCCGTGTAAATGGTACGGTCATCGCGGCTGAACTGCCCGCCGCTGTAGGCGGCCTTTTCGCCGCCGGGAGTCAGCAGCCGTGTCTGGCCGGTCTTGAGGTCGAGCAGGTGCAGGCGGCTTTCGTTGATGGAAATGGACTCCTGCAACAGCAGGGTGGTCCCATCGTGGGACCAGTCGGGGATGCTGAAGCCGCCGCCATTGACCGCGAGCACCTGGCGCTCTGAGCCGGGCTGGTCGGGGTTCATCACCCAAATGTCCGTGTCCTTGCCGTTGCGGCGGGTGGAGGTGAAGGCCAGCGAACGGCCATCCCGGGACCAGCGGGGGCTGCCATGGCGGGAGCGGCCGTCGGTGAGGAGGGTGTTTCGGCCGGTGCCGACATCATGGCGGTGAAGCTGGAAGAACTCCCCGCCGCCGGTGTCCTGAAGAAACACGAGGGCATCCCCGACCTTGGGCCGGTAAGCGGCGCCCGCCACCGGTTCGTCCGTGAAGGTCAGTTGCCGCCGCGCCCCGCCAGGCTGCCGCACCTGATGCAACTGCGGCGTCTCGGCAAACCGCGTGACCACCAGCAGCTCGCGGCGGACCGGATGCCAGCCGTTGAACGCCGCCGCGCGGAATTCCAGGTAGCGTCCCGCATCCGCGCGCAAAGCGGCGGCTATCGGGGGCACCTGGTCCGCCACCAGATTTTCCGGCAGCGGCAGATCCTCCGCCGCGAAGAGCACGCCCGCCGCCAATCCCCAAACCAATGCCTGAGTCATCCTGTTATTCATCGGTCAAAAAATGTTCCGCAAAAAGCGCATGAGACCGCGCGACCCCTCCGGCTGGATCCCCTGGTCGGGCCGGGCCGGGGCCCGGTGATCCAGATCGATCTGCAGAAACACATTCACGCTGTGCGCCCCGCGCCCCTGGGTGCGGATGGCATCCACCCCGTGGGCATAGCTGACCATGGCGAGCCAGGACTTGGAGACCGGCCGGTAGGCGAGCCCACCGCCCACCCCGGAGTGCCAGTCGCCCGGCTGCTCCAGGCCCGGCAGGTAATCGACCATCGCCGTGGCCGCATTGCCCACCAGATGCCACCGGGCCCGCTGATCCAGCGGCACGGTGTACAGCCCGCTCAGCACCGCAAAGTTGCGCGCGCTGAGTTCCTGGTAATAATACCCGGGCAGGGAGAGCGGAAATTCCGAGCAAAACGGAAGCATCCCCCCGAGGCGGTACCCGCTGAACCGGTCGGGCCGCAGGCTGGTGCCGCCGGTGAGACTCAGCTCCACGTGGTGATCGGTCTGCGGCAGGGTGTAGGCAAACAGCAGCCGCCCCCAAAACAGGTGCGTGTCCCGCCGCACGGACCGGTCCCCCGCATAGCCGTAAGCGGGCACGCTGTTACGCATCTGCCCCTCGTACCAGGCGGAAACCTCCATGCCGGCGTCCGGGCTGAGGGAGGGCTCCTTGCCGCCCCAGCGCAGCCCCGAGCGCAAGGGCAGGGTCTGGCGGTCCTCCGGAATGACAAACCCGGCGGCGGTGTCGCTGTCCCGCTGGAAAACCGATTGCCGGGCTCCCAGGCGCAGCACTCCGTTCAACGGGATCTGCTGCTGCGGGTTGAAGCGGTGATAGACGCTCAGCGTCCCTTCCGCCCCGTGCCCGGTGAAGGACTCCTGCCGCTGGTAGCCCCCGCCCCGGATCTCCGAATAGGTGTCGGCAAAGCCGCCCCCGGCCAGTCCCACGCCCAGGTCGGTGTTTTCCCCGAACACCTTCGCCACCCCCAGCTCGGAATCGAGATAGACCGGCGCCACCGCCAGGCGGAGCGTCAGGTTGGTCCGCCAGAAGCCGGGCTCGTTGAGGTAGTAGAAGGCGTAGCCCGCAAGGGGGGAATTGCCGCGCAGGGACTGGTTGTAGCCGAATTGCAGCAGGTGCCGCTCCACCGGGTCGATCTGCCCCCACGCGCACAGGGCCAGCCCGCACCAGAGCCATCCGCCGAGCATGAGAGTTGAGCATTGCCTGCGCACGGCTTTGCTCTAACCGATCCGGCCCCGGCCAGCAAGCCGATTCAGGATGAAATTCAGCGTTCTTGACGACCCGCCCGCCAAGCCATAAAAATACACCCGCTATCGCCTATGAAAAAAACATTCAGCCTGATCGCCGCCCTCGGCCTGCTCCTGGCCCTCAACGCCACCGCCGCCGATGAAGCCCAATGGACCTCCCTCTTCAACGGCAAGGACCTCACCGGATGGGTGCCCGTGCATGACGTCACCTTTGAAGTGGTGGAGGGCAACCTGCGCCTCGTCAAGGGCATGGGCTGGCTGCGCACCGAGAAAGAATACCAGGATTACGTGCTGGAGTTCGAGTGGATGCCGCTGGATGAGCAGTATGACAGCGGCATCTTTTTCCGCTGCATCGAGGAAGGCAAACCGTGGCCCAAGGATGGCTGGCAGGTGAACCTGAAGTACAGCGCCGTCGGCCAGCTCGTCAAGGGCTACAAAGGCACCCTGCCCGCCGAAGCCACCAAACAGCCGCTGAACAAGTGGGTGAAAACCCGCCTGGAGGTCAAGGGTAAGACCGTGAAGCTCTGGATCAACGATGAGGAAAACTGGACCTACAATGAGATCGATGTGGCCAAGGGCTACATCGGCATCCAGGCGGAAAACAAGCGCTTCGACTTCCGCAACTTCCGCGTCAAGCCGCTGAAGTAATTCCACCGCGGTTCTCGGGCTCAGGTCGGGACCGCCGCGAGCAGGTCGCGCGCGCGCAGGTCGCTGACCCGCATGTGGCTACCCCCCAGGCTCCCGGCCAGCCGCAGGAGTTCCGCCGTCTTGCCCCGCACCGTGCTGACATCAAACAGCACGGAGGCGACCTTTTCCGCCCGCAGTTGGGCCGCCAGGTCCAGCAGCTCCTGCTCGGGTGGTACGCCAGGGGTCAGCGTCACGTTGGCCTCCCCATCGGAGATGATCACCAGCAGGGGTTGCACGCCGGGGCGGCGGATCCGCTCCCGCCGGACCAGCCGCCAGGCCTGATACAGCCCGTCCGCAAACGGGGTGGCCCCCCCCACCGGCAGCCGCTCCAGGCAGACCCGCGCCCGCACGATGCTGCGGGTGGGCGGCAACACCACGGTGGCCTGCTCCCCGCCAAAGGCGATGAGCGCCACCTCGCTGCGGTTCTGGTAGGCCTTGCGCAACAGGGCAAAGACCGCCCCTTTGGCCGCCCGGATCCGCTGCTCCGGGTTGTCCCCCATCGATTCGGAGGTGTCCAGAACAAAGAGGATCAGACGGTCGCTCGGCCGGTGGCGCTCCTGCCGGCAGAGATCTTCGGGGGTGAGGTGATCCGGCCCGCCCCGCGCCCGCCGCAGCGCATACCGTCGCAGGGTGGCGGACACCGCCACAGCCACCCCATCCAGCGTTTCACCCGGAGCCAGCGGCACCGCCCGGCGAAAACGGCCACGCGAGGAAATGATGGTTTTGCGGGAGCGCCGCTCCGCCCGGGTGGCCGGCGCGGACAGGTCCTCCAAATCCAGATCCAGCCCGCTCAGGCGCTTATCGGCGTCATGAACGGTTTCCCGGTCTTTTTTTTTAGGAAGCTGAACATGATGCTGCCGGCGGCAAAGACGCCGGGCACCTGCATCTGTTCCGCCAGCTCGTCCAAATCCTCCTCCGTCGCCGGAAGGGCGGCCAGGTCGGCCTCCCCGGCATCGGCCTCCGCCCCGGCGGACACGGCCCGGCCACCGACCAGCAACCCCTGTTCAATGCGCTGCAGGATCATCTCCGGCGTGTCGAGCGGCGAGGCTGGCACGCGGTGCGGCAGCGCCAGGCGCGCCGCCACCGCCAGATCGCTGAACTCCACCGCGTCCTTCTCCAGGAAAGCCGCGTGGGCCCGGGCCGCCTTCACCACCGTCAGATCCGCCCGGTGCCCCTGCGCGCCGAGGCGGTAGCCCAACTCCGCCGCCTGCGCGATGATGGCCTCGGGAATCCCGACCTGCAGCAGCCGGCCACGCGCCTGCGAAACCTGG
>CAIYYI010000310.1 GCA_903930345.1 uncultured Verrucomicrobiota bacterium
CGATGGCCTCCGCAGGACAGGCTTGCTGGCAGGCGGTCTTGAAGGTGCCATCCGGCACGCGCACATCACCCGAGGCGCCAGCCTTGACCTTCTGGGAGATCTTGGCCTGCTCAATGCGCTGCACACAGTAGGTGCATTTCTCCATGATGCCGCGCATGCGCACCGTCACATCCGGATTCTTGGCCAGCTTCAGCAGATCCCACTGATCATCAGGCACACTGCCCTTGTCCCGATCCTTGAGCCAGCGCAGCAGCTCCCATTGACCTTCGGTGGTGCTGGCCAGCGGACTCTTGTACAGCCGCCCGATCTGTCGGCGGTGGTAGTCGAAGAAATTAAAGCGCCGGACCTTATACGGGCAGTTGTTGGAACAGTACCGGGTGCCCACACAACGGTTGTAGGCCATCACGTTGAGCCCCTCCTCATCATGCACGGTGGCATTGACCGGGCAGACGCTCTCGCACGGCGCATTTTCGCAGTGCTGGCAGAACATCGGCTGGTAGGAGATCTGCGGATCATTCAGATCCCCCGAGAAGTAGCGGTCCAAACGGATCCAGGCCATTTCCCGGCCCTTGGTCACCTGCTCTTTGCCGACGATGGGAATGTTGTTTTCGCTCTGGCAGGCGACGGTGCAGGCGGTGCAGCCAACACAGGTGCTCAGGTCAAGCGCCAGCCCCCACTGGTGCAGCCCGTTCATGGGCGGACGCGGATAAATGGACTTGGGATTGCCCTGCGCATCCACCGGGATGTGCTTCATGTGCCCCGGTGAATCCATGTCCATGTTCCGGGCAAAATCCGGGTGCTGGACGAAATCCTCAAAGTTGGCCTCCCGGATGATGGGGCGGCCTTCCATGGCCCCATGTTCCTGGGTGCTGGCAAGTTGGTAGGTCTGCCCAGTCAGCCTGACGGCTGCGCTCGTCGCCGCGTGCAGGCTGTCCGAGGTGCGCAGCAGATAGGAATTGTAACCGGCGGGTTTGCCGTCTTGCAGGCGGCCGATCCGCCCGGTGCGTTCCCGACCGTATCCGAGCGAAAGCCCCAGGGTATTGTCAGCCAGACCTGGCTGAATCCACAGCGGCCCCCTGATGGTGCGGCCATGCAGGGTGACTTCCACCACCTGATTGAAAAACAGCCCCTTCTCAACCTTGTTGCCCCGTCGTTCGGCGTCCGGGGTCACCCCCAGTTTTTCCGCCGTCGCGGGGCTGACGAGAATGGCGTTATCCCATGTCAGTTTGGTGATGGGATCAGGTGTTTCCTGGAGCCAGCCATTGTTGTTAAAGCGGCCGTCGTCCACCGAATAGCTGCGGTGGAAAACCACCTCATAGCCACCGACAACTAACGGTTTGAAAACGCCCACCGCCTGGGTGATCGCCGCCCAGTCGGGACTGGCGGCCACCGAACCAGCGGCCGTGCCGGTCTGGAAACCATCGTGAATGAACTGCCGCCACGCATTTTCCTCCGGGCCGCCAAAGGTCTTGAACGTCTCGCGTACCACCGCGTGGCAATACGCCTCCTCCAGCCCTGCCAGGCGGCCAAGCAGTTCCAGTTCGGTGATGCCGCCGAACAGCGGTTCAATCAGCGGTTGCACAGCGGCAATCGTGCCGTCGGCGGTGCGGACGTCACCCCAGGATTCGAGATAATGCGATTGCGGATAGTGCCAATCCACTGCCTCGGCGGTCTCATCCTCGTAATAGCCCAGGCGAATGACCGTCTTGGCCTTGCGCTGGGCCGCCTTCCAATTCAAATCGGCGGGCGCGCTGTAAACCGGGTTGCCACCGGCAATCACAAGGGTGCTGACGGAACCATCATTCAGAGCCTTGGCCAGCACCGCGATATCCGCCTCAATCGGTGTCGGGGCGTCCTGCAAAACCAGGGTTTTCCCCACTGCCCCCAAAGCGGCGTTCATGGCCAGCGCCAGAAGGTGGACAGCCAGCGGTTGCCGATGTCCGACCACCACCAGCGCTTTGCCCTTGTCCGCCGACTTTTTCTGGGGAGTGAGGAGGTCGAGGGCGCAGGTTTGCACCCATTTTTCATGCGCCTTGGCTGGCTGGGCCAGTGCCGCGAGCACAGGGGACAGCTCGCCCCCCTGCCCTGTCAGCCTGAAAACTTCCGCCGCCAAAGCGGCTGCCAGTGCCGGAATCTGACTGGGTGCCAATCTCAGCCGGTGATCGGCATTCGCCCCGGTGAGCGAGAACAACGACTCCACCGCATACAAACGGTTCATGGCATCGCCGGGCTGCGCAATTTTGCGTCCGTGGGCAAAGCGGCGAACATTGACATGGGTGTCCAACTCATCCCCGAGAAAATCACAATCCAGAGACACCACCACGCTGGCGGCATCGTACCGGGGATAGGAAGTGACGGACTTGCCGAACGCCAGGGATGCCGCCTCGCGGTGGACGTCATAATCCACCGGCTCATGCATGAACCAGCGGGCTTTGGGCAGTTTTTGGGAAATCAGCTTTTGCAGCCGCGCGCGGGAGGGGGAACTGCTGCGCTCCACCAGAAAGGCGAGCCCGACACCGCCCGTAAGTTCCTGTTGTTTTGAGACTTCTCCAAGAAAGTCAATGGCCTTTTCCCGCTTGACAACCGTTAGGCCGGAACCAGTCTTGCCGAGAAAACGTGTGGCGCGATCCGGGTCGTAAAGACTCAGCAGTGAGGCTTGAGCGAATTGATCCGTGCCACCGTTGCCATCGGGATGCTGCGGATTGCCCTCCACCTTGGTTGGGCGGCCCTCGTGGGACTTCACGAGCAAAGGAATAGCTGAACCCCGCATCGGCATGGCGGTGGCGTAAAACTGGGCCACGCCATGAACGTAGTTCTCCGGCATCTTGGAGAACGGCATGATATTCTCCTCCGGACGGCGGCAACCGGTCAATCCCAGTCCGGCCAGCAGGAAGGATGCCGACATGATTTTGACAAAGTGGCGGCGGGAGACGGGATCGTTAAACTCGCTGGCACCAGCGGGGAACTCGCGCTCAACCCACTCCCGGAATTCGGGAGTGTCGGCCAACTGGTCTAGGCTGCGCCAGTACTTCGGACCAGATTCGGGTTCCGGGCAAGGCGGAGGGATGGTTTTCATCGGTGACAGGCGGAGCAATTTTGCGAAGCGTTGACGTGCCAGTTGGTTACGGCTTTGCGTCCATAGTCCAGCGGCACTCCGTCCGTTCCCGGCACCCAGTTGAGATCGGTGACCTTGTCGGGTGGCCTGATATTGGGACCGGGATTGCGGTGGCAATCGAGGCAGAAGGTCATGCTCAACGGCTGGGCGTGGCGAACCTCGTCCATCTGGTTGATCTGGCCATGGCAATGCACACAACTGATGCCGCGGTTGATGTGGACGGAGTGATTGAAATAGACGTAATCAGGGGTCTTGTGAATCTGCACCCAGGGGATGGGTTTACCGCTGGCGGCGCTCTCGCGCACCAGCGCCAGTCGCGGATCCTGAGCCAGCACCTGATTGTGACAGTTCATGCAGGTGGATGAAGCGGGAACGTTGGAGTACCAGGACTTCTCCACCCCGTTGTGGCAGTAGCGGCAATCCATGCCGAGCTGGTCCACATGCACCGCGTGTGAAAAGGCCACCGGCTGCACCGGTTGGTAGCCCACCCGGGTGTACTTGGGGGTGAAATAATACCAGAAACCCGCCACGGTGGTTGCGCCTACGAGCAAGGCACCCACCGCAACTTTAAGCGGGAGTTGGTTTGTCCATTTCGGAAATATGTCCGACATGCGGCGACCTTAGTCAATGCCAAATCAAATCCATCATCACAACCGACCCCGTAGCCCCGATTCGGACACACTCACCGAAAGGACACGGATCGACCACGCAACATAAACTGTGCGAAACAGGTACCCCATGAACGAAAGGCCCGCAAGGGATAATCTATTATTAATATAATGTATTTGTTTTATTAATAGTATCACTTTGAATGGTTTTCCTTTGCTAACCATTATCCTGACTTCGCCCTGAGTTTTATACACTGGTTTTCTTCCGGCATTGCGAATGGTGGTTTTGGCACAACCTCAAGACCACGGCGGGCATTTACTTCATCAGCCTGGAAAAGGAGAACTCGGTGCTGAAGGTCAGGGAGCAGAGAGCTTGGGACGGAAACGACCCGCTCAACCATGGCATCCTCCAGGACGAACTGGTTACCAGCAGTGACGCAACGCTGTTGCGGCGGGTTGCCTGCCACGCACCCGACACCGGGGAAAACCGGGTTTTCCTGACCACAGAGCTTACTCTGGCGCCGGGACGCATCGCCCAGCCAGGATCGCAGGCTTTCGACCGCTCGCGCGCACCCCTGCCCTCTTCCCATCTGAATGGGGAACGATCTGAACGCGGAACAGCATTTGCAAGTACCCATGGAACAATGACATCCTGTGATATTTTGGGGTGAACAACCCGGTGAACAAGTTTTTCAGATATTTTTCGGGTAGGACAGTATTTGTCCCATGGGTTTGATACACTGGGAGGCACATTAAACATACCGATATTATGCATCCAATGAATCTCAATCCGCATCTCTCCGCGCTCGACCAGATTGACATCGCCGTGGACCTGGGGGCCATTCCGCCGCCGCTGCCGGAAATCCTGACTTTCGACGAACTCATGGCAAGGGCGCCGCACCCGCCGCCGGAGGTCATCGAGGGCATCCTGCACCAGGGGTGCAAGATGATCCTGGGGGGCACCAGCATTCTGCGCAACCTGCCACGGTTGCCTGAGTTTGTGGTCGAGTGGGACTACCCGCTGATGCGGCTGGCCAAGGAGTTGAACCCGGAAGCCCTGCGCCGCCCCCAAGCCAAGAACAAGGTTTGCACGGACCTGGAGTTTGTGGAAGCCCTGCTGACGGAAAGGCCAACCTCCCGGTCTGCCATCGTTTCGCAAGCCGCCAAAATCGACATTTCATCAGCCACCAC
>CAIYYI010000311.1 GCA_903930345.1 uncultured Verrucomicrobiota bacterium
AAATGGGCGGTGATTGACCGGGACCAAGACCTGGTGGTGGTGGGGCCTTACCGGCACAAGGCGCACTGCATCCGGGCGTTTGTCCGGAAGCATGATCCGGAGGGGTGGTAGAGAACCAACTTGGGGGAATGGGGAATGCGCTATCTAAAATGCGTACTGACCCCAATGACCATAATGACCGTACTGACCATGGACCACATGGACCACGGGACTGGGGGGCCATGCCGAACGCGGAACGCGGAACTCGGAACGCGGAAGTTGGGACAGGGAAACAGCGGCGGGAGGCCCAGGCGAATGCGGATTCGAAGGTCCAGCGGCGGGAGGCCGGTGGCACTTTGACGGGGAAACCAAATGCGGTGCAGAAGGAACTGTTTTGAGGTATGACGAATATCATTTCATTGCCGGGGTCGGTATCGGCGGGGCGTGTGGCAGATTTGGAACGGCTGACGGGGCCAAACACTTTCTGGGTGCCCCAGAAGCCGGGGACGAAGGTGCCTGCCTGTTCTTATGTCCGGCGATCGTTCGAGGACACGAAGTGCGCGGCGTACCGGGCTCTGCTGGAGGAGTGCAACCTTGCCGTGTACCTGGGGGCGGCCAGCGCCGGGCTTTGCGCGATCGATTTTGATGTTGAAGCGGACGCGGCGGCGTGGGATGCGGTGAACCCCAAACTGGCCGGGACGCTGCGGAGCAAGGGGGCGCGGGGGTGCCAGGTGTGGGTGCGCATCCGGGGCAAGATTCCGGAGAGTGTCAGCCCCGGCCATTTCGAATGGCGGGCGGATAAGCGGCTCAGCACGCTGAGCGGCGTGCATCCGTCCGGGGTGGAATACCGGTTGCTGGTGGCGGCTCCGCCGATGGAGGTGGAATTCAAGGACATCCACTGGCCGGAAGGGTGGATGGTGCCGGGGGACACGGAGAAGGAATCGGCGCTGGAGGCGGAACTCGGGGCACCGATGGATTACAACAAGAACGGGGTGCCGGTGAAGCTGAACCAGGGGTTCTTTGCCGCGCGGTTTTGCGCGGAGAATGACGTCCTATGGGATCCCGCCATGGGGCGGTTCTTCCGCTACGAGGAGGCAACCGGGCTCTGGTGCGCCAGAACCGATGATGAGATTGGCAAGCTGGTGACCGCCGGGGTGCGGGAGCTGGTGAATCAGGCGGCAGCGGCGGCCGGTGCCGATGGCGGGCCTGCGCTGCGCAAGGCGCACTTTCTGAACAACGCGCAATTTCTGGCTGGGGTGATCAAACTGCTCAAGGGCCAGGCTCTGGAACGGGACCGGTTTACCAAACCGGCGGGGATCATCCACACGCTGAACGGGATGATTGATCTGAACGAGCAGCCGTGGGCGCTGAAGCCGTTTGACAAGTCGTATTACAGCCGCAACCAAATCACGGTGCGCTATGACCCGGCGGCGCAATGCCCGCGGTTTCTGGCGGATCTGCTGGGGCCGCAATTGGATGCCGACGACCAGCGGCTCTTGCAGCTCTGGTGCGGCCAGGCGCTGCTGCATAACAACCTGTTCCAGGTGTTCCTGGTGCTGACCGGGACCGCCGGGGGCGGCAAGGGGACGCTGACGCGGCTGATCAAGCTGATGATCGGGGAGCGCAATTGCTATGAGCTGCGGACGCGGCACCTGGATGGGCGGTTCGAGATCGGCTTCTACAATGGCCGCTCGCTGCTGATGGGCAGCGATGTGGACCCGGATTTCCTCTCGACCGAGGGGGCGCAGCGGCTGAAGGCGATGACGGGCGGGGATGCGCTGTCCGGGGAGGTCAAGGGGTCGATGGATGCGCACTCGCTGGTGGGGGATTGGAATGTGCTGA
>CAIYYI010000312.1 GCA_903930345.1 uncultured Verrucomicrobiota bacterium
CTGACTACAAAATCTCAAAAACTGAAACCCGCTATGAAAGATAATGCGAATCCCCATTGCCACCCTGCGGAACACCGAAGCACCGGTTTACCGACCCACCGGCATACTCGCCCGGTTTGCACCCAGCTCCCTTTTCGTGTCTTTCGCATATTTCGTGGTCAATCCTCCTGTCTTCGTGCCTTCGCGTGCAATCCACCCCGGCCTACCGATCCGCAATCCAAAGTCTTATCCGTTTTATCCGTGGTTAAATATTCCCCCCACGTCCCCGGTCAGTGGTCAGAGGTTGCAGCATTTCAGGTTGTCAGCGGTTCAGCTTTTGACCGAAATTTCTGCTTTATCTGCGGTCCCCCCATTAGTCTTTTCACCAAAAGACCGAAAATCCGGCTAAAAAAGTACAAAATCGTACAAAAAAGTCTGATTCGCCAACCCTGATCAAAGTCCACGCCATGAACCCATCATCCATCTGGTCCGCAACCCAACCCCAGGAGGCCCCCACAGGCGCGGGCTTCTGCCATTGCCGCCGGGATCACCAATGAAATCCTCCTTCGCCCGCACCGGGGGGGAGGTTGATCGGGACCGGGAAAGGCAGGGACCGGGAAAGGCGTTGCATGAGGATGCGTGAGGGGGTACAAACCGGGCTTGCACACTTCCCCGGGACCAACTGCCCGGAGGATGGGTGTGCGTCCCTGAATCGCTCTGGGGAAATTCCTATGGACAGAGCCAATCTCTTTATTGCCATGCATTGGGTTTATCTGTTTGGACGCGCGTGCCGCCTTGCTGTTTTGCCGCTGATTCTGCTGTCCGCCGTTCTTGCCATGGGCGCGCCTCCGGCCGCGGTTCCGGATGCCCGGGCCCTCCAGCGGGACTTTGGGGCACAGGACGCCACCCTGTTTCGTGAACCCACCCGGGATTTCCGCCCGGAAACCTGGTTCCATTTCATCGGCGGCAACGTCGCCACCCAGGGGATCACGGCGGACTTGGAGGCCATCGCCGGCGCGGGTATCAAGGGGGTGCAGCTGTTTCATGGCCAGTTCGGCGGGCCGTGGCCCGGCGTGGAGCCGCAGATCAAGTGCCTCACCGAATCCTGGGACGGCGCCGTGCGTCACGCCGCCGAGGAGTGCCGGCGGCTGGGACTGCGCTTCACCATGCAGAATTGTCCGGGCTGGGCGATGTCCGGCGGGCCGTGGATCACGCCGGACAAGGCCATGCGCCATCTGGTCTGGAGCCGCACCGACCTGGACGGCGGCAGCAACGTGACCGTGGCCCTCCCGCAGCCGCAGCCGAGCCAGGAGCCGTGGCGCGATTACCGGGAGGTGGCGGTGGTGGCCTTTCCGACCCCGGAAGGGGATACGGGCAAACCGCTCGTGCCTGCGGCGGTCAAGAGCAGCCGGGAGGACCTGCCCTGGGCCAAGTGTCTGCGCGGGGAAAAGGACGGAAAAATCACCCTGGAGCCGGGCCCGGAACCGGTCTGGGTGGAGGTGACCTTCCCGGAGGAGGTGACGTTGCGCACCCTGGAGCTGCCTTCGGTCCAGAGCCTCAACCATCAGTGGTGTTACGTCCCCGGTGTGACGATCACGGTCCAGGCGGTCACCCCGGGCGGGCTTGCGGAGGTGGCCCGGTACGCCCTGCCGCAGAGCAATTGGCAGGATAACAAGCCGATCTCGCTGGCCTGCTCGGAGGCGCCGGCCCGGGCTTACCGCATCACCATCAGCCACCAGCACACCCTGGCGCTCGCCTCCCTCCGGCTCTTCTCCGGGGCGCGCAAGCACAACTGGGAGTCGGAGGCGGCGTGGTCCCTGCGCGCCCTCGACCGCTCGCCCCATCCCCGCCAGGCCAAGGCGGCGTGGGTGGACGCCGCGCGGATCGTTGATTTGACGGACCGCATGGATGCCCGGGGCACGCTGCGCTGGCAGGCGCCGGCCGGCCGCTGGACGGTGCTGCGGTGGGGGCATGTGAACGCCGGCAAACGCAACGGACCCGCGCCCCCCGAGGCCACCGGCTGGGAGTGCGACAAGCTCTCGCCGGCCGGAGCCGAGGCGCACTTCGCCGGGTACATCGGGCGGCTGGCGGCCGGCAACGGCCCGCTGGGCGGCGGGGTGCTGCAGGGGATGATCCTCGACAGCTGGGAATGCGAGACGCAGACCTGGACGCCCGGCCTGGACCGGCAGTTCGCCCGGCTGCGCGGCTATCCGCTGCGCTCCTGGTTCCCTGCGCTCGCGGGCTTTGTGGTGGGCGATCCCGAGACGACCGCCGGTTTCCTGCGGGACTGGCGCGTGACGGTGAACGATCTGCTGGTCGAGAACTTCTTTGGCCGCATGGCGGCGCTGGGGCACCAGAAGGGGCTATCAATCTCGTTCGAGACCGCCTCCGGGGATGTGTTTCCCGGCGACATTCTGGAGTACTACAAATATGCGGATGTGCCGATGTGCGAATTCTGGCAGCCCCGCATGGAGGCCTTTGTCGGCAGCTTCGAGTTCAAGCCGGTCAAGCCGTGCGTGTCCGCGGCGCGGATGTACGGCAAGCCGCGCGTGGCGGCGGAGGCCTTCACCTCGTTCAACCTGACCTGGAACGAGCATCCCGGCATGCTGAAGCACATTGCGGATCTCCACCTGGCCGAGGGGGTGACCCACCTGGTGTTCCACACCTACACCCACAACCCGCGCACCGATTTCCTGCCGCCGGGCACAGCGTTCGGCTCCGGCATCGGCACACCCTTTTTGCGCGGGCAGACCTGGTGGTCCCACATGCCCGACTTCACCGCCTACCTGGCCCGTTGCGGCTACCTGCTGGAGCGCGGCCGCCCGGTGTCGGACGTGCTCTGGTACCTCGGGGATGAGCAGGATCACAAGCCGCCCCAGGAGGCGCCTTTCCCGGCCGGCTACCGCTACGATTACTGCAACCCGGATGTGCTGCTCCACCGTCTGACGGTGCGCGATGGCCAGATTATCACGCCGGAGGGCCTGCGCTATCGCCTGTTTTGGCTGCGCGATTGCCCGCGCATGCTGCCGGAGACGCTGGAGCGGTTGCTGGCCTTCGTCAAACAGGGTGCGGTGGTGGTCGGCGAGCGCCCGCAGGGTCTGGCGACGCTCAGCGGGGGCCGGGCCGCAGAGAAACGGTTTGCCAAAGCGGTCGAGTCGCTCTGGGGTGCCCAGGCTAACTTCAAGGGCGCCCGTTCCGTGGGGAAGGGGAGCGTGATCGCCGGGCAGCCCCTGGGCGAGGTGCTGGCCGGGCTGGGCGTCAAACCCGATCTCGAGGGCGAGGGGGTGGTCTGGACGCACCGGCAGGCTGACGGTGCCGACTGGTACTTTGTGGCCGCCCCGGCGCAGCAGGGCTTCACCGGCACGCTCCGGTTCCGGGCCGCCGGTGCGGTGGAGCTGTGGGATCCGCTCACCGGCGCGGTGACCCCAGCGGGCGTGGTACGGCGCGAGGGCGGCTCCAGCCTGGTGGCGCTAGACCTGCCCCCGTCCGGATCGGTCTTCGTGGTCTTTCGCGGCTCCGGCCCGGCCGGTTCCAACGGCATCGTCCGGCTGGAGCACGCGGGGAAGGTGCTGCTGAATGCGCAGGCTCCCGGTGCGTTGGCCGGCGGCCCGCAGGTGGTGTCCGCCAGCTACGGCGATCCGGCCGACCCCGCCCGCCGCAAGGATGTGACCGGCCAGGTCCGCCGGGAATTGGCGCAGGGCGTGACCGTGGTGCGGGCCAGCAATGGCTGGGCGGGAGGCGACCCGGCGCTGAAGACCCGCAAGAAGGTGTTCGTCGAGCTGCAGCTCCCGGAGGGCGTGCGGAAAAAGCTGGAGGCCTGGGAGAACGAGCCGCTGCCGCTGGTGGATGCGGCCCTGACGCTGCGAATGGCGGGCGAAGTCCTGGAGGGCGGCCATCGGTTGCTGGCCTGGGAGCCGGGCGTTTTCCGGGCGGTCCGGCAGGATGGCTCCGCCTCAACCTGGGAAACCCGCGCCCCCCGAAGTCTGCCGCTGCCGGGGCCGTGGTCCCTGACCTTCCCGGCCGGGTGGGGAGCGCCCGGCCCGGTGCGGCTGGATCAGCCGAAGTTCTGGACTGAGCTGGATCTTTCGCCGGAGGCCCGGGCCTTTTCCGGCACCGCCACCTACACCACCGAGTTCACGCTGGACGCGCTGGTGCCCGGCTCGCGTGTGGAGTTGGACCTGGGGCGCGTGGAGGTGATCGCCCGCGTCTGGCTGAACGGCGAGCCGGCGGGCAGCGCCTGGTCGGCGCCTTACCGGCTGGACATCACCCGCCTGGTGAAGCCCGGCGTCAACCGGCTGGCCGTGGCGGGAACCGGCACCTGGTTCAACCGGCTGGCCTACGATGCCGGCCTGGACGAGAAGTCGCGCAAGACCTGGACGATCAACGGCCCGGCCCGGGGCAGCGCCCTGAAGCCCGCCGGACTCTCCGGCCCCGTGGTGGTGAGGATCGGCCAAATACTGGACCCGGCTCCGGCGAGGTAGGTTCTTCCACGCGCGGTTTCACCCGGTCGGCTACCGGGTGGACGGCGATGTTCTGGGCACTTCTCCTCCGATCCTTACCTTTCGGTCTCGCAGGGCAATGAAATGTATGAGGGTGTCCAGCACATGGTCCAATTGTTTGCCGACGTCCTCGGTCAGGAAACGCAGCACCAGGTAGCCGTTTTCCTGGAGCAGGGCATCCTTGCGGCGGTCGCGCCGGTAGGCATCCGGGTCCGCCAGATGCTGGGGGCCGTCCAGCTCAACAGCCAGGCGCGCATTCGCATCCAGCAGGTCCACTTCCATCTCCCCATCGCCGTCAAAGGGGATGGGGAGTTTGGTGTTCAGACGAAAACGGCCGGCGGTTGCAGGCAGAGTTTCCAGCCGACGATACAGGAATGCCTCCGTGGCGCTCCGGGCACGGACCCCGTCTTCGGCGTTGGGTGCGGAACGGAGGGTGGCATGAACGAAAAGATCGGCCAGGGGGACATCCACACCCTCGCGCACCAGTCGGCGGATGCTGGCGGCGTAGTCCCTTTTCCACTCGGGATCAATCGGCAGGGGGACCTCCGCCGGCCAGCCGGGCACCGCGCTGCCGGGCAATTGGATCACATACCCAACAGCCTCGTAACCCTGACAGCGCCGGTCAAACATTCTGGACAGCATGGCGACATTCAGGTCGGCATAATCGTAAACCCGCACCTCGTGCTTGTCCGCGTGCAGTCGGTGAAGGCGACCGACGTACTGGGCAATGGTTCCTCGCCAGGAGACGGGCAGCGTGAGGAAGAGGGTGTCCAGCCGGGCATGGTCGAACCCCTCCCCGATGAACTTTCCGGTGGCCAGCAGCACCACCTGCGAATCTTCTGGCAGGGTGTCCAACTTGCTCAGAGTGTTTCGCAGATCCTTTTTGCCCATGCCGCCTTGCAGGGTGATCACCTGGGGAATTTCCTTCGCCAGCAGCGCGGCCAATTGCTCCAGGTGTTCTGTCCGTTCGGTCAGCACCAGCGGTTTGCGTCCCTCGCGCACCACACGCAGGACATCCTGGCAGATCAGTTGGTTTCGCGCGGAATCGTTGGTGAGCGCCTGGTAGAGGGCTTGGAATTCCAGGCGTGCGTCCTCTTCCGGCGGCTCGGTCATCCGGAAATTGGTTGGGCGCACCATCACGACATGCGTGAAGGGGCGCGCCGCCGCCTGCTGTTTTGCATCCACCCGATGCCGGACCGGTCCGCACTGCATGAAGATGATCGGATGATGCCCGTCCTTGCGGGTGACCGTGGCCGACAGGCCAACCACATAGCGCGCTTTGGCCCGGCGCGCGATCTGTTCAAAGCTCTGCGCAGACAAGTGGTGACACTCATCCACCACCAGGTGTCCGTAATCGGCGATCAGATCCTTCACCTCTCCTTTGCGCACGAGGCTTTGCATGATGGCCACGTCAATGACGCCCGTGATTTTCTTGCGTCCGCCTCCAATCCGGCCGATCTCGCCTTTGGGCAGCCCCAGAAAAGTGGACAGCCGTTCCACCCACTGTTCAAGCAACTGCTCCCGATGCACCAGTATCAGGGTGTTGAGGCCCCGTTGGGCGATTAACCAGGCAGCCAGCACGGTTTTGCCAAAGGCGGTGGTGGCGGCCAGCACGCCGGTGTCATGCGCCAGCATCGCCTTTGCTGCGATCATCTGCTCAGCGCGCAACTCTCCTTTGAACGAGACCGTGATCGGTTTTCCCTCCGGGCGTTTATCGTTCAGCACGGGCTTGATCCCCAGGCTCTCCAGCAGGGCTTGCACTTCCTCCAGACAACCACGGGGCAGGCTGAAATGCTGGGGATGATCCTCGGCGCAATGGATGATGCGCGGCTTGCCAAAAACAGGCAACCGCATGGCCTGGGTGCGGTAGAAATCCGGGTTTTGTAAGGCTGCCAGGCGAATCAGGCGGTTGCGCAACGCCGGTGGCAGGTGCTCCTTGGCGATATAAATCTGGTCACCCAGAATTAGCTCCACGCTCTCTGGGAATGGTCCGGCAAGCGGCGGTTCCTTTCGCCGCCGTGATGGCGGGTCGGTCCAGGGGGCATCCTCATCCGCCTCCAATGTCACCACTGGACGGACACCGAGGATCCGGTTCCTGCTGTCGGCCTCGCGCACAATGCCATCGCATTGCGCCTTGGTGATCCGGCGCACCGATGACAGATATGCCCACTGATCCGTGTGCGGTTGAAACTGCTCATCAAGAAAGACGCTGTTGCCGTGTGCTCTCGGTTGTTTCTGCAAGGGCAATGCAATCAGGTTCCCAAAGCCACCCTTGGGGATGGTGTCCTGGTTGGGGAAAAGCCGGTCATAGGAATCCAGCCCGACGTCGGGTCGATGTTCCATCGCTTCGGTCAGCAGGAGGGCTCCAAGATTGCGCGCCAGGCGGGCCGACAGCGCCTCCGCAAAAAAGAGCCAGAGATGGGCACCATTGCCCGAGCGGGAACGTTCCAGGGCGGCAGGCAATTCCCTTTGCCGGCAGGCATGCCAAACTGCCGCCGCATCCTTCTGCCACGCCTCATCGTCAAAATCCATGGCCAGGAAGAAGCAGGATTCGTCCAGCAGCAGCGGATAAACACCCATCACAAAGTCCCGTCCCCGGTCATCCTTGCCGGAAAGGTGCCAGCGGATGACCTCATCCGTCACCGGTAACAAGCGGCGGTTGGGGCAGACAGCGCATTTGACCTTCGGTTTGTCGCACAGTCCGCGCACCCATTCATTGGCGCAGGCGGGGGAATAACCCGCGCGGCCGGTTTTTCGGCTTTCAAAACGGGTCGGATACACATCCTCCCTGCCCAGGAACAGGGAGCGGAATAGGGCGATCTTCTCCGGCACGGTTAAGGTGTTTGCAGCCGAGTCCGCCAGGGCAATTGTGGTAGCAGCCTCGCCGGGCGCGGGACCGGACTCGGTGGAGGGCGAGTTTTCGTTCACCCTGCGAGGGTAATGGGGAATGCCGATGCTGTCCAGACAACGCCAGACCCTGGGCGGCTACCCGGGGCGTGTTTAGAATACGTTAAAGCTGAGTCTTGAAAGTTCCTTCAACTCACGCTCGATTTTTTCAACGAAGCCGGTTATGACATCCCCTATGAATCGCCGCTTATTTCTGAAACGGGCCGCTGTGACGGCCGGATCGCTGGCCGCCATTCCGGCGCTGCCCAACATTCTGAGGGCCGCCAACGGCGGTGCCAAACTGAACTGTGTGCTCATCGGCTGCGGCTGGCGCGGCGGACAGCATTTGGACTCGCTGGTCAAGGATCATGACCAGAACCTGATGGCCATCGTCGATCCGTCCGAAGTCCAGCAGGAGGTGGTCAAAAAGTGGCTGAAGAGCAAGGAAAAGCCGGTCGACAAGCTCCAGGTGTTCACCGACTACCGGAAGATGTTCGAGAAGATTGGCAAGCAGGTGGATGCGGTGTTCATCACCACCCCCAATCATCACCACGCGGTGCCGGCGATGATGGCCATGCAACTGGGCAAACATGTTTACTGCGAAAAACCGCTCACCCATAACATCAGCGAGGCCCGCCGTCTGCGCGCTGCCGCCCGCCAGTACAAGGTGGTCACCCAGATGGGCAACCAGGGGCATTGCATGGGAGGCTATCATCGGCTGTGCGAGTTCATCTGGGGCGGGGTCATTGGCCAGGTGACCGAAACCCATAGCTGGACGGACCGCGCCAACGGCGGAGTCGGCCCGCGCCCGCCCGCCACCAAGCCGCCCGCCGGCATGGATTGGGACCTGTGGATCGGCCCGGCCCCCTACCGCGATTACCACGAGGATCTCCATCCGCATGAGTGGCACGGCTGGTACGACTTTGGCAATGGCTCGATCGGAAACCTCGGCTGCCATGTGCTGGACGGCGCGTATTGGGCGCTCAAGGTGGAGCATCCGACGAGCGTGGAGGCGGAGCACATTCGCGGCGGGAGCGAGGAGCGTTACCCGCTGGGCAGCCGCATCCGCTGGGATATCCCCGCGCGCAACGGCATGGCACCGGTCAAAATGTACTGGTATGAGGGCCTGAATCCGACCACCCAGGCGCAGCCCCAGGGCAAATCCCACGCGGCCGTGGGCGAGGCGCGCAACTTCCCGCCCCTCCTGCAGGAGCTGCGCAAGAAGTATCCGGATGAAGAGCTGGACCGCGGCGACAGCGGCACGCTCTACGTCGGCGAAAAGGGGGTCGTCTTCACCAAGACTTACGGGGAACGGATGCGCCTGATCCCGGCGGAGCGGATGAAGGAGATCACCCAGCCGCCGCAAAGCCTCCCGCGTCCCAAGGACATCATGGCCGACTTTATCACCGCCTGCCTGTCGGGCAAGACGGAGAGCGCCGCGAGCTTTGAATACGGCGCGGGCCTGACCGAGTTCACGCTCCTGGGCAACCTGGCGCAGTATGCCGGCCAGGGCAACAAGGTGGAATGGGACGGGCCGAATATGCGCGTCACCAATCGCCCGGAACTCAACCGTTGGCTCAAGCGCGACTATCGCAAGGGCTGGAACGTCTGAGTTACAACCTCATCCCCAGCGGACTATGAAACGCCCCCATTCATTCCTCAAGCACCTGCTGTTCCTGGGCACAGCCGCCCTGGCCGCCTACGGCCTCGAGGCGGCCGCCCTGTTTCCCCAAGCTCCAGGGATGTGTTCCTATACCCACCGGGAACAGTTCAAGAAAGACCTGCCCGCCACGCTCGACGCCATCAAGACGCTCGGCATCCGGGATATGGAATTCTCGAACCTGTTCGGAAAAACGGCCGCCGAGCTGCGCCAGATGCTGGATGCCCGGGGCATGGTTTGCACATCCTTTGGCGTGGGCTATGACGACCTCATGAAGAAAACCGAGGAGGTGGCGAAAAACGCCAAAACGCTCGGGGCGAAATTCGTCCGGGTCGCCTGGGTTCCGCACCAGCCCCCGTTCACCCTGGAAACGGCGCGGAAAACCGCCGCAGAGTTCAACCGGGTCGGCAAGCTGCTGCGGGAGCAGCACGGCCTGACCTTCTGCTACCACAACCACGGCTACGAGTTCGCCCAGAGCGGTGAGGGCACCCTCTTTGACGTGCTGATGGCGGAAACGAATCCCCAGGATGTCAGCATTGAGCTGGATATTCTTTGGGCTCACTTTCCGGGCGCAAATCCGGCGGCCCTCCTGGAAAAATACCCCACCCGCATCAAGCTGCTTCACCTGAAAGATCTCAAAGCGGGGGTGAAAGGCGACCTCAGCGGCAAAACGGATGCCGAGAATGATGTCGCCCTGGGAACCGGGCAGCTTGATCTGCACGCGATCCTGAAGGCGGCTAAAAAAGCCGGGGTGCAGCACTACTATATTGAGGACGAAAGCTCCCGCACCGCCACCCAGGTGCCGCAAACCCTCCGCTACCTCAAGGGACTCACCGAGTGATCCGGCGGATCCAACGCCATGGGGGCATTTAACATGAACCGCCGTTGCTTTCTGGGGACAAGCCTGGCGGCAGTCTCGGCTGTGACGCTTGGGGGACACCTCAGGGCGGCGGAGGCAGGAGGTTTCCGGTTCAATCCCGAAACCGATATCATTCAGGCACCGGAAGATCCCGCGCTTTGGGACGGGTTCCGCAAACAACTTGCTGAATGGCGCGACAAACGGCGGAAGGAACTGGGCTACTCCGGAGCACTCTACCAGCGGCCGGATTTCTCCTGGGTGCCAGGCAGCTATGCCTGCTATTTTCTGATGCTGAATGACGGTCGTTTCTACGACGCCGAAGCGGATCGCTACCGGGTTGCCGAGTGGCTTGAGATGGTCCAAAGGGAATTGGGTGGCTGCGACAGCGTGGTGCTCTGGCACGCGTATCCCCGCATTGGGATTGATGACCGCAACCAGTACGACTTCTACCGAGACCAACCCGGTGGCCTGGAGGGTCTCCGCACCGTTGTGGAGGAGTTGCGTCGTGCCGGGGTGCGTTCCTATATCAATTACAATCCGTGGGATATCCACACGCGGCGCGAGACCAAGCCAGACGTGGATATGCTTTGCGAAATGGTGACGGCTCTGGGGGTGGACGGCATTTTTCTCGATACGATGAAGGAGGGGGCGGCTGGTTTTCGTGCCAAGCTTGATGCCGTCCGCCCGGGCGTGGTGCTCGAAGGCGAGATATCTCTGCCCATGGAACGTATCGCCGATCATCACATGGCCTGGGCGCAAGGCTTCAAGGATAGCCAGGTGCCGGGGGTGGTCCGCAACAAATGGTTTGAACGCCGCCACCAGCTTCACCACGTTCACCGCTGGGGCCATGATCGTACGGCTTACTTTCAAACCGCCTTCATGAACGGCACCGGCACCATGCTCTGGGACAACGTCTTTGGCAGTTGGGTCGGCTACAGCCAGCGAGAGAAATCCATACTGCGCTCCATGCTGCCCATTCAGCGCCGCTTCACCGCTCTTTTTTCCGGCGAACGCTGGACGCCGCTTGTGCCGACGAACGGGGCTGGCGTATATGCGAGCCTGTGGGAAGGCGATGGCATCCGGCTCTGGACGCTCGTGAATCGGACCAGTCACGGAGCCAGAGCCGAGCTGAAAACGGTTGTGTTGAAAGAGGGCGAACAGCTCTGGGATCTTGTTTCCGGCACCATGGTGAAATCTCCGGACGCGATGCTGCGGGCGGCCGGCATTGGCTGTCTGGTTGCGGCCCAGCCAGAGGCACTCGGGTCCGGATTCGGCGGGTTCCTCGAGCGGCAGCGCGCCAATGATCAGGCAGCCAATTGGGATTCGTCGTTCCCCAACGATATCCAAACCCGGCCGAAGGGCGTGCCGACGCTCCAAGCTTATGCGCGCAGTCAGGTCCCCAAGGGGATGGCCGTGCTTCCGGGAGGGGCATACACATTCAACGTGAGGTTTCGCATTCGCGAGTGTGGCTGGTATGAATCAGACCCCAATACCATCGAAAAGTTTGGCGGGAGTCTTCACCAATTCCGGAATCTGAAGCGGGACATCGTGCTCGCGCCCTACGCAATGGATCTGACGCCGGTGACTAACGCACAGTATGCGGAGTTCCTCAAAGCGTCCGGCCACAAGCCGAAGGAATCCGCTAACTTTCTCAGGCACTGGCGCGACGGTGCGCCACCGGCGGGATGGGAAAGCCATCCGGTCGTTTATGTGGATCTCAACGATGCGCGGGCCTATGCGCGTTGGGTGGGCAAACGCCTGCCGACGGAAGCGGAATGGCAGTTTGCCGCCCAAGGCACCGACGGCCGACCATACCCCTGGGGCAACCAGGCGCCAAAACCACAGGATGAACTCTGCAACGGATTCAGCGCGAGCACCACGCCGGTGAAGCAGTTTCCCAACGGCCGCTCGCCATTCGGAATCTACGATCTGTGCGGCAACACCTGGGAATGGACGGAAAGCGAGCGTGCTGATGGAGTGAACCGTTTTGCCATTCTGCGTGGTGGTTCGCACCACAAGCTGAACGGTTCGCACTGGTACATGGACGGTGGGCCGCAGGAAGTCACCTTTGCCAGCAAATATCTCCTGCAGTGGCCCGGCCTCGACCGATGCGGCACGGTCGGTTTTCGCTGTGTGGTGGATTTGGGGCGTGAACCATGAACTCAAATTTCTACCGAATTTCTCCTGCCACGCGATCTCACCGCCGGACGCAGCGCGATCCGCATCCGCGTGAAATTCACACCTGTCAACATTCCACTCTTTCCGGGTCGCCCGCTTGATGAACAGGCGTGGAGCGAAATCCGTTATGACGCCTATTGCTGGCGGTTGCCGTGAAGTGCCGGGAAACCACCCCATGAACATGATTCCGGTCCGAACCATTGTGAGCGCGCTGGCGCTTTTTGTCTCCGCGCTGACGGCCACCGTATCCCTGGCGCAGGACGGTGCGGTCACCATCACCACCAGGGAAATCTCACGCGAGGCGCTCCTCGACCGCATTCGCGGCGGCTGGACCGGCATGCTGATCGGTGGGCTTGAAGGCCTGCCGCATGAGTTCAAATACAAGGAGCAACCGCGCGACACCCTGCCCGAGTTCACCTTTCTTGCGCAAGGCGCGCGATCCGATGACGACAACGATTTTGAATGGCCACATCTCTGGTTCATGGATAAGGAGGGTAGCATCAAGCTGCCCTACACCCGCATTGTCGAAATATGGAAGGGCAACATGAACTCCGGAATCTGGGTTGCAAACAAGAAGGCGCGTGAGTTGATGGACCAGGGCGTGGTGCCGCCCGAAACCGGCACGGTGGCCCGCAATCCGCATGCGTGGTACAACCTCTCCGGCCAGTTTTGCGTGGAATCCTACGGGTTGATAGCTCCCGGCATGCCGCAAACCGCGGCGGACATCGGCCTGCACTACGCCCGCATCGCCGTGTCTGAGGAACCGCTGCAGGCGGCACAGTTCTGGACCAGCCTCATCAGCCTGTGTGCGTTTCATGAAGGGTCGCCCGAAGCTGCGCTGCAACTGGCCCTCCACGCCGTGGACCCCAAAAGTGCGATGGCAGAAGTGGTGGCGGATACACGCAGGGCGTTTAATGCGCATCCCGACGATTGGAAAGCCGCCCGCCAGGAGATTCACGCAAAGTGGCTGCGGCAGCGTCATTGGAACGACAACTCCACCCCGGTCAACGGAGCTGCCGTGTGCCTGGCCCTGCTCTACGGCCGGGATGACTTTTATCACACCCTCCAGTATGCGATGGCGCTCGGTTACGATGCCGATTGCAACGCCGCCACCGCCGGCACCGTCGTCGGTATGCGTATCGGCTTCAAGCGCCTTGCCGCACTGCGGCAATTCAGGATGCCCGACCGCTACGTGAACAAAACCCGCCCTCAGTTGCCCGCCGAATGCAAGGTCAGCGACCAGGCTGAAACCTTGTTGCGGGTCGCCGAGCGCGTCATTCTGGCCAATGGCGGTGAGCGGGTGACCATCGCGGGCCAGCCCGGTTACCTCATCAAGCTCCAGCCGACGACAGTGGTGGAACGTTTGCCGGAAAATCCTCATGGGCCGCAGAACAAACCGTGATCCGATGGGCACCCCTAGAATACCAAGACCATGAATGTCCGCGCCATCCTGGCTTCCGCCGTCTGTGTTGCCGTCACGGTGGTGGCCGCCG
The DNA here is from genome assembly GCA_903930345.1 of uncultured Verrucomicrobiota bacterium. Lineage (GTDB taxonomy): Bacteria > Verrucomicrobiota > Verrucomicrobiia > Limisphaerales > CAIYYI01 > CAIYYI01. Next base: position 13,555 of record CAIYYI010000312.1, read on the forward strand.
CCGAACCCAAACGCATCTATCTCGCCAACGATGACCACACCGACTACATGTGGACGGCCGATGCCGAGACCTATAACGCCGTTTTCGTGGACATGCTGGACTACTACCTGCGTCTGGCGGATGAGACGAAGGATAATCCCGCGCCGTACCAGAGCCGGTTCAACGCGGATGGCAGCTATTGGTTGTGGCAGTATGAGCGGCGGAAAAGCCCGGCCGACTTTGAGCGGCTCATCGCGCGCGTGAAGGACGGCCATATCAGCGTCCCCTTGACGACCCTGGTTTCCTGCTATGGCGGACAACCGTTGGAGGCCGTGCTGCGTGGCATGTATTACGCCGGCCGCTTGGAGCGCCGCCACGATCTGCGGCTGCCGCTGGCGACCGCGATGGAGAATCAAACGCTGCCTTTGGGGCTGGCCTCCCTCTGGGCTGGCTCAGGCGCCCATCACACCTGGCGGGGTGTCTGTGGGTGTGTCAGCAAAATCCCCAACAAGGTGTTGAGCCGTCGCCCCCATGACATTTACTGGTATGCGGGTCAGGATGGCCAGCGGGTGCTCATGAAGTGGTACTCCCTGGGGCCGCACGGCATCGGCACCTACCTTGAAACCTCCTCCCCAGAGAAGGCCATTGAATACCTGGACACCAACCCCGATTTCCTCAGCCGCTATGTTGATCCCCGGACTCGGGAGCCCTACCGTGTCAGCGGTGCCTTCGGTTTTGGCGGGGACACCCTTGCGCGCAAAACCGGGGTGCCGGCCGACCCGGGGATTCCCAAGGAACCGGGCATGCAGCAGGGTGTCATTGGATTCCCTTACACTGATCACTTTCACGTGATTGCCAAAAGGCAGTCGAATGACAAGCGCCAGGTCTTTGTCTCCAACGTGAACGACTTCTTCGAGGACTTCGAAAAGACTCACGGTGCCGCGCTGCCAACCGAGAACGTGACCCATGGCAACGAGTGGGATCTCTATTCAGCCTCAATGGCTGAGACTTCCGCCCGGGTGAGACGTTCGGTGGAAACCTTGCGGGCGGCCGAACTCATGGCCACGCTGGTGAGCCTCAAAAAACCCGCGTTCCTGCGCGGGCGCGAAACAGCCCGGGATCTTGCATTCACGGATTTGGGTCTTTTTTGGGAGCATGACTGGACGGCTGATGGCCCGGTCTCACGCGCCCACCGAGCCGCATGGCAGGAACTGCTGGCCAGTGAGATTGAATACTACGTCAATTCGCTGCACGCCGATGCCACGACGCAACTCGGAGCGCTGATTCAGAAACCCGATCCCAAGGCGCAGCGGTTTTTTGTGCTGAATCCGCTCGGTTGGCCCCGCACCGATTTCGCGGACCATGCCTACAGTGGGTCCAGGAATGTTCATGTGCGGGACCTCTCCACCGGGTTGGATGTGCCCCATCAGTTTGTCAATCAGGGCGGTGTGATGTCGCTGCGCATCCTCGCAAGCGGGGTGCCCTCGACGGGTTATAAGACTTATGAAGTGCTCAGCGGCGCCGGTTTAGCCCCCACCAACGCGGCGGCTGTGGTGGGAGCGGATTGTTCCACGATTGAAAATGCCTCGCTGCGACTCACGGTCGATCCCGACGGTGCCATTGTGAGTTTGGTCCACAAGGCGGAACCCCATGTGGAACTCGCCAGTTCCATCGGCGGTCTGAAGCTCAATGACTTTGCCGCCAACGAAACCAATGGGAGTGCCATCGTGGTCGAGAACAGTGGTCCGGTCTCGGTGACGCTGAAGTGTGTCAGCGGAGCCGGTCGTCCGCACACCACACGGATCACGCTCCGGCGCGATTCCGACCGCGTGGAGATCCGGAATGAGATCACGGAAAACTTTGGCGATGTGCGCCATTGGGCCTTCAGCTTCAATCTTCCCTCGCCGGATGTCCATACCGAGGAGGTGGGAGCGGTCATCCGCGCGAAGCGGAAATCCGAAGGTGGGGATTATGCCGACACCCACGCGCGCTATGACTATCTGACTTTGAACCATTTTGCCGACATCACCGACGGCGCGAACAAACGCGGCGTGACTTTGGCCAATGCGGACTGCGCCTTTGCCCGCCTGGGCCAGAGCACTCCGGTTCTGCTGGATACGGTCTCGCCGCAGATCAGCGTGCTGGCGGGCGGGCAGGTGGATGGTTCCTGGCTGGGCATCAAAGGTCAAAACGGGGCCAGTCACTTCCTGCAACGATTTGCCCTGCGTCCGCACGGAGCCTATGATCCGGTTGCCGCGATGAAGTTCGCCTTGGAGCACCAGAACCCGCTGGTCGCCGGAGTAATCATTGGCCTCACCAACAGCCCCTATCCAGCCACCAACTTCTCCCTGTTGAACCTCAGCCACCCCGAGGTCTTGCTTTGGGCGCTCAAGCCCCATGACGATGGCATTGAGCGCGGCTTGGTGGCGCGCGTATGGAATCTGGCGTCGGAGCCCAGCACTGTGCGTCTTACGACCAGTGTTCCGTTGGCTGGGGCCCAGCGGGTCACTAACATTGAAACTCCGGTTGAACCACACCCGCTGAAAAATGGACTTGTGGAAGCCACCATTCCTGCCCGCCGCATCGAGAGCTACCACTTGACTCCACTCCGCTGAAGACGCACGATGCGATTATTATGAAGCTTGAGGTTCCGTTGGTCGGTGGTCGGGGTGTTGTACGGGGAAAAGGCGCGAAATGTGGCCGCTGGATTGGGCTGGGGCTGTTGCTGGCCTGGGCGGCATCACTGCCTGCACACGGCTTTGTGGATCCTGGCTTTGAGAATGATACGGTGGGTTCTGGTGGCTTCATTCATCCCGCCAGCGGAGCGTGGCTGTATGCGAACGATGCCGGGGTGGTAAAGCCACCGGCTCCCAATTCCTCCACCGGACCTCTGAATACCTGGTCGGGCACTTTTCCCCCCGTTGAGGGGCAGCAGTACGCCAGCACTTATGCTGGTTTGGATTCCCTCCGGCAGTCGGTTGTTTTCAACTCGGCCGGAACTTACCGGATCTCAGTTTACGCGGCCGCACCTGACGGCATAGTCACCATTCCTTCCGTCGGCACTTTTTCTTTGGGCAATGGCGAGTTTTCCTTCACTCTGGCGAACACTGCCATCGGCAGCCTTCACCCCGTGTTGGCCGGGGCCTCCTGGAGTCCGTTTGCCGCAGACTTCACCGTCAACTCGGCGGGCAATTATCTGCTCGGGATACGGAATTCCTCATTGTCATCCCCGTATTTCATCAACTATGACGCCTTTTCCATCCAGCCCATCCCGGAGCCTTCTACGCTCGCCCTGGGTTTTCTTGGCCTGCTCGGGGCGGGGCTAATTCAGCGGTGCTGCCGTCGGCTGGCGGGGCAGTGATATATCAAACTATCCAGATATGTGGATTCAAGATATATTATTCCAAACTAATAAAAAGTGTGGACAAGATCGGGATGAGTGTGATAACTTCTGCGTACGTTCGATGAAAACCTGC
>CAIYYI010000313.1 GCA_903930345.1 uncultured Verrucomicrobiota bacterium
CAGTATCCCGCACCTTTAGGACAATGGCAAGCGAGCGGTGAAGCCTTCAAACAGGCGGCACTGGCGGCCTTTGCGCCGTAACGTAGCGGGTGATCCCCACCGCCAGCAAGCCCCCCAGCATCATGACGGCCAGCAGGGGGAGAATGGGAAGCGTGAGCAGCAGCAATGCCCCCAAACCCAGGGGATAGAGGCAGCATTGCCAGGCAACCCTCACCCGGTTTTGCCGAGCCACCAACGCACCGCACAGGACCGGCAATGCTCCGAGCAGGAGGCCGTGGAACAGGGAAAACCCCAGCCCCACCAGATGGCCGTCGATACGCGCATAGTAACGTGCGGCCAAGTTCAGCCCCTCGAAAAGCATCACCCCATCCACCACCGTGATGATCAAGGCCAGAACCACTCCGACCACATAGCCCGCCACTACGCGGTGGAAATCATCCGGCGCCCGCTCGGGACGTGGCACGGGATCTGGCGGTCTCGTTCCAACGGGATGAACCGGAATGCCCATGGCCAAACCATAGCAGGCATCGCAACAGAAGCGAGCCGATTGGCAGAAGAGAGGCCACAATGGAGGATCTTGCAGACATGACCCGACAAGATTCCGATCAACCCGTGCAGAAGGAACGACACTTCAAACAGGCCTGGCAGGCAACGGATTTTGGCGCGGCCGGCATGCGGCACATACCCCGCTGCGCCATCGGCGGACGCTTTCGCGGGTTGGCGCAATCTTTTCTGCAACCAGAAAAAGCGATTGGTGTTTAATGGAGCAGGGTTTATACTCGAAGTCGTGCAATTTCGCTGGCTCCAAAGCGGCCCCCTGTGCGGGGCCTTGTTGATGGCCGGGATGAGCGTGGAATCGGTGTCGGCTGACACCGCAAAATACCGCGCCATTCCGATCCGCAATGCCTTTGGCCTGCGCACGCCGGAGCCGCCCAAGGCTCCGGAGCCCCCCAAGCCGAGCATCACAGTCAAACTGGTGGGCATCACATCCATCCTCTCTTCCAAGCGCGTGCTCCTACTCGTGCAGGAGGCGGGGAAACCGGCCGAGACGAAAATCCTGAAGGAGGGGGAGACGTCCGATGCGGTGGAGGTCAAAACCATTGATGAGGTGGCTGGCACGGTGCAGATTGTGAATTCTGGCCAGGAGATGACGCTGAATTTTGAGCAGAACGGGGTGAAGCCTCCCACCGCGCCCGTCGCCCAGCCGCCGCAGCCGGGAGTGCCGGGCATGCCTCCGGGCATGCAACCCGGCATGCCGGGAGTCGTTTTCCCCGGCCAGCCGGGGATGCCTGTTCCCGGCAACCAACCGCCCGTTGCGGTGCCCGGCATTCCCCGCCCCATCCGGACGCAGTAATTCCGCTTTTTCTGCCCGGCAAGGGGCTGATTCCGGGTTCATGCCGACTGGAAAAGCAAAGGCAGCCGGAAGGTCTGAAACCCACGGCTGCCTGAATCCGAACAGCGATGATTAACGGGTCGGGGTGCTCTTGCTCTTGGAGTTCTTGTTCAGCTTCTTTTCTTCCTTCTCCATTTCCTTGTC
>CAIYYI010000314.1 GCA_903930345.1 uncultured Verrucomicrobiota bacterium
CCGCCGGTGCCGATCCCGGAGCCGCCGGAGTTGCTGCCGATCGGTGAGGTGCCAATGTTCTCCTGGCGCGGCTCAGCCGGAGCGACCGGGTATGATATCCAGCGCGCCTCCCGGGCCGACGGTCCCTGGACCACCCTCGCTACCAATGTCTCCGATGCCGACATCGCCTATCGCCCTCTCTTCAGCGACACCACCGCGCGCGCCGGACAGTCCTGGTTCTACCGCGTCTCCGCCCGCAACGCCTCCGGCCTTTCCCGGCCTTCCAACATGGCCGGGCCGGTGGCGGTGAAGGCGGTTTGCCTGGCGGACGAACTCCAGGACTTCTCCCGCGCCAGCGCGAAATCCGTTGGCCTGAAGCTCAATAACGATTACAACGCCCTCTACGCTGAGTATCTCTTCCGCGCCCAGGGCAACACCAACGATTGGATTCTCTACCAGGTACCCGCGCCCATGTCGTCGGTCAAAGCGATTGTCTTCTTCGGCCAGGAAACCGCCGACTTCACCCTGCAAGCTTCCCCCGATGGCAATGCGTTTGCCGACCTAAAACCGGCGCGACGCGAACGCCGCCTGCCCAAGCCCCCGGGCGGTGCCGCCGGCGGCCAGCGCCGCACGCTGGTGGAATATGAATCCCCCGTCCCCGCCGGCAACCGGTTTTTCAGAATGCGTTGGCACGCCCCGGCGGAATTGGATCGCATTGAGATTTTGTATCCCGGTCAACCCTGAAGTCACCCCTCCCCAGGTGCCCTGACGGCCAGCACGGCTCCCACGTCGTCATTCGGCACGTGAGTATGTGTTTCCCTGCTTGGGAGCATTCAATCTGGCTTGCTCGCAGGAACTTCAATGGGGACAAAACTTCGAACTGCCGACAGCTTCGCCATTTCCTCAGCATTCAGCGACCTGCTGAAAACCGCCACGCCGCCGATCCATCCCGTGAAACCGACGCTACGCGAACTGTGGATGACGCGGCCGATGGTGAAAGGACCGCCGGTGCCGTCGTTGGCGGGGGTATAGAGGTGGTCATGCGGATACCACCAGGGATTCAGGCGCACGTCGGCGAGGTCACGGGAGGTGGGGGTCCAGGTGCCGTCGGCGGCTTTGCGCTGGGTGACTTTCACGCGGGTGTACCGGAACTCTTCCAACTCCACGCGCTCGCCGGCGGTCTCACTCAGCACTTTCACGGAGACGGGTTTTTCCTCGGGCGGGTTATAGAACTGGTCGGCCGGGAAATTCGGTTCCTCCCCTGGTTGTAGGCCGGGCTTGCGATGCAGGTGGCCTTGACGCCAAGCGTTGTGGATGACCGGGATGGCTTTCTGCACGTTCTCCTGCCAGCGACCCGTGTTTTGGCCATTGAGCCAGCCGGTGAGTTCGTGGGTCTCGTGATTGTAGGTCATGGCGAAGCATTGCCACGAGGCATCAAGCATCTCGGCGGGCGCGTTTGCAGGCACGGTGGGCGAAACATCGCCAGAGTTGGATTTGTGCATGGCATAGATGTGGCCGAATGACTTCGCGCCGTTCTCCGACACATGGCCACAGGCCGAGCCTTCCTTGTTCAGACCGGCAAAGAGCGCGTATTGCCGCTGGCCACGCGCGACAACCTTCGCCGCGCCAGCGTGATTCAAATCGGTGCCCTCATGCCAGATGCCCGCGAGCGCGTGATTGCCGCTCTCGCGAATGGCCCATACAACGACGCGCACGGATTTACCAGTCCCTTTGATGTCGAGCGGCGTGTCGTGGAGCCGCGAGCGTGGGACGAAGAGAAAGGGGCGGAAGTCGAGGTCGGTTTCCTTCAAGATGCGAATGGCATTGCCAAACGGCCCGCGCCCAAGGAGCGGAAAGTCGGCATACGTCGCCCCGCGGCTGGCGCACCAGTAGTCTTTGATGTAATTGGCGGCATCGAGTGGATAGTCCGTCTTGGCCCCCTCAGGCACATGTGCATTGAAACGATGCACCCCGTCCGGTTCCCGCTTCACGAAGTCCCAGAAGGCGACAAGACCGTCCGTCTGAGTGACAACGGCAACGCGGTTGGCGTTGGAGTCGGCGGCGTTCAGGCCGAAGGCAACCAACCCCACCATGCTAACCCAAGTTTCGCGCGACCCCAGCTAAGTGCTTGCAAACAGGGCCTCGAAACTTTTTGGCACTACAAAGTCGCCCCGGTTTCCGCTGCCAGTTTCGATTGCGGCAACTGCTTCCAATTCACTTTGAGTCTCTGATAGATCACCTTCTGGAGTTCATCGGGTTCTCCGGCCTTGCGGATCCGGTGGAGCGATCCGCTCTTGGTGGGCAGGACGATGGTCGTATAGCA
>CAIYYI010000315.1 GCA_903930345.1 uncultured Verrucomicrobiota bacterium
AGCACATCGGGGGCAAAGGCCTCATATTTCCAGCTTCCGGTATGAGAGCGGTCGATGACGGTGGTGAAGTCAAAGGTGTTCATCATGATTCTGTCCACAATACCATAACTTGTTGCGCAGAGCAAAAAACAAAACTTAAAACGATACTGTCGGTCTCGCTTATTCTAAAATGTAGCTCATGGGCGCATAAGCCCCAAGATGAAAGGTGAACCGGCCTGCTTTGATTGCGATTGCTTCCCCCTTTTTTCCTCCTCGCAGCGTGATAGGCTGTGCAGTCTTAAAGAGCGTCGGCACTGTCACCTCGAGTGCTCCCGCCACGCCGCCCTGTTCCCAGACGCGCAGAACAGTGCCAGGGCCGTCCGGGTTGGGTCCGAACGCCGTCAGGGCGATTCCCTTGCGGGAGAGCGTGATGCCCGCCTGAGAGGCTGCTAGCTTGCCTGGGCGGCTTGTGGAGCGTGCTGCCGCCAGCGGCACGCGGCATTCCATCGCGGGTGTGTAGAGCGCCGCTTCGGAATTGAACTGATCAAAGGCCCAGATGCGGACACGGGAGCTCATGCGACGTCCGTCACCGATCCAGCTTCCGAAATTGGTCCGCCAGTGGTTGTTGTAGAGATTGAGATAAACGTACGGTTTCTTGGGTTCATAACGGGGTTCAAACTTATACTCGCCGGGTTCACCGAGGCTGACCAGCGGGGAATCTTGCGGACAAAGTGCGACACCCGCACCGGTTTTTTCATCGTAGACCGCGACACCCGTGTTCACCCACTGATTGTAATAGTTGGCATTCTCCACTGTCATGTCTTTCACCGGGTCAAGGTCTGCGCCAAGACGTCCGAGACGGAACTTTGGATTCGGACACGTGAACGGCAGGCAAATCCAGGCAGTCTCCGGCCAGCCGTCAGGCTGCTTGTCCCAGGCGACCTTCAGATCGGCTACGGGCATGGCTGCAGGCAGGCTGATGCGGATGGATATCTTCTGCGGTTGGCCCGGGCCAGGGATCGTGCCCGTCATCGTCGCGCTCACATCGATGGCGGTCTTTTCCACGGTCAGTGTCATGCTCTCCGGCAGGGCGTTCGTATAGACACTCTCCTTGGGCATATCATAAGCGGCAAAACAGAATTTATGCGCATGGTATTGTCCATAGAGTGATTTCTTCAGCCAGTTATCAATATCCTGATAGCCGAAGCGCTCATAGAAGTACTGGCCAAAGCCCTGCGGCGCGTTCGGATCGACCAGTTCGCGGCCTGAACGTTTGTCGATCAGACTGCTGATGCGTCCGCGCTTCGGCTCGAGCGTCGCTTTAAACCAGGGGCTTTCGATTACGCCAGTCGTGGCGTCCGCCGCAAGGAGTGCAGACTCTGGCTTCTCATTTGAGATCACGTAAGTCCGGTATCCCATGGCAGGAATATCTTTGGCTACAAAGCGCATGATGCGGTAGGGGCCTTCGACTGCAGGGCCTTCACCCTGATACGCGATTGCAGGACCGCCGTCCACAGGTTTGAGTGATGCGCCCCGAGCCAGATG
>CAIYYI010000316.1 GCA_903930345.1 uncultured Verrucomicrobiota bacterium
CCTTGCCTGCCGTAGAACCCGGCTTCCAGCCGGGTAGATTGCGCCCGACGAAACTCGGGCAGGTCCCGGCCCAGCGCCTCCACACCCGCCCACTCGTCGGGCAACTGCGCGTCCCGCAGCTTCACGCAGGCCTGCTTGACCAATTCGCGCACCCAGGTCTGTTTGGGCCTGTCATGATTCAGGTAGTGATGCTCGACCATGAACGCATCACAGCGCGCCTTCTCCTGCGGCGAAGTCACCGGCCGGACCTGCAATTGTTCCAGAACCCGCTGCTCGTCAGCCGAAAGTTGCGGGCGTTTTGATTTTCCCATCCCCGAAGAGTAAAAAAGTTTTCAGGGAATGTTCCGAAGAAACACGTAACTTCTTCATCCTTACCAGCGATCTGCTTTCAAAAAGCGCGTCCTACCGGGCGCGTTGCGCACCGGGAAAATATCTGCCTCATGGAACGGCAAGGTCAACATTCGACAATGAGACGCTCGTGCCTGGCGGGGCGGGGTGGGGGATCGGGAAAATCCCCACCAGCGGGGAATTTTCCCGCAAGGTAATGGGCGATTTCGGTGAACGATCGGAACTTCGGAGCCGACACGGCCTTGAGAACCACTTCCTCGCCACGCTTTTCGATTAAAACCTCGGTAGCTGAGAATCGGAAAGCCTTGGGCAGGTGGACGGCCTGACTGCCGCCATGCCAGAAGATTTTCGCTTTCGTCATGCCTGCAGCATATCTCTGCATGCGACTGGAAGCAAGATTGCTCACAACTGAGGAGAGAAACAAGGACGCCGGGACGGAAGACCCGGCCTGGTTTAAACCTGTCCAATCGGGACGCCAGGACAAGGCACGTTTGATGGGGCACTTTTGCCTTGGTTCGGGGCGGGGAACGGGGGCATGATCAGGCATGCATCTGGTCAAACTCATGGCCCTGGCCGCGTTGGTCGGCGGGGCAACGGTGGCAACGGGACAGGATTGGCCCGCCTGGGGCGGCTCCTCCCCGGGGCGCAACCTGTACTCGCCCCAGAAGGGGTTGGTCAACAGCTTCGATCCCGGCAAGCCCAAGGCCGGCGGCGATGAAATCGACGCCGCCACCACCCGGAATGTGCGCTGGACCGCCAAGCTCGGCTCCCAGACCTATGCCAACGCGGTGGTGGCCGATGGGCGGGTGTACCTCGGCACCAACAATGAGCCGCCCCGCGACCCCCGCCACGAGGGGGATCGCAGCCTGCTGCTTTGCCTGGATGAAAAGACCGGGGCGGAGCTGTGGCATCTGACCGTGCCCAAGCTGGCCGCCGGGAAGAACGCGGACTGGGAGAACCTGGGCCTGCTGGCCTCCCCCACCGTGGAGGGGAAACGGGTTTACGTGATGACCACCCGCTGCGAAATCCTCTGCCTCGACACCGAGGGGATGGCCAACGGCAACGACGGCCCCTACAAAGACGAGGCGGCCTACAGCGCGCTGGACACCGGCAAGCCGGCGGTGCCGCCCGGGCCCAAGGATGCGGACATCCTCTGGCGCTTCAACCTGCTGGATGAGATCGGGGTGCTGCCCCGCAACGCGGCCAACTGCGGGGTGCTGGTGCTGGGCAATCTCCTGTTCACCGGCACGGCCAACGGCCATGACTGGCAGCGCAGCAACGTCCCTTTCCCCCTGGCCCCCAGCCTGATCGCCCTGGACAAAAACACGGGTGCCCTGGTGGCCGCAGACCAGTTGAAAAACGGCTCCAATATTTTCCAGGGCCAATGGAGTTCGCCCTCCGCCGGTGAGGTCAAAGGCCGCACCCTGGTGTTTTACAGCGGCGGCGACGGGTGGTGTTACGCGTTCAATGCCCAGCCGGTCCCGGGCAAGGATGGCACCCCGCTGCTGGAGGTGGTGTGGAAGGCGGATGCGAATCCGCCCGAGTACAAGACCAGGGATGGGCAGCCGATCCAGTACCCGGCGGCCGAGGGCCCCAGCGAGATCAACGCCACGCCGGTCTTTCACAGCAACCGGGTGTATGTGGCCACCGGCCAGGATCCCGAGCACGGCGAGGGCATCGGGCGGCTGCTCTGCCTGGATGCCACCCTGACGGGGGACATCTCCACCAAGGGGGTGATCTGGGATTACCGGGAGATCAAGCGCAGCCTCTCCACGGTCTCCATTGATCCGGCCACCGGGCTGCTGTTCGCGGCGGATTTCTCCGGCTATGTGCATTGCCTGGATGCGGCCAGCGGCAAGGTGCAGTGGGTGTATGACATGAAAGGCCACGTGTGGGGCAGCACGCTAGTGGCCGAGGGCAAGGTGTATGTGGGGGACGAGGATGGCGACTTTGTCATCCTGCCCGCCCGCCGGGAGTTTGACCCGAAAAAGGACAAACCGCTGTTTGAGACCAATTTCGGCGCGCCGCTTTACTCCACCCCGGTGGTGGCGAATGGGACGATCTACCTCTCCACCATGACGCACCTGTATGCGATTGGGGAAAAGTTGAAATAACCGCAGATGAGCGCTGATGCACACGGATGGGGACCGGGGCAGGGATGATCAGTCCTTTTGGTTTGCCATGGCTGGGGAAAGGGCCTAAACAGGCGCATCTTATACCGTATGGCAACAACGTCGGCACTGAGAAACGCGGCGGTCACCGGGCTGTGGAGCCTGGGCCTGATGGCCAGCCTCTGTCCTGTCCACGGTGCCACCCTTGGTTTGGTGGATGGCCGGGAACTCAAAGGCCGGGTGGAACTGCGTCCCAGCCAGCAGATCGCCCTCCAGCCCGCCGCCGGCCTGGCCGAAAGCTTTGCCTGGGCGCAAGCCGCCCAGATCAATTTCCAAGGGGACCGCGTGCCCGAGGCCCCATGGCTCACCAATGTGGAGCCGGCCACGGCCAACAACACCCTGCCACCGGGATGGCAGGCGGTCGATATCGGCCGCAACCCCCAGGCCGGCATGGCACAGTACCGGGTGGAAAACGCGGGCAAGCCGGAGGTGATGGGGGTCTTCCAGTTTCAAACCGCCGCGCTGGGCCTGCTGCCCCAGAGCGATTCCCTGCAAATGATCCAGCGCAGCCTGGGACCCCGGGGGGATGTCACCGCCAAACTGATCAGCGTGCACCAGGTGGGGCTGCGGTCCATGGCGGGCCTCTGCATCCGGGCGGACACCTCGGCGGATTGCGCCATGGCCAGCCTGGTGGTCAACGAGGCGGGCAACGGAGTGCTGACCTGCCGGGAACGCAAGGGGGCGCCGGCGAAACCCCGGGCGGTGGGCAGAATATCCCCCATGACCTGGCTGCGCCTGGAACGGCAGCAGGACGACGTCATCGCCTTCACCTCGCGGAATGGGCGTGATTGGGAGTACACCGCCGCCGTGACCGTGAGCCTGCCGGAGAACGTGCTGGCCGGGGCGATTGCCGCCAGCACCAAGGAGACCAAGCCGGCCTCGTCCCGCCTGGCGTTTCTCACGGTCCGCCCGTTGGAGACGTCCCACCGCCTGCTGCTGCGTGATGGCACGCTGCTGGCGGGGCAGATCACCAGCGTGGCAGAGGGGCAGGTGCGCTTCCTCTATCGCAACCGTGATTGGGCGCTCTCCCTGAACGAGGTGGCCCGGTTGCAATATCAAACGCTCACGGCCGCCATCGCGGAGCGCCTTCGCCCGGGCAAGCCGGGCCTGATGCTGCGCCGGGGCGAGTTTTGGGAGGGCCAGGTCACGCGCGTGGACAGCGACAAAGTCTGGTTCAAGGGCTCCGGAAACGGCCGGGAATTGCGGATCAACCGGGACGGTGGCGTGGTGGTGCTGCAAGAGGTGCAGCCCGCCCGCGCCCTGGTCGAACTCACCACCCTGCGCGAGGAGGTGCTGTTTGGCCAAAACCTGGTCTGGAACGACGGACAGGTGCGGATCGACATCCCGGAGCTGGGAACGGTCACCGTGCCGGCGAACGAAGTGGTCACCCTTCGTCGCCTCGGTGATTTGTCACCGGCCGGTGCCACGACCGCCCAGCCCGGTCCGGCGGTGGCGGGTGGGCGGGTCATCCGGCTGGATGGCACCCCTTTGACGGGCGCCATCAAGCTGGCGGAGGGCCGCGTGCAAATCAGCCAGGGGAACAACCCCACCGTCTCCCTGGCGCTGGAGGAAATCCGGGAGTTGGTCCTGGTCCCCACCACCGGTCCGGCGGAGACCGGCACGCCGGTCAACGCCCAGTGGAAAGGCACCGATCTGCACCGGGGGCGCCGGGGCGCCTTTGCCAGCCAGGAGAACCGCCTCTGGGTGGAGGCGGCCGGACGGCAGGTGGGAAGCCAGGCCGACTCCTTTTACCTGCTGCACCTGCCCTTGAATGGCAGCGGGCAGATCATCGCCCGCCTGAGCCGCCTGGATGGGGCCACCGAGCAGACACGGGTGGGGCTGATGATGCGGGAAAAGCTGGAGCCGGGAACACGCCACTATTTTGTCGGCGTGGCCCCCGGAAAAGGGATCGCCTATCTGCGCCGGAATGGCCAGGGGGCCAACACCGAACAGCAGTACCAGTCCAAAGCCTCCCTGCCGGTCTGGCTCAGGCTCAACCGGGAGGAGCGGACGTTCACAGCCAGCTATTCCACCGATGGCAGGAAATGGACCGACCTGGGCAGCGGCCAAACCGAACTGAGCAATGAAACCCTGGTGGGACTGGCCGTGGCCAGCGGCAGCGAACAGACGCTGTGCCGGGCCGAGTTTGACCAGGTGAGCGTGGTGCGGCATGACGCGGTGGCGTTTCAGCCGCGCCTGGTGCTGCGCTCCGGCAGCGAGCTGACCGGCACGGTGCTGTCGGCGGATGACGTCGTGCTGCGGTTCCAGTGGCGGACGCGCGAGCCGGTTTCCCTTTCCCTGAACAACGTGGCCCGGCTGGTCTTCCAACCGCTGCCCCCGGCCGTGGCCAACACCCTCAACCCGGCCACGCAGGGGCTGCTGCTGCGCACCGGGGATTTTCTGAAGGGGGATTTTGCCGGGGTGGAAAACAAGGAGATCAGCCTGGCCTCCGAGCTGTTCGGATTGCGCCGTTTCCGGTTTCCGGACCAGGTGGCCGCGCTCTGGCTACGCGCACCGGAACCCCCGGCCAACGCCTGGCAACTGCGCCTGGTTGAAGGCAGCCTGCTGCAGGGGCGCAACCTGAAGGTGGAGGGCAATCGGATCAGCCTGGAGGAACCGGTGCTGGGACGGCTGGAATTTGCCCCCGGCGAAATCGCCAGCCTGCGGCGCGCTCCCCGGACTGAAGCCCGCTGATCTGCGGCGCTGATCTGCGGCGGGTGATTCCCAGAACCGGTAAAATGCCTGGCCAATTTCCCCGGGAGGGCAGGGACAGGCGTCACCCTCCATTGGCAAAGCTGATCGTTATCTCGGAACAGGATCAATTCACCTTGGCCAAGGCCCGATCAACTTGCTCATCCCGCCCCCCAGTCCGCGTCCCCGGTGGGGTCCCGCAGGCACGGAAAACGTCCGGTACTCCGTTGTTGGTGAGGCTTCTGCCGAGCCGGTGGGATAAGGGGAAGGCCGCGGCAAAGGGAATCAGGGTGGAAGATTGGACGCCTCACGCGGCTCGGCAAAGCCCCACCGGCAACAGATGGGCGGGTATTTGTTTGCTTGGGTGACCGGCCAGAAATTGGGGGTGTTTGATAATCCAGACTGAGGGAAATCACGAAATCCGGTGGGGTGCCCGCTGAGCGGTCCCCGTCTTCCCTTACGTCTTCCCCATTGTTTTGGTTCCGTGGGCCGTGGGCTTGCCGTATTTTTTATCCTTCCATTTCCCATTGCCAACGTGGGTTTGCCTGTCCAATACTGCCGACCTGATGAAAAACAAGCCGCCGGCCACCGGTAACAATGAACGAAAAGTTCGTTCAATATTACTGTTCGGCCTGACGAAATAGTGGTGTAAAACTCCCTTAACAGGCGGAATTCCCCGGCGGCGGCCAGGCTGATGAGTACCGAGCTGTCAACAACCACGGCTGGCATATGCGCTGTCGTGGTTTAGGTCGTCCAACGAATAAGGCATCGGAATTTGACGCTGGCGCAAAACCTCTTGGAATTCCGGGCCTGAAAGGCCGGCGAATTCAGCGGCCAGCCCGAGCGGCATCCGGCCTGCCTGGTAAAGGGCGATGCCTAATTCCAAATGCAACTGGGCCTCGGCGTCAGCGCGCCGGGATCCTATGCGCTGGGCGAAATCTTCCGGTATTTCCAGCGTTATACTCATGGAAACACGTTATCCCCATCAGCCAACCATGGCAAGCGAGACTTGTGCCGGGGAATGTCGATCACTTTGACGGCACATAATGTTCATTTTCGCCGAGGACTATCAGGGTGTGCTCGGGATAACTTTAACCGTCACCGATCAGCCGCGCCTGGTTTTGGTGGCGGTATTCGCGCGGGGACAACCCCAGGATTTTGCGGAATTGACGGGCAAAATAGTTGCTGTCCGAGAAACCGACCTGGAAGGCGATGTCCGTGACGCTGTCCCGCCCAT
Organism: uncultured Verrucomicrobiota bacterium; assembly: GCA_903930345.1. Classification (GTDB taxonomy): domain Bacteria; phylum Verrucomicrobiota; class Verrucomicrobiia; order Limisphaerales; family CAIYYI01; genus CAIYYI01. Next base: position 6,448 of record CAIYYI010000316.1, read on the forward strand.
TGCGGAGCAGTTCCGCCCCCCGGTTGACGCGCAGTTGGATCAGGTAGGCCAAGGGGGAACAGCCGGTGGCCCGGTGAAAGGCGCGCAGGAAGCTGCGCAACGGCATTTTGGCCTTCGCGGCCAGATCCTCCAGATACAGCGGTTCGGCATAAGACCGCTCCAGGTGCGACAGCACCGCCCCCAGGCGCAGCAGGGAATGACCGTCCGGATGGCTCGACCGATGGTAGCAGCGGGCCAGGAACCCGGTCAGTTGCATGAAGGTGGCGGTGGCCATGAAACCGAAGCCCGGTTCGCGCCGTCGCAGCTCCCCCTCCAGTTGCTCGGCCAGGCTGACCACCGCGGCCAGATCCCGCGCCGTCAGATGGAGCCGACTTTTGAACTGGTGCTGTCGCCGGTAGGCGGGTTCCAGGGTGAACAGGGCGTGGTAACCGGCCAGCGAACTCAGGTCAAACAGGTTCAAATTCAGCTTTTCGGCGACGAACAGGATGTTGATCAGGCTCAGTTGGTCCAGGTTCAGGTAATCATGGGGCCGATCGCCGGCAATCACGAAGACATCCCCGGTAGTCAGCTCCCAGGAATCCTGCCCGGTGACGTGCATGCCCCGGCCGCCGGTGATGATCACCAGCTCGGCAAAGTCATGGGAATGCAGGCCGAAAGGCGCCTGGGGATCCCGCCGTTCCACCGCGATGGGAAACCCATCCGCGTGGAACCACTCGTGAATGCTTAAAACGCGCATGCTGAACTGTGTCTGGCCAGAATGTGCTAATTTATGGCCAGATCGTCAAGGACAGCTCGCATTTTTTCCGGCATACTCCCCAGACTTGCAGTAACCCTTTAACCGGCCCCCGGCGGGCCTTTTGCGCATGGTCATGAAAAAACAGAATATCGAAAAAGCGTACCAGTTGGCCCGGCAGACGTATGCCGCTTACGGCGTGGACACGGAACAGGTCATGAAACAACTGGCCACGGTGGCCGTTTCCATGCACTGCTGGCAGGGGGACGACGTGGGTGGTTTTGAGAATGCCGGGGGGGCGCTGGGGGACGGGCTGGCGGTGACCGGGAATTACCCGGGCAAGGCGCGCACGCCGGACCAGTTGCGGGCAGATTTTGCCAAGGCGCTCTCCCTGATCCCGGGATCGCACCGCCTGAACCTGCACGCTTGTTACGCCGAAATGGAGGGTAAAAAGGTGGATCGCGATGCCCTGGGCATCGAGCAGTTCAAGAACTGGGTGGCCTGGGCCAAGACGCTCAAGATCGGCCTCGACTTCAACCAGACCTATTTCTCGCACCCGAAGGTGCTGGGCGGCATGACGCTGACACACCCGGACAAAGCCATCCGACAGTTCTGGGTGGAACACGGCATCCGCAGCCGCGAGATCGGCGCGGCCTTTGGCAAGGCCCTGCAGAACACCTGCCTGACCAACCTCTGGATTCCGGACGGCATGAAGGATACCCCGGCGGATCGGCGTGGGCCGCGCGAACGGCTGGCGGAATCCCTGGACGCCATCTTCGCCCGCAAGATTGACCGCAAGCTCAACGTCGATTCCGTGGAGCCGAAGCTGTTCGGCATCGGCGCGGAAAGCTTCACCCCGGGTTCGCACGAGTTTTACCTGGGCTACGCCGTGAGCCGCAAGACGCTCCTGACGCTGGATGCCGGGCATTACCATCCAACGGAGGGGATTGCGGACAAGATCTCCTCCGCGCTCTGCTACCTGCCGGAAATCGCGCTGCACGTCAGCCGGGGGGTGCGCTGGGACAGCGACCACGTGGTGACGCTCACGGATGATCTCCAGGCCATCGCCCAGGAAATTGTCTGGGGCAATTATCTGGGCCGGGTGCGCATCGGGCTGGACTACTTTGACGCGAGCATCAACCGGGTGGCCGCCTGGGTGATCGGCACGCGCAACATGATCAAGGCGCTGCTGCTGGCGCTGCTGGCGCCCATCGACACCCTGAAGCAGGCTGAATTGGCGGGGGATTACACCACGCGGCTGGCGCTCATGGAGGATCTGAAAATGCTGCCCTTCGGCGCGGTGTGGGATCATTACTGCGCGCAACGGGGAGTGCCCGTGGCCAACGCCTGGCTGGCGGAGGTCAAACAATATGAAAAAGACGTGCTGGCCAAACGCTAATCTCTGAGTACCTTTGCACCCATGACACCCAATCCATTTCTTGGCGTCTTCTTCCACTGGCTGGGCGGCCTGGCCTCCGGCAGTTTTTATGTGCCCTACAAGGGCGTGAAAAAATGGTCGTGGGAGACCTACTGGCTGGTCGGCGGATTCTTCTCCTGGATCATCATGCCCTGGGTCCTCGCCTTCACGATGACCGAGGATCTGGTGGGTGTGCTGAGCCGCCAGGGGACCAAAACCCTGTGGTGGACCTACTTCTTCGGCGCCATGTGGGGGTTTGGCGGCCTGACCTTCGGCCTCACCATGCGCTATCTGGGAATGTCTTTGGGCATGGGCGTGGCGCTCGGGTATTGCGCGGCGTTTGGCACGCTGCTGCCGCCCATCTTCAAGAGCTTTGTCCCCGAGGTTCCGGTGCCGGAAACCCTGGCGCAGATCGCCTCCACATTGCCGGGCCAGATCACGCTGGCGGGGGTGGCGGTTTGTTTGCTTGGCATCGGCATCGCCGCGCTGGCGGGTTTGACCAAGGAAAAGGAAATGCCGGAGGCGGAGAAGAAGAAGGCGATTGCCGAGTTCAGTTTCAGCAAGGGCATCCTGGTGGCCACCTTCTCCGGCATCATGAGTGCGGGTTTCTCGTTTGCGCTCACGGCGGGCATCCCGATCGCTGAGGCATCGGCCAAGGCGGGCACCTCCACGTTGTGGACCGGCCTGCCCAAGCTGGTGGTGGTGCTGTTGGGCGGGTTCACCACCAACTTCATCTGGTGCGCGATCCTGAACATCAAGAACCGCACCGCCTACCAGTACCTGGCCACCCATGTGCGCCCGGAGCATGCCGGATTGCAGGCGAGTGGCGGGGAGCATGGCGGTGGTGCGGCGAAAGGCGCGGGAGCCTACTCCCAGGCGGACCTCAAGGTGCCCATGCTGCGCAACTACTTCTTCTCCGCCCTGGCGGGGACAACCTGGTATTTGCAGTTCTTCTTCTACACCATGGGAGAAACCCAGATGGGCGAGTTCGGCTTTGCCAGTTGGACCCTGCATATGGCCAGCATCATCATCTTCAGCACGATGTGGGGCTGGATTTTCCATGAGTGGAAAGGTTCCAGCAAGAAGGCCCACGCCCTGATCGGCTCCGGCATAGCTGCCCTGATCATTTCGACCATCATCATCGGCATTGGCACTTACCTGAAGAGTCAGCTTAGCCCCGGCCATTGATTCCGGCGGACGGGTTCGGCCTGATCTGCATGGACGTTCCAACATTGTTAACGGCAGCCAACTCCAAGGGGGGGTGGCTGCCGTTGCTTTTTGGGGGTCTGGCGGCGGCCGCTGTGCCCCGGGTGTTGCGGGGGGTGCGGGGCTGGGCGGTCGAAACCCGTTGGCTCCTGTGCTCCTGCGTCGGTCTGCTGCTCGGACCGCTGCTCTTCGCGGCGTTCGCGGATCCGGGCGGATTGGCCGCCGTGTTGGGGATGGGCACGCGGGATTTCGGGATCGCCTTCGCGGGCGGAGCGGCTTGGGGGATGGGAATGGCCCTCCTGGGGCCCGCCCGGCGGCACCTTGGGCGGGGATGGATCCTGCTTCTGGGCGGGAATCTTTTTGGCCTTCTCGGTGCCTGGATTTCAGGTTGGGGCATGGTCCGGGATTTCCCGTTGGGCTGGGGGATGCTGGTTTTAGGGCTCACCTGCCTGGGCGGCGCGGAGCTTGCCCGGAAGCACCAGGAATCCCGGGATTTTTCCAAAGGTCTGCCTCTGCTCGTGCTGGCGGCGGTGTTGACTGCGGCGCTACCGGTGGTGTTGCAGGGGCATGGTCCGGGGCAGACACGGTCTGATGGGCCGGTGTTTCTGGTTGCCCTGGCGGGGGGCTTCGTCAGCGTGGCTCTGGTCTGCCTCTACTGGAATTATCGGCACAAGACCATGGTGGATTATTTCAATCACGCTGTGCCCTGGCCCGCCAATCTGGGGTGGGTGACGCTGGCGGGGTTGTTGGGGTGCCTATCGCTCGTGTGCCTGGCAACCGCTGGGAAAGCCCCGGGGAAATTGGGATGTGGAGCCTGGGGTGGGGCGGTGGCTGCCTTTGTGCTGGGGTGGGCTTATCTGGACTCAGAGGAGGAGCACTCCCGGCGGTTGCGTGCTCCTCCAGGATTCAACCGCGAATCAACGCCAATGGACGCGAATAAAAACCGGGGCTGAAGGTCGCTCAACTGTTTAGCATTGGCACTTTGGGTGGGCATACCCGTACCCATACCCGTAGCGGCAGGCATCCTTGCCTGCCGGAGCCGGCGGCATCCCTGCCGCACGGCCCATTCCTCAACCCGACTCGGCTCCAAGACCCGGCTGGAAGCCGGGTAATACGGCGGGCAAGGATGCCCACCGCTACGGAACGGTGAGTCGTTGCACGGCGGGTGTGCGCGAAGCCAAGGTTCAACCGCGAATCAACGCCAATGGACGCGAATAAAAACCGGGGCTGAAGGTCACTCAACTGTTCGGCATTGGCATTTCGGGTGCGTACACGGATACCCGTATCCATACCCGTAGCGGCAGGCATCCTTGCCTGCCGGAGCCGGCGGCATCCCTGCCGCA